>CANGLU010000039.1 GCA_947455025.1 Hyphomicrobiales bacterium
AGCAACGACGGAGCGGGCTTTTTCGTCTCTCTTTGCCCTCCAAAGGCAGAGAACCCGAAGAGGCTTGTCCATCTTGCCAACAGTGCGGCGGGGATCTCCCTTCCAATCTAAGGCAGTTCACGCGGTTGAACCGACCCCTCTGGCGTTTCCAACGCGCCGGTCCGGGAAGTCGTCACCCGATGTTCTGTAATAGGAAGCCAATGGCTTCGTTTGAGGGGAGTTCGTGCCATGACCGCACGCATTCGTGAATTTTTACGCACCCGTCGTGAGGATGGTCCTTGCGTTGTTGTTGATCTAGACGTCGTTCGCGACAATTATCAGACCTTTGCGCGGGCTTTGCCGGATACCAGCGTTTATTACGCGGTGAAGGCCAATCCTGATCCGGCAATTTTGCGCTTGCTTGCCTCGATGGGCTCTTGCTTTGATACGGCTTCGGTCGTCGAAGTCGAGATGGCGCTTGCCGCCGGTGCAACAGCCGATCGCATTTCATTTGGCAATACGATCAAGAAAGAGCGCGATATCGCGACCGCCTATACGCTTGGCGTTCGTCTTTTTGCCGTCGATTGCGTTGCCGAAGTGGATAAAGTCGCCCGCGCCGCGCCAGAAGCCCGCGTGTTCTGCCGCATTTTATGCGACGGTGCCGGAGCCGAATGGCCGCTCTCCCGTAAATTTGGCTGCGTTCCTGAAATGGCAGCCGATGTGCTTGAGCACGCCCATCGCCTTGGCCTCGAAGCCTATGGCGTTTCGTTTCACGTTGGCTCGCAGCAGGGCAATGTCGAGGCTTGGGATCAAGCGCTTGGTTCCGCTTCGGCCATTTTCCGTGAATGCGCTGAGCGCGGCATGCACCTCTCGATGGTCAATCTCGGCGGTGGTTTTCCGGCGAAATATCTCAAGCCCGTTCCCGGCGTCGAAAGCTATGGCGAAGCCATTTTTCGCGGCCTTGTGAAGCATTTTGGCAATGATTTGCCAGAAACCATAATTGAGCCAGGCCGCGGCATGGTGGGTGATGCGGGGATCATTGAATCGGAAGTCGTTCTGATTTCGAAGAAGTCGGAAGAGGACGACGTGCGTTGGGTCTATCTCGACATCGGTAAATTCGGTGGCCTTGCCGAAACCATGGACGAGGCGATCCGCTATCCGATCCGCACCCGCCACGATGGATCCGAAACGGCTCCTTGCGTGTTGGCCGGTCCAACCTGCGACTCAGCCGACGTGCTCTATGAAAAGGCACCTTATTTATTGCCGGTCTCGCTTCAGATCGGCGATAAGGTCCTGATCGAAGGTACGGGCGCCTATACGACGACCTATTCGGCTGTCGCGTTTAACGGCTTTCCACCCCTTCGATCTTACACGATCTGAAACGACGCTTAACGCGTCAATCCTCAAGGTTCGGCGGCTCGTTTGCCGAACCTGTCCTTCTGTCACCCTTTTAGACATTCGGAATGGCCAGGGCCTTCGGTGCCCTGCTGGGAGTTCAGACATGATTACGATTCGCGAAGAAAACTTTGCTGATATGTCCGCACGTGAAGCACTTTTAGATGAGGCGTTTGGTTTAGAGCGTTTTGAGAAAACCTGTGAGCGTCTGCGGACCGGTCGCTTACCTGCGAAGGGTCTCTCACTCGTCGCGGAAGTCGACGGTGAAATCGTTGGTACTGTTCGGCTTTGGCACGTCACCCTTGGTGGCGTATCGGACGCGCTCGTCTTGGGGCCTTTGGCCGTTGCAAAGTCCATGCATTCGAAAGGCATTGGCGCACGTTTGATGCGGGCCGCACTGAATCGTGCATCGCTTGCCGGTCACTCCGCCGTCATTTTGGTGGGTGATGCTGCCTATTATACCCGCTTTGGCTTTTCCGTTGCATTGACCGATGGCCTCTGGTTGCCGGGTCCGGTCGAGCGTGAGCGGTTTTTGGGACTAGAACTAAAGGCCGGGGCCCTTTCGCGCGCTTTTGGCCTCGTAACAGCAACGGGTGAACGGGCCTCGATGGATGCCCAGTCCAATCCAGTGGCTGGAAAAGATGAAATATTGCGGCAGGCCGCATAAGATTTAGAGTAAGAATTGACCTGAAACGGGTGAATGGAAGAATATAAGCCGGTAATAAAGCCGGCTTATTAGTAGTTTAAGAGGTATGGATCTTGGTCGATAAGAAGATGTTAGCCCGTATTGATGGCCCTGTTGTTCTAATTGGCTTTGGCTCAATTGGCCGCGGTGTGTTGCCTTTACTTGAGCGTCATATCGATTTTGACTCAAAGCGTTTGGTGGTCATCGATCCATCGGATGCTGATCGCGGTCTTCTGGACGAGCGCGGGATTAAATTCATTCAATCCGCTGTGACGCGCGAGAACTACCGCGAGATGTTATCGCCGCTTTTGACGGCGGGTGGGGGGCAGGGCTTCTGCATTAACCTATCGGTCGATACGTCGTCACACGACATTATGGATTTAGCGCGTTCTTTGGGCGCCCTTTATATCGATACGGTGGCGGAGCCTTGGCTCGGCTTTTACTTCGATCAATCAAAGGGCCCTGGTGATCGCTCGAATTATGCGTTGCGCGAAATCATTCTCGATCTGCGTCGCCGTTCGCCCGGCGGGCCTACGGCGGTTTCGTGCTGTGGCGCTAACCCGGGGATGGTTTCGTGGTTTGTCAAACAGGCCTTGCTTAATCTCCAAAAAGACATTGGCCTTTCAGGTTCAGAGCCAACGACCAAGGCCGAATGGGCAATGCTGGCGCAACGTCTAGGCGTGAAGGGAATTCACATTGCCGAGCGCGATACGCAGCGCGCCAACACGCCAAAAAAGCGTGGCATGTTTGTCAACACGTGGTCGGTTGAGGGCTTTATTTCGGAAGGCTTGCAGCCTGCAGAATTGGGCTGGGGTAGCCATGAAAAATGGATGCCCGAAAATAGCCGTACCCATGAGACGGGATGCCAAGCTGCCATCTATTTGATGCAACCCGGCGCCAATACCCGTGTGCGTTCATGGACGCCGACACCGGGGGCGCAATATGGTTTCTTGGTCACGCATAATGAGGCGATCTCAATTGCTGATTATCTGACCGTTCGAGATGCATCTGGAGAGGCGGTCTATCGCCCAACCTGTCATTACGCCTATCACCCGTGCGATGATGCCGTCTTGTCGCTGCATGAAATGTTTGGGCAGGAAGGGGCACGTCAGCCCGAGTGGAAAATTCTCGACGAGAATGAAATCGTCGATGGCATGGATGAACTCGGCGTTCTGCTCTATGGCCACGGCAAGAATGCCTATTGGTATGGTTCGCGTCTATCGATTGAGGAAACGCGCAAGCTTGCTCCCTATCAGAATGCGACAGGTATGCAGGTAACGTCAGCTGTTCTGGCTGGCATGGTATGGGCGCTTGAAAACCCCAATGCGGGAATTGTTGAAGCCGACGATATGGACTTCCGTCGCTGTCTAGAAGTGCAGACGCCGTATCTCGGTTCGATCGAAGGTCACTATACGGATTGGACGCCGCTAAAAGGCCGCCCAGGCTTGTTCCCCGAGGATATTGATCCATCGGATCCGTGGCAGTTCCGGAACATATTGGTGCGTTGAGGCTATTTTCTGGCGCTGTCTTTAGGGCAGCGTCAAAACACCGGCGGCACCTTCTTCCGTTCCAAAAACCATGCGGTTGCCGGTCTTGTTCCATCCCATCGATGTGATGCGGCCTTCGTTTTGAACGGCAGGTCGCACCAGCAATTCGGCGCTGTCGGTTAAGCGGCATAGCAAGATGCAGCCGTCTTCATAGCCGATGGCGACAACTAGTGCGCGTGGATGAAAGGATACGGCGCTCACTTTAGAATGCCTTACGCCACATTCGCGCGGCGCTTTGCCCATCGGGCCATCTTTGTCTTTGAAGGGCCAAATAATCGCGGCATCAGCACCGGATGTCGCCAGCCAATACCCGTCATGCGACCACGAGAAGCTGCGCGTTTTTGAGGGATAGCCCGACATCCGCATATCTTTGCCGTCTGCCAAACGCCAACCATGCAGTGTGTTCTCTTGCATCGAGGTTACAAGAAAGCGTCCATCCGGCGAGAAGGTGACATCCAGATGCGAGCCCTTCCATTCCCGAAACTCAGGCTTGCCCTCAGTATTCGGAAACCAAAGGCTCGAGCCATTATAATGGCTGATGGCCAACCGATATCCTTTGGGAGCAAAGCAAAGCCCTTGCGCGGTTGTCGGCGCGAGCCATTCTTTCAAGGCACCCTTGCCATCGCGTGCCACAACTTTCTTGCCCGTTGACCATGCGGTTGAGCCGGAAGCGCCTATGGCTACCGCATCAATCCATTTGCCTTTTTCATCACCTAAAACTGTCGAGCTACCATCGGGTTTGGTGCTGATAATTTTGCCATCATCACCGCCCGTTAGCAGCATCGTGTCATCAGAGCTTGCAACTAGAATAGCGGCGTCGCCATGCGGCTGAACGCGTTGATGGTTCATGCCCAGCAGCACCGTTCCACCGGCTAAAGCCAGTACCGGTTGCTCGCCGATAAAGCGCGCGGCAATAACGTGTTCGCCCGCCTCAATCGGCTCGACCCGTTGTGTTAGCGACTCGGACGCATCGATCATACGCGGCAGGCCTCAACCGCTTTCTCGATCACCGCGCGATTAAGCTTATGTCCGATAAAGACCATCTTTGATTGTCTGACTTCATCAGCCTTCCAATCGCGCTGAAGATCGCCGTCCAAAATCATATGCACGCCTTGGAACACAAACCGCTTTGGCTCGTCTTTGAAGGAAAGAATACCTTTGCAGCGCAGGATATTGGGGCCTTCAGCTTGAGTAAATTCGTTCAGCCAAGGCATGAATTTTTCGGGATCGATGTCACCCGGGAGATTAATCGCGACCGATTGCACGCTCTCATCGTGATGCACATGAACGTCTTCTAAAAACTCAGGCGCAATATCCAAAATGCGGTCAAGATCAAATGCATTTTTGCCGAGCACTGCATCCAGCGAAACTGCCGAACGGGTTGTTTTATGGATGGTGGCATAGGCATTGATGGCGCGGATATTTTTTTCGACATCGACGAGTTCGTCGGCGCTGACCAAATCAATTTTATTTAAGACAATCACATCGGCAAACGCGATCTGGTTTTTAACTTCAGGCGCGTCTTTAAGTTGGTCTTTGAGCCAGCGTGCATCAACAACTGTGATCACGGCATCAAGCCGCGCGCGGGCGGAGACGTCTTCATCGACAAAGAATGTTTGCGCAACTGGTGCCGGATCGGCAAGTCCAGTCGTTTCAACGATGATGGCGTCAAACTTACCCTTGCGCTTCATCAAGCCCTCGATGATGCGGATCAGATCGCCGCGCACGGTGCAGCAAATGCAACCATTGTTCATTTCGAACACTTCTTCATCCGCGCCGACCACGAGGTCATTGTCGATCCCGATCTCGCCAAACTCATTCACAATGACAGCGAATTTCTTGCCATGCGGTTCGGTGAGTATGCGGTTCAGAAGCGTTGTTTTGCCTGCGCCAAGATAGCCGGTAAGCACGGTGACAGGAATTTTATCAGACATTGCGTTCTCCGGATGGAAAAGTGGGCCAGCCCATTTACGGCATCAGCGCCTTGGTTAGTTCCCTTATATTGGCTTTCATCATGGCGATGTAAGTCCCTGCGGGTGCATTTTCCTTGGAAATTGCGTCGGAATATAATTTTCCGCCAATGCGCGCGCCGGATTCGGCCGCTATTTGCTGTGCCAAGCGAGGATCTATGACATTTTCCAGAAAAACAGCCGGGATTTTTTCGGATCGAACCTGTCGAATGATGCGAGCCACGTCTTTGGCCGATGCTTCCGCCTCCGTTGAAACGCCTTGAGGAGCTATCATCTCAACGCCATAGGCCAGTGCGAAATAGCCAAAAGCATCATGGGTCGTGACGATTTTGCGCCTCTCGGGCGGAATTGCTGAAATGGCTGTTCGAATTTCATCATCAAGAGCGGCAAGCTCGGCATCAAAGCGGGCCAAATTGGCGCGATAGAAGCCGCCGCCGTCAGGATCACTGGCAATCAAAGCATCGGCAATGTTTCGAGCATAGATCCGTACATTGCTGACATCCTGCCAAGCATGCGGATCGATCCTCTCGTGTCCATCGATCAAGGCGCGGTGGGATGAAATCCCCACAGAGGCAATCACAAGCCGGGGTGTTCCGCCAGAGGCCTTGATCAACCGATCAATCCACCCCTCAAAACCCAATCCATTGATGATCACAAGTTTCGCCGCCGCAAGACGTGCCGCATCGCGTGGAGCGGGGTCAAATACATGGGCATCTTCTTCAGGCCCGACAAGCGTATCAACGCTTACACGGTCGCCACCAATCTGGTGAACAAGATCTCCCAGAATAGAAAAGCTTGCCACAACGGGAACAGGCTGCACCGCATAGGCGGGTGTGCCGAATAATAAGCCCAAGAATAGATAGGGCGCTAAAAGCCGCAACATCACGCGGCCAAATGCTTGCGGGGCAATAGGCGAAGGATAAGCCCGTTTCTTCGCCCGAACAGGATCGAAAGCAGATAAAGCCCGCCAGCGGATAAAATAATCGTCGGCCCCGTCGGTGTGCCCGCGTGATAGGAAATCACAATACCCAATCCGCTTGAAACCATTCCGATTAAGGTTGCAATCAGGATCATGCCATCCAAAGTCGCGCTCCAGAAACGCGCTGCAAAGGCTGGTACCATCATCAGCCCTACCGAAAGTAGCGTGCCCAGCGCATGGAACCCAGCGACAAGATTAAGCACCACAAGGGCCAAAAAACCGAAATGCGATACGCTTCCGCTTTGGCTCACAGTCCGTAAAAACAAGGGGTCAACGCATTCCAAGACCAGTGGCCTGAACAGCACAGCAAGAGCAAGCAGGCTGACCGTTGTAGAAGCCGCGAGCAATAGCAACGTGATGTCATCTAAGGCCAGCACCGACCCAAATAGCACGTGCAGCAAATCGACATTTGAACCGCGCAAGGAAACGAGCACGACGCCGCCAGCGAGCGAGATCAGATAAAAGGATGCAAGCGCCGCGTCTTCTTTCAAGATCGTAACACGGGTCACAAGGCCCGCGAGCAGCGCCACAACAAAGCCCGCGATCAAGCCTCCGGCGGTCATAAATCCGAGCGATAATCCGGCAAAGAGATAACCAAGGGCAGCGCCCGGCAAAATCGCGTGTGCCATCGCATCGCCGACAAGGCTCATGCGCCGAAGCATCAAAAAAACGCCAATCGGACAGGCCCCAATGGAAAGCGCAATGGAGCCAACCAGAGCGCGCCGCATAAAGGCAAAGTCGGTAAAGGGCGTGATCAGAAGATCATAAAGATAGGAAAAACCGGTCATGCCGCGCGCTCGCATTCATCGGCATGCGGATCATTCGCTTCGATCATGGAGCGGGCTTTTGCGAGATGATCCGGCGTTAAGACGTGTGAAGTCGCCCCCCACGCCACACATTCACGGGCCAGGAGCAAAGAGTCCGGAAAAAATTCGGCTACGAGGCCCATATCATGGAGGACGGCGATAATCGTTCGCCCCTCACCATGCCAATGTCGGACCAAACCCATCAAATCGCTGACCGTTTTGGTATCGATGGCTGCAAAAGGCTCATCGATGAGGATCATCTCGGCGTCCTGCACCATCAACCGCGCAAAGAGGACGCGTTGCAATTGGCCGCCGGAGAGCGTTCCCAACATGCGCTTGTTAAAGCCCGCCAGGCCGACTTTTTCCAAAGCCTCGTCAATCAACAGCCGATCCTCGCGCCCATAGCGCCGAAAGGGTCCGATTTTCCGCCAAAAGCCTGTCCCTACGAGATCCTCCACCGAAATAGGGAAATCGCGATCAAGCTCAGCCAATTGCGGCAAATAGGCGAGGCGGGACGTCTCCGATGCCCTCGCAATCGTCCCGCTTAAGGGTCGCAGCATGCCAGCAATCGCCTTTAACAGTGTCGATTTACCCGCGCCATTTGGTCCAATCACGGCGGTTAGGCTTCCGGCTTTAAAACAGCCGCTCACATGATGCACCGCCGGATGCCGATCATAGCCGAGGGTCACATCGTCCAATTGAACAGAGCCGGCGCGAGGGATGGTCATAAAAGCACCGCCAGAACGCCCAGCCATATCAAGGCGATGATCGCCAAAGCGCCCAAAAGGCGGGCCGTCACCGACATTTGCATCAACGATACAGGCACGCTAGCACTTGCCTGTGGCAATGAAACGGCGTGATTATGGTGGTTGTGGCTATGAGGCATCGGACCAAGGCAGCGTGAAAGAGGCCTATCCTCTATCATTTTGCGTCGCTCATAGAAAGCAAAATGTAATATTATAACATTTCGTTTTTTGGATCAGCCCCGAACAGGCTCTAGCGAAATCGCGCGTTTCATGAATTCAAAAAGCGCGTACAGGCTAACAAGGCCAAACGCGGCCATAAGAACGAGAGCAATGGTATTTCCAAGCTGAAACAGGCCTGCAATGGCCCAACCGGCGGCAATCGCCACGCCGATAAATTCCGTCCCGACGAGAATGCCGACGCTGACCAGCGTGAGCAAATTCTTGAACTTGATGGGGCCAGACTTAGCCATTTCAGATGTCCCTTAAAAAAATTTACCCTATCGAACTACCCTGAACGCTTTAATGGTGCAAGCTTTCCTCAGAAAATCCCGCCATTCCCTTTCAATTGACAGGAGAAGCTTGCCTTTCATCGCCAAATCACGCTTTTGACAATCCGACTGGTCGTTTAAACGTATTGATATGCGGGTGGACGTTTTGGCCGGCCCTAACGAGGTTTTTTAATGACTGCAATCGTACACCCTCCGGCCCGCCACGCGGATATTCAGCTTCCCGTAGACCATCCGCCTGTTAAATTGGGCAAGATTGGTGTCTTATTGCTCAATCTTGGCACGCCGGATGCGACCGATTATTGGTCCATGCGCCGCTATCTGAAGGAATTTTTATCGGATCGTCGCGTCATTGAAGTTCCGCGGCTCTTGTGGTGGCCGATCCTCAATTTGATCATTCTGACCGTGCGTCCTGGCCGAAAGGGCAAGGATTATGACACGATCTGGAATAAAGAACGCAATGAAAGCCCGCTCAAGACCATTACACGCGCGCAGGCCGAAAAATTGGCGGAGCGGTTAAAAAGCGTCGATGATCGTCTCGTGGTGGATTGGGGCATGCGCTACGGCAATCCCTCAACGCCAGACCGGATCAAGGCGCTTCAGGCGGAAGGGTGCGACCGTATTCTTCTCGTGCCGCTCTATCCGCAATCCTGTGCCGCAACGTCTGCCACCGCGTGCGACAAAGCCTTTGAAACGCTGATGCAGATGCGCTGGCAGCCAGCCGTCCGTGTTGCGGCCCCTTGGCATGATGATCCAGCCTATATTCAGTCGCTCGTCACCTCGATTCGAGCCAAGCAGGCGACGCTCGATTTTGAACCCGATATGATTGTGGCCTCCTTCCACGGCGTGCCGAAATCCTATTTGATGAAGGGCGATCCCTATCATTGCCAATGCATGAAAACGGGCCGTCTCTTGCGCGAGGCGCTTGGGCTATCGAAAGATAAATTCATGGTTTGCTTCCAATCCCGTTTCGGAACGGAAGAATGGCTTAAACCCTATCTCATCGACACGATGGGCGAATTACCCGCCAAGGGTATTAAGAAGGTACTTGTCATTGCACCGGGCTTTGCCGCCGATTGCCTCGAAACGTTAGAGGAAATCGAAGGCGAGAACTGCGAGCATTTCATGCATCATGGAGGCGAGAAATTCGCCTATGTGCCTTGCTTGAATGATTCAGAGCCGGGCATTGACGTGATTGAAGAAGTCGTTCGCCGCGAGTTGCAAGGCTGGATCTAATCAAGCCGCCCCGATACGCAGCAGATCGAGAATATGAATTACCCCAACGGGGTGTTCGTTTTCAACAACGACGAGCGAGCTGATCTTCCGGCTTTCCATGATCTCAAGCGCTTCCGCGATCAAGAGGTCAGGCGAAACGGTCTTAGGCGATTTTGTCATGATCTCGTCAACCGACCGACCCAGCAGATCGGGCGCCATGTGACGGCGCAAATCGCCATCCGTTACGAGGCCTGCAATTTTTGAGTCCGGCGTAACCACGATGACACAACCCAAGCCCTTGGCGCTGATGGTCACAATCGCTTCGGACATTTTCTTGCCCAATTGGATCAGCGGCAAGCGATCACCCGTATGCATGACGGCCGATACTTGACGCAATTGCGCGCCAAGCTTTCCGCCTGGGTGATAACGACGAAAATCCTGCGACGTGAACCCGCGGCTTTCCAACAAGGCGACAGCCAGTGCGTCGCCAAGCGCCAATTGCATGGTTGTTGATGTCGTAGGTGCAAGTCCGTTCGGGCATGCTTCCTGTGCCTTGGGCAGGCATAAACAAATATGCGAACCAACCCCGAGCGAGCTATCGGCGCGCGACGTAATACCAATGAGCTTTACGTTATTATGGCGCGCATAGGCGATGATATCCGCCAATTCCGATGATTCACCCGACCACGACATCGCTAAAATCACATCATCGGGTTGAATCATCCCGAGATCGCCGTGGCTTGCTTCGCCAGGATGAACAAAATGCGCAGGCGTTCCGGTTGATGCCATCGTCGCCGCAATTTTTCGGCCAACATGGCCCGACTTTCCCATGCCGGAAATGATCACGCGACCAGGTGCCGCCAGAATAGTCTCGACCGCTAGAGCAAACGCCTGACCAAGTTCCGCGCCCATCGCATCATGAAGAAGCTGCAGTCCTGTTGCTTCTGTTGAAAGCGTGCGTTGAGCCGATAAAATTGCCGATTGATGCGCCAAGATAGGGTCCTTTAGATGATCGTCTTGAGAGCGGCACGAAACTCATCGCACAGATCATGACGATCCAAGGCGTAAGCGACGTTTGCCGTTAAAAATCCGAGTTTGGTTCCGGTGTCGTGAACGCGCCCTTCAAAGACATGCGCGTAAAATGGTTCTAAGCCATGTAACGAGACCATTGCATCGGTGAGCTGAATTTCACCACCCGCACCACGCGGTTGCGTAGCGAGCAAGTCAAAAATTTTCGATGACAACAGATAGCGTCCAGAAATCGCCAGATTTGAAGGCGCGGTACCCTGCTTTGGCTTTTCGACCATAGCTTTAATCGGCAGTGCATGGGCCGAACCTTGATCAACATCCACAATGCCGTAACGGTGCGTTTCCTCATTCGGCACGCGATAGACGCCAATCATATTTCCGCCGACGGATGAATGCGCTTCGATCATTGATTTGAGGCAAGGTACCGCGCTTTGATGCAGCATATCCGGAAGCAAAACCGCAAAGGGCTCATCGCCGATCAAGTGCCGCGCGCACCATACCGCATGACCAAGCCCAAGCGGTTCTTGCTGCCTTGTAAAACTTGCGGATCCGGCGATCGGCAAATCATGGGCGAGTTCGCTAAGGTCTACTTCGCGGTGGCGGTCTTTTAAGGTGCGGTCCAATTCGAACGCGATGTCGAAATGGTCTTCAATGGCGCCTTTGTTGCGGCCGGTAACAAAGATGAACTGTTCAATGCCGGCAGCGCGGGCTTCATCGACCACGTGTTGGATAACCGGACGATCCACCACCGTCAGCATTTCTTTCGGCACGGCCTTGGTGGCAGGTAAAAAACGGGTACCAAGTCCAGCGACGGGAAAGATAGCTTTGCGGATGCGTTGCATGATCAAGCCGATTCGGAGGTGGTAAGAAGCAAAGTATCTCTTCCCTCTAACGTATTTTCGCTGAGACGGAAATCTTTGTGCTTCCTAACGGGTTAAAAGGAAGAAGGATCAAGAAAAAATAAACTATTCGGACCCCAATATGTTCCCCAATCAACCGAATTGGGAACAAAATGTCGGTCAATTTTCGTCTTTTTGGATATATCGCGGCTTTAACCCTCTGCCTGGACGGTGTAACGCCTATTACGGCCGCTTATGCCGGTAACCCGCAAAAGGCCGAATCCACCGCAAAAACGCAGCCCTTTAGAGCCTTTATCGACCGCCTTTGGCCGGTTGCCCAAGCCCGCGGGGTCTCGCGTGACACTTTTTTAAGTGCTTTTGCCGGATTAACGCCCGATCAGGACGTTATCGATCTCACCAAAAAGCAGTCCGAATTCGTCAAACCGATTTGGGAATATCTGGCATCCGCCGTCTCGGCTAATCGCTTGGAGCGGGGCTCAAAATTAGCCAATGTGAATTCAAACACGCTCGATGTCATCGAGCAACGCTTCGGTGTTGACCGGGAGGTTGTGCTGGGCGTGTGGGGGATGGAAACCAATTTCGGCGGTTTTACGGGTGGCAAGGATATTATCCGCTCGCTCGCCACGCTGGCATCGGTGGGGTATCGCGGCACCTATTTCCGGGACGAGCTGATCAGCGCTCTCTTGATCTTGCAGCAGCACCACGTCGCCCGCGCCGATTTCAAAGGCTCATGGGCGGGGGCAATGGGGCAGACCCAATTTATGCCGTCATCGTTTCAGAAATTCGCTGTCGATTTTGATGGTGATGGCAAAAAGGATATCTGGACGAATGTGCCGGATGCGTTGGCCTCCACCGCCAATTACCTCAAACAGAACGGTTGGCAGGCAGGCTTGCCTTGGGGCTTTGAAGTTACGATCCCGCATGGCTTCGATTATCACATGCACCATGCATCCTTCGAGGAATGGTCGCGACAAGGCGTCCGTACCGCCGATGGCCATGTTATGCCGCGTTCGGGTGAAGCCAATTTGTTTTTCCCCGCAGGGGCGGATGGTCCGGCTTTTCTTGTGACCAATAATTACGACGTGATCAAACGATATAACAATTCCGATGCCTATGCTTTGGGCGTCGCCATGCTGGGTGATCGGATTTACGGAGCAGCCCCGCTTCATGGCACATGGCCTGTTGAAGATCCGATCTTAGGCCTTCAGCAGCGCATTGAACTTCAGCAAGCGCTCACATCCCTCGGCTATGATGTCGGTGAGCCGAACGGTCGCATCGGCTCGCGCACGCGCGATGCCATTCGTGACTTTCAAGATAAACGCGGCCTACGACCCGACGGATATGCTGGCCGTCGGGTATTGGAAGCGTTGCGGGTTAGGTGAGGGTGTATCTTCCCTCTCACTTTCGGGAGAGGGAAATGCTTTAATTTCACCGCGGCAGCGTTGTCTTACCCATCAAATGCTTGTCAACACTGTGGGCTGCTTGGCGTCCTTCACGGATCGCCCAAACAACGAGCGATTGGCCACGCCGCATGTCGCCACAGGCGAACACCTTATCGACGCTGGATTTATAAGCCACCATATCGGCCAAGACATTGCCGCGCGGATCAAGCTTGACCTGCGCTTCCGATAACATGCCTTCCGCATTCGGTGCGACAAAGCCCATGGCGAGCAGAACGAGATCCGCCTTCAACTCGAATTCCGATCCGGCAATCGGTTTGAACTTTTCATCGACGCGCACGCAATGAAGGATTTTCACTGCGCCATCTTCACCTGAGAAAGAAACCGTATTCACCGCAAAGTCTCGCTCTGCGCCTTCTTCTTGCGAAGAAGAGGTGCGCATCTTCATTGGCCAGTTTGGCCAGGTCAGGAGCTTGTCTTCTTTCTCCGGCGGACGCGGCATGATTTCGATTTGCGTCACCGACAAAGCGCCCTGACGGATCGAGGTACCGATGCAATCCGAACCCGTATCGCCACCGCCAATAACAACCACATGCTTACCATTGGCTAAGATTGGCTCATTCGATTTTAAGGGCTCGTGCGAGACGCGACGGTTCTGCTGGGGCAAAAATTCCATCGCGAAATGGATGCCCTTCAGGTCACGGCCCGGAACGGGAAGATCGCGTGGCTTTTCAGAACCGCCCGCCAAGATCACGGCATCATAAGACGCCTTGAGCTCTTCGAGCGATTTGTCGATGCCAATATGCATATTGTAATGGAACACAACGCCTTCGGCTTCCATCTGCGCCACGCGACGGTCGATGAGATGCTTTTCCATTTTGAAGTCTGGAATGCCGTAACGAAGCAGGCCGCCCGCTTTACCGTTCTTCTCAAAGACATGCACTTCATGGCCTGCACGTGCGAGCTGCTGCGCGCTCGCTAGGCCTGCAGGGCCCGAGCCGATAATGGCAACGCGCTTACCGGTCAGCTTTGCTGCAGGCTCTGGTGCCAGCCAGCCTTCTTCCCATGCGCGATCAACAATGGCGCATTCGATTGATTTGATCGTGACGGGGCTGTCGTTCAAATTCAGCGTGCAGCTTGCCTCGCAAGGAGCAGGGCAGACGCGACCCGTGAACTCGGGAAAATTATTCGTCGAGTGCAGGTTGCGCGACGCTTCCTGCCAATCATTGTGATAAACAAGATCATTCCAATCGGGGATCTGATTGTTTACCGGACAGCCATTGTGGCAATAGGGAATACCGCAATTCATGCAACGCGCGGCCTGATCCTTCGTCGCTTCTTCCGAGAGCGGGATCACGAATTCCTTATAATGGCGGATGCGGTCTGACGCGGGCGCATAACGCCGATCGCGACGGTCGATTTCCAGAAAGCCTGTTACCTTGCCCATCTTACTCTCCCGCAACCGCTAAAGGTTGGTTCTCGTTCTCGGCCATCAATTCCTTCAGTGCGCGGCGATATTCGACCGGCATCACTTTGCGGAATTTGCCCTTGTAGTCATCCCAATGATCGAGGATTTCCCGCGCGCGGGTCGAGCCCGTGTAGCGCGCGTGATTTTCAATCAGCATATGGAGACGCTCGGCATCATGGCGCGTCATGTCGCCCATGACATCGACGCGGCCATGGCCTTCGAGGTCGCCGGAGGAATGGTTGAGGCGCTGGTTAAGCTCCTCTTCCTCGGCAACAGGTTCGAGTTCCACCATCGCCATGTTGCAGCGCTCTGGGAAATTGCCTTCTTCGTCGAGCACATAGGCGATACCGCCCGACATGCCGGCAGCGAAGTTGCGCCCCGTCTTGCCAAGCACCACAACAATGCCGCCCGTCATATATTCGCAACCATGATCGCCAGTGCCTTCGACAACCGCAATCGCGCCGGAGTTTCTCACCGCGAAGCGCTCACCTGCAACGCCACGGAAATAGCACTCGCCTTGGATCGCGCCATAGAGCACCGTATTGCCGACAATGATCGACTCATGCGGCACAATCTGCGTTGCTTCCTTGGGCGGATAGATGATCAGCTTGCCGCCCGAAAGGCCCTTGCCGACATAGTCATTGGCTTCGCCTTCGAGTTCCATGGTTACGCCCCGCGCAACCCATGCACCGAAGCTTTGACCAGCGGTGCCCTTGAGCGACACATGGATCGTGTCATCGGGTAAGCCCTTATTGCCATAACGCTTCGCAACTTCGCCTGAGAGCATCGCGCCTGCGGTACGGTTTAAGCTCTTGATGCGCGTTTCGATCTTCACCGGTGTACGGTTTTCCAAAGCGGCTGAGGCCTTCTCGATCAAGGTGCGATCAAGCACAGCATCGAGATGGTGATCTTGCAGCATGGAATGGTGAATATCCGTCGCCTTTTCAGCTTCAGGCTTCGAGAACAGTTTCGAGAAATCGAGGCCCTTTGCCTTCCAATGGTTGATCGCAGGATCACGATCCAGCATTTGCATCTGGCCAACCATTTCGTTGAAGGTGCGATAGCCCAAACGTGCCATTTCTTCGCGTACTTCTTCAGCGACGAAGAAGAAGAAATTGATGACATGCTCAGGTAAGCCCACAAAGCGCTTGCGCAGCACAGGGTCTTGCGTGGCCACGCCAACGGGGCAGGTGTTGAGATGGCATTTACGCATCATGATGCAGCCTGCAGCAATCAACGGTGCGGTTGCAAAGCCGAACTCGTCAGCGCCGAGCAAGGCACCAATGATCACGTCCCGACCGGTACGGATACCACCATCCACCTGCACGGCAATGCGCGAGCGGAGATGGTTTTTGACCAGCGTTTGATGCGTTTCAGCCAAGCCGATTTCCCACGGGCTCCCCGTGTGCTTGATCGAGGTAAGCGGGGAGGCACCCGTGCCACCTTCAAAGCCTGAAATCGTCACATGGTCAGCGCGTGCTTTGGATACGCCCGCCGCCACCGTTCCGACGCCAATTTCCGAGACGAGCTTAACGGAAACCTGTGCTGCCGGATTAACGTTTTTAAGGTCATAAATCAGCTGCGCCAAATCTTCGATGGAATAGATGTCATGGTGCGGCGGTGGCGAAATCAGGCCCACGCCTTGTGTCGAGTGACGCACCTTGGCGATGACGGCATCGACCTTGTGGCCGGGTAATTGACCGCCTTCGCCAGGCTTCGCGCCTTGCGCCATCTTAATCTGCATCATGTCCGAATTGACGAGATATTCGGTGGTGACACCGAAGCGACCCGACGCCACTTGCTTGATCGCCGAGCGCATCGAATCGCCATTCGCCATTGGCTTATACCGATCCGACTCTTCGCCGCCTTCGCCCGTGTTCGACTTGCCGCCGATGCGGTTCATCGCAATCGCAAGCGTCGTGTGGGCTTCACGTGAAATCGAGCCATAGGACATCGCACCCGTCGCGAAACGCTTCACGATGGAGCTTGCACTTTCAACTTCGTCGAGCGGCACGGCTTTGCGGCCATCCTCTTCGGCGCTCTTGATGCTGAACAAGCCGCGAATGGTCAGCAAACGCTCGGATTGCTCGTTTAACAGCTTGGCATATTCGCGGTATTTATCTTGCGCATTGCCACGCACGGCGTGCTGCAACAGTGCCACCGATTGCGGTGACCACGCATGCGCTTCGCCACGCATACGGAACGCATATTCACCACCAATATCAAGCGCGTTGCGCAACACAGGTGAATTGCCAAACGCATCCGAATGACGGTTCACGGTTTCTTGTGCGACTTCGGCTAAGCCGACACCGCCAATGCGGGAATGCGTGCCCGAGAAATATTTTTCAACAAACGCGTCGCCCAAGCCGATGGCGTCGAAAATCTGCGCGCCGCAATAGGATTGGTAGGTCGAGATGCCCATCTTGGACATAACCTTCAAGAGACCCTTGCCGACCGATTTGATGAAGCGCTTCTCAACCTCATAGGCCGAAACTTCGTCTTGCAAATCTTTCGCCATCGCGCCGAGCGTTTCAAACGCCAGCCAGGGGTTGATGGCTTCCGCGCCATAACCGGCGAGACATGCAAAATGATGCACTTCGCGCGCTTCACCCGTTTCAACAACGAGACCAACCGATGTCCGCAAACCCTTGCGGATCAGATGATGATGAACCGCTGCGGTTGCGAGCAGGGCAGGCATCGGAATGCGATCTGGTCCAACCATACGGTCCGACAAGACGATGATGTTGTAGCGTCCCTTGACGGCTGCTTCCGCGCGTTCGCACAGACGCTCCAAGGCTTCGTGCATTCCGTCCGCGCCCTGTTCGGTCGGATAGGTGATGTCGAGCGTCTTGGTGTCGAAGCTGTCTTCAAAATGGCCGATTGAGCGGATCTTTTCGAGATCGCCATTGGTCAAAATCGGCTGACGTACTTCAAGCCGCTTGCGACGCGAATTGCCTTCAAGATCAAAAATGTTCGGACGCGGTCCGATGAAGGAGACAAGGCTCATCACCAATTCTTCGCGGATCGGATCAATCGGCGGGTTCGTCACCTGCGCGAAGTTCTGCTTGAAATAGGTGTAAAGCAGTTTTGACTTATCGGACATCGCGGAAATCGGCGTGTCGGTACCCATGGAGCCAACGGCCTCTTGTCCCGTTGTCGCCATTGGCTCAAGCAAAATATCGATGTCTTCGCGCGTATAGCCAAAGGTCTGCTGGCGATCGAGCAAAGATACATCCGTCCGTGGTGCGCGTGGCTCAACGGGGCGCAAATCTTCCAAGACGATCTGGGTATTCTTCAACCATGTTGCATAAGGGCTAGCGGTTGAAAGCGTTTCCTTGATCTCTTCATCCGAGACAATGCGGCCTTCTTCCAAATCGACGAGCAACATCTTGCCCGGTTGCAGACGCCATTTGGTAACAATTTTTTCTTCCGGAACGGGAAGAACACCCATCTCGGACGCCATCACCACGAGGCCTTCATCCGTGACGTAATAACGGGCAGGGCGCAGACCGTTACGGTCAAGCGTCGCACCAATCTGGCGACCATCGGTGAAGGCAACAGCCGCAGGACCATCCCATGGTTCCATCAAGGCCGCATGATATTCATAGAAGGCACGACGTTGCTCGTTCATCAGCGGATTGCCCGACCAGGCTTCCGGAATGAGCATCATCATCGCGTGAGCGAGTGAATAGCCGCCTTGCACCAAAAATTCGAGCGCATTGTCAAAGCATGCGGTATCCGACTGGCCTTCATAAGAGATCGGCCAGAGTTTGGAAATTTCAGTCCCGAAAAGTTCGGAATCAACCGAGGCCTGACGCGCCGCCATCCAGTTCACATTGCCGCGCAACGTGTTGATCTCGCCATTATGCGCGACCATGCGATAAGGATGCGCGAGCGACCAAGTCGGGAAGGTGTTGGTCGAGAAGCGTTGATGCACCAGCGCAACAGCCGACTCCAAGCGTGGATCGCGCAGATCAGGGAAATAATCACCGAGCTGGGTCGCTAGCAGCATGCCCTTATAAACAAGCGTGCGCGCCGAAAGCGAGACGGGATAAAACCCTTGGGTCGCCGAATTGCCGAGATTGTAAACCGTGTTCGAGATCACCTTGCGCAGGATAAACAGGCGGCGCTCAAACGCGTCGGTGTCGGTAATGCCAGCGCCACGGCCGATAAAGATTTGACGATGCGTTGGCTCGGTTGGCTTAACGCTTTCGCCGAGGCAGGAGCTATCCACCGGCACATCGCGCCAGCCCAAGAAACTCTGGCCCTCTTCAACAACCACGCGCTCGATAATGGCTTCGCAGAGTTTGCGGCCTTCCGCGTCGCGCGGCAAGAACACGTGGCCAACGGCATAATGCTCAGGCGCGGGAAGGGTAAAGCCAAGCTTGGCGCATTCTTCCGATAAAAAGCGATGCGGGATTTGTACGAGCATGCCGCAGCCATCGCCGGCCTTCGGGTCGGCACCGACCGCGCCGCGATGATCGAGGTTTAACAGAATTTGCAAGCCCATCTCGACAACCGAATGGGACTTGCCGCGCTTCATATCGGCAACAAAGCCAACGCCGCAGGAATCTTTTTCAAGCGATGGATCATAAGAGCCGGAGGCCGCGGGAAGCCCCGCATTGCGCAGCACATCCGCTTTCGAAGGCGCCATCATCTCTGAAGATGTCGAAATGCCGTTCGTTTCAGTGCTCATCGCTCTCTCCCCGGTCTAGAGGCGTCCATGCCGAACATCGGCACAATCGCAGGTGTCGGGGGCCGTTTTGGAGGAGGAGGTGGGTCGCGCCCCTTCTTGCGCCCGCTCCTTGCGGGCGCAACCAGCTAAAAGCTGATAGGCGCCCTAAGCCCGCGTTTTGCGGGCGGCACGTTTAACGCCGCCAAGGGTGGTGCGCTTTTGCATCGTCAACGAAAGTGAGTTGCCGTTCAACCGCATGTGACTTCCAAACCCTACTGGCGAGGCCAGACATTTTCCTGATAAAATGGGACAGCAAGACTGTCCTATTTCGAGGCGACAATTACACGTTTTTTTATGACGCACAAGAGGGCACCGCGTTGAATCTTTGTTGATACGCTTCACCCTTTTCAATGGATCCTTCTGGGTGCAGTGTGCGCACCAGAATCGGAGTGAGAAAGAATGATCAATTTAGCCAGTGATAACGTCGTCGGTGCCTCAAAGCAGGTTTTGGAGGCTTTAATAGCCGCAAATTCGGGGGCAGAGGCGGCCTATGGCTCGGATCATTATACAGCCGAGGCCGAAGCCATGCTGGCCGAAATTTTTGAACATGAGGTCAAAGTATTTTTGGTCGCAACGGGGACAGGTGCCAATGCGCTTGCACTGGCGGCCCTATCGCCACCCTGGGGTGCTATTTTTTGTCATGAAGAGAGCCACGTCGCCGATGATGAGTGTGGCGCGCCGGAAATGTTTACCGACGGGGCTAAATTGATTGGCCTGCCAGGTCTGAATGGTAAATTGACTGCTGGGCGACTTGAAACCGCCATTGCCCGTTATCCGAAAGGCGTTGTGAAGGCCGTTCAACCCGCTGCTGTTTCGATCTCTCAAGTTACCGAATCCGGCACGCTCTATTCATTGGCCGAGATTGCCGGGATCGGAGAAGTGGCCCGTCGCCATGATTTAGGGTTCCATCTGGATGGCGCCCGCTTTGCCAATGCGTTGGTATCGCTGGGCTGTACGCCCGCGGAAATGACGTGGAAGGCCGGTGTGGATATCGTCTCTTTCGGGGCAACTAAAAATGGCTGTTTTGCGTGCGAGGCGGTCATTTTCTTCGATCCGGCGCGGGCCGAGCATTTCGGCTTCCGCCGCAAACGTTCCGGCCATACGGTGTCGAAGGGTAGGCTCTTAGGGGCGCAAATGTCCGCCTATCTTCGCAACAACCATTGGCTTGAAAATGCCCGCCATGCCAATGCCATGGCCAAACGGTTGTCGGAGGCGCTTGGCGGCTTGCCGGGTGTCCGCCTGCCATGGCCGTCTCAGGCGAATGAGGTGTTTGCCGTTCTTCCCAAAGCGACAGCAAAAACGCTCTCGGATGCCGGCGTTCGCGCCGCGCCTTGGTACGAGCTGAGCATCAGCCTGCCATCGGACGAGAAGATCGGCAGCGATCAAGTGTTCTGGCGCTTTGTAACGAGTTTTGAGACGACGCCTGAGCAAATTGATCAAGTTATTGCATTGGCGAAAGGTGACTAGGGCGCTCATCCCGCGCCGTCATGGCCGCCCTCGTGGCGGCCATCCACGCCTTGGTTGTTGATCCGAAGTCGTGGGTGACCGGGCCAAGTCCGGTCATGACGGTTGGATGGTGTTCAGGCGAACTTTAAGCCGCCGTCGCCTCAATCGCTTTGGCCTGTGAGTTGGCCGCAATCGGGATCACGCGGGGCTTTTTCGCCTCAGGCACTTCGCGCACCAGCTCAACATGGAGCAGGCCGTTTTCTAGGCTTGCGCCGGTCACTTGAACGTGATCGGCGAGCTGGAAGCGTCGCACAAAGGCGCGTGCAGCAATGCCTTGATGCAAGATCTCGCGCTTGGCGACATCGCCCTCGGCCTGCTTTTCACCCGAAATGGTAAGCGTGTTCTCTTTGACTTCAATCGAGAGATCAGGTTCGGCAAATCCCGCAACCGCCACCGTAATCCGGTAGGCGTTTTCGTCGGTTCGCTCGATGTTATAGGGTGGGTAGGTCGTAGCCTCCGGCCCAGCAGCCTGATCAAGCAAAGAAAAGATCCGGTCGAATCCGATGGTTGACCGATAAAGGGGAGAGAGATCAAAGTGACGCATATGCATATCCTCCAAAAGAAGCGACATGAAGTCGTAAGGTTCGTCCCGTTGGGCCCGAACCCTTAGACGGACAAACGGAATGGTCTGTCCATGCTCGAGGTAGGAAGTGGAAAGCTTGGCTTCAAGGGGTGTGGTGGAGGATTATGTGCAGCTAAGCTTAAGACCCAATCTTGTCACTATTCCCGACAATCCTTTGCCCGATGCCGGTCATGTTGAATGGGTGCAAACCCGAGACGGTTTGGCCCTACGCGCTGCATCTTGGGTGCCACCGCACGTAAGCAATGGTAAAATCATTGTCGTGATGCAGGGCCGTACCGAATTTATTGAGCGGTATGCGGAAACCATCGTGGAACTGTTAAACCGCGGCTTTCACGTCATAGCCTTTGATTGGCGCGGACAAGGTGGTTCCGAGCGGTTGCTCGCCAATCCGCGAAAAGGCCACGTCGCCCATTTTGACGATTACCGGTCTGATCTTACAGCGATCCTTGAGTTGATGACGGATCGCTTCGGCGGTCTTCAGCGCATGGCTCTGGCGCATTCCATGGGCGGAGCTGTTCTGCTTGGGGCATTATCGCAAGATGATACGCTATTTGAGCGGTGTGTCTTATCCGCCCCAATGATCGCTCTTTCGATGGTCAAGCGACCCAGAATGGCCCATATGGCCGCCAATTTTCTCGCCTTTTTAGGCTTTGAACACGCCTATGTCCCGGGCGGCACCGATGGCGCAACGTTTCCTTTTGAGGATAATCCGTTGACACAGGACGAGCGCCGCCACGCCATTGCCGGAAAAGTGTTTGCCGTAGCGCCCGATTTGGCGATTGGGAGCCCGACGATTGGCTGGACTTCGACGAGTTTCAACGCGATGGCCGAGCTACAGCGGCCTTTAACGGCTCAGCGTATCAAAACCCCGATTTTAATTGCCGCAGGCCCTCAGGATCGGATCACCTCAACCTTGCATGCCCAAACCTTTGCTGACCTTCTGCCCAATGGTCGGTTTTTGCCGATTAATGGCGCCGAACACGAAGTGCTTTTGGAGATTGAGCCGATCCGTCAGGCCTTCTGGCAGGCTTTTGATCAGTTTATGGCCTAAGCTCAAGCGTTGAGAAGTTCCATGGCTGCGGCATGGATGCGTTTATCACCTGCTGCGATAATCGCGCCGCCATTGACGGGCGACCCACCATCCCATGTCGTTACAATGCCGCCCGCGCCTTCGATAATGGGGATCAGGGCCACGATATCGTAAGGCTTCAAATTGGACTCGATCACCAAATCGATAAATCCTGCCGCCACCATACAAAACGCATAACAATCATAGCCGAAACGGGTCAATCGTGCCGCTTTTTCGACTTTTTGGAACGATTTGAGCTCTTTGGCATTGAACATCGTGGTGGATGTGCATGACAGCGTTGCTTCGGCCAGGCTCGCACAGGCGCGGGTTTTCAGTGGGCGATCCCCCGCAGGGGTTCGCAGCGTGGCCGCCCCGCCATCGCCAAAAAAACGCTCTTTGGTGTAGGGTTGGTTCATCATCCCGAAGGCGGGATGTCCATTTCTCGTCAAGCCGATCAATGTGCCCCACAGTGGAAGTCCCGAAATAAAGGCCTTGGTGCCGTCAATCGGGTCGAGAACCCATACAAATTCGGCGTCCGGCTTTTCGGACCCGAATTCCTCGCCAATAATGCCGTGATCGGGAAATGTCGTCTTAATCCGCGAGCGCATAACGGCTTCGCTCGCACGGTCTGCTTCGGTCACCGGATCGAATACGCCGCCATTGGATTTATCCATCGCGCTAAGCGACGAGCGGAAAAAAGGCAAAATCGCCGCCCCTGATAAGGCTGCAAGCTCGTCTACAAAGGCAGAAAAGTCGACGGCGGACATCGTAAACTCCGGTCAGAAATGAGGGTTTCTTGATAGCTTGACCGGTTAGGATTCGCAATTCGCCTGAAATTGGGGTGAAAAATCAGAACTTTTGAATAGAATTCCACAAAACGCATAACTTGCATTTCAGCTATGCGTTTTTTGAAAATACGCTGTATCTTATTGATATTAATATAATTTTTATCATTTTAGTACTATTCTCCTCTGCGCCCATTGGATTTTTTCCGATAAAGGGCTTGCATTTTGTGCGATGCAAGAGCACTTTGTTGCAGTGCGATATCGCTGGATCAGTGATATCCGCAGCCCTTCTTGGGCGTTTCCTCCCTAGACTTGGGCCGCCCTCAGGGCGGCCTCTTTTTTTGTCCAGTGTTTGAGATCATTCAGCCGCTAGGCTGGTGGGCTGGAGCTCGGCATTGATAAACGCAATCAATTCGCCGGCCATGAGGGTTAAATCCCGTCGTAAATCCTCAAAGCGAGGCAAGCGCTCAAGGCGCCTTTCATCGAGATAAAGCCCACGATTAATCTCGATCTGCACGGCATGTATGCCTGATTCCGGGTTTCCGTAATGCTCCGTGATATAGCCGCCCGCATAAGGCCTGTTCCGCGCAACTTCATATCCCAAATCGCGTAAACTGGCTTCGATAAAGTCGGGAATGGACGGATCGGCGCTCGTTCCAAAGCGGTCGCCGATCACGATATCGCATTGAAAGCTCTCAGAACGCGCCACGGCCGCCGATGGCATGGAATGACAATCGACCAAAACCGCTACGCCGTGACGCCTTTGCGCCGTGATTAAAGCGCGCGCCAAAGCCCGATGATAGGGCTTATAAAGCGTCTCGATGCGGTCAAGGGCCTCATCGATGGTGAGAGATCCGCGATAAATATCGTTACCGTCGCCAACCGTTCGGGGAATTGTGCCCAATCCGCTGGCTACCCGCAAGGATCGCGTATTGGCAAAGGGCGGCAGCCGGCTCGAAAACATGCGCGGATCGAGCTCATAAGGCTCACGATTGACATCAATATAGGCGCGGGGAAACTCAACCTGCATCAGCGATCCGCCGATCTCGGGCACATGGCCGAACAAGGCATTCACATCGACATCTTCGGATCGCCGGAGCGATAGCGCGTCGAGCCGCGAGGCGGAAAGAAAGCTTTGCGGATAGCAAGCGCCGGAATGGGGCGAATTAAACAGCACCGCGGCTGGCCCCGAAAGCGGGTGTTCGAGCCGAAAAGCAGGGTCAAAAGGGTGAGTAAGCTCGTTTGTCATCCCATTCCGTGCATTTTTGAGACAATCGCCGGACTTCTAACCGATGATCTCATAACGCTCATCGGCACTATTTTGATCAGATCTTAAGATCATTGTCCAATTTCCGCTGATCTTTCACGGGTTGTTTACCAAATCCGTTTCATAAGCAGGTTCACAAAGGAGTGAGGCGGGATGATCGGCAGCGAGCTTTCAAGGCGTATCCTATTGGCGGAAGACGATAATGATATGCGTCGGTTCCTCGTTCGGGCGCTCGAACAGGCCGGATATCAGGTTGCCTCCTTCGATAACGGACTTTCCGCTTATAATCGGCTCCGCGAGGAGCCGTTTGAGCTGCTTTTGACGGATATTGTTATGCCGGAAATGGATGGCATCGAGCTCGCCCGCCGGGCAACCGAGCTCGATCCGGAAATCAAGGTTATGTTTATCACCGGCTTTGCGGCCGTGGCGCTTAATCCGGATTCGGATGCGCCAAAGGATGCCAAAATCCTGTCCAAGCCGTTTCATCTCAAAGATTTGGTCAACGAAGTCCAAAAGCTGCTGATCGCCGCCTAATCAAGGCTTCTGGACAGAAATTTGCCCGACATGGCTTGCAACCGGCGGCATCTGCCGCTATACGCTCGCCACACCTTGAAGCGGGCTTGCCCGTTAAGGGCGCGTAGCTCAGCGGTAGAGCACTACGTTGACATCGTAGGGGTCACAGGTTCGATCCCTGTCGCGCCCACCATTTGGTGACGGAATTTATGGGATTTGGCGCTGGTAACGGCCCACATTCTGGGTTATGGAAGACGCGAAGCGGGAAACCGCACAGAATTTTGGATAGGATA
>CANGLU010000040.1 GCA_947455025.1 Hyphomicrobiales bacterium
GCGCCTCTATATCAACATGGATGAGTTCAAGGAGTGGCTTGTGAAGCGAAGAGAGAGTGACGTTGTCAGCAACGTCGTAACAATGGCTTTATAATCATGCCGTCATCAATCGGGCTGAAGCGAATTTACAGCAATTTTCGGACTTGACCGGCTGAGAACGTTTTTATGAGATCGTGTTCGGATGACTTGTATTCAATTTCAATTTGATAGTTTTCACTTAATGCCGGCATTTCATTTCTCAAGCGCTAAATATTTTTGAAACGGCTTGCTAAACCAGTCGTAGTCTATGCATTGCTTCTCTACGTTACGAGGCATCTCAAATAGATGTTTGACTATATCTGAACCAAAAAGGAATTCAGCTTCATGGACTAAATCGAGAATATCGATTTCATCTAATGGAGGGTATGAATTTGGGTGCATAATTTGCCGCTCATAAGTTTGCCAAATTCGTCGATAAAAATCGTAGCGCTTATCAAATAAATCTTGGCGACGCTTTTTTTCGGCGGTACGCCATTGCTGAAATGCAATATATGCAACACCCAAAGATATAATTACTGGCGCAAATGCGGCGATTATATCGATGATGTCTTTTTCTGGCTTTAACATTGTTATGAATTCATCAAACGTTGAAAAAGTTAGTTTTTTATAGGTAATAATTCAAGGTAAGAATTATTACCTTACGGAATGTAAATTGCAATAAATAACTTAAAACGTCTAGTAAGTATGCGATAGGTTGTATGTCGCGTACGCTAATCTAAAAATATTGGCTGACGCTAACAATTCCCTAAAATAGGGGGGTATTTGGATGTCTTATCCAATATCGTACCCGGTCACCCCCGCATCCCCATCCGATACGCAATCCCTGCTGCTTCTGTGTGGCAATCCCAGAGCAACTCTACCAGTGCTTCTACCGCGAGTTTTTCTTCTTCCGTTGGTTTCGCTTTTCTTGCGCGTTGTCGCTTTTTTGCGAGCGTGAGCGTTTGGCGAAGCACTGCGTGGGTTTGGTTGATTGCTTCGGTTAAAGTGGGTTCGGGTTTTAAATGGACCATGGGTGTTTCTCCAGCGTCAACACAAGCGGCGCCAGCGCGGGAGCGCACTGGTGCCGGGGTGCTGAAAAAACCACACAAACATGGCCGCGACGCTTTTAGCTTTGCAGCCTGGACATGACGCCGCCACCCCGACGCAAAAGCGCCTGGTGGCAGTTTGATGACGGCAGATGCTCTGCCGGTTTGTGAGAGGTTTTTCAGGCCCCTGACCGTGCCGAAGCACGACCTTCCCTAAGGGTAGATGGAAACCAGAAAAAACTCAACTGCCACAGGTGACGCGATTTATGCGAGTAGTGTTGAGGTTATTCTATTTTTGGTTGTGTTGGTAGGGGTGTGTTCCCTCTCCCCTTGCGGGAGAGGGTGGCCCCCGAACGGGGGTCGGGTGAGGGGTGCGCTCGCCAAAGATACCCCTTATCCGGTCGCCTCCGGCGACCACCTTTCGCGATTAAAAATGCATTCCGCATTTTTTCCCTTCGGGCCATCGCTCAACCCACAAGGGGAGAAGGACGCTCATCGCTGTTCACATCCCCACCCGTCGGCCATGCGTCAGGGCTCTGTAGTCTTCCGATTGCATTTCGATCAGCCTCGAGGCGGTGCGGGCGAATTCGAAGGCTTCTCGGCCGGTGTCGGCTTGGTAGAGCGCTTCGGGCGGGGCTGAGGCGGAGGCGTAGAGTTTGACGCTTTGGTCGTAGAGCGCATCAATCAGCGCGATGAAGCGTTTGGCCTCGTTGCGGTTCTCCGCTGCGATGACGGGGATATCGTCGATGATCAGTGTGTGAAACGCCTTCGCAATCGCGATGAAATCGAGATTGCCCAAGGCCGCTTGGCAGAGATCGGCATAGGCAAAGCGCGCGATGCCTTTGCCTGCTTGCGGCACGATGAGGGTTCGGCCTTTGACCAGCAGCGCATCCGTCATAGGCGCTTGGCCGTGCAGCAAGGCGTGAAAGCGGTGGTCGAGTGCCGCGCGGGCCGCCGCATTAGCGGGGATGTGGTAGGTGGTTTCAGTGCTTGATTTTTCGAGCCGATAATCGGTTTTGGCGTCCACCTCCACCGTCTCGACATGGGCTTGCAGCAGCGCGAGGAAGGGCAAAAACAAAGCGCGGTTGAGGCCGCCTTCATAAAGCCGCTCGGGTGGGATGTTTGAGGTTGTCACCAGCACAAGGCCTTGGGCGAAGAGCGCCTCGAACAGGCGGGCCAAAATCATGGCATCTGCAATATCGGTGACGGCGCATTCATCGAGGCAGAGAAGCCTTGTTTCCGCCGCGATGGAGGCGGCCACGGGGGGGATGGGATCGGTGTCCTTCACCTCGCCGGTTTTGACGCGTTGGCGGTAGGCGTGGATGCGGTCATGCACATCGGCCATGAAGTTCTGGAAATGCACGCGCTTTTTATGGCGT
This sequence comes from Hyphomicrobiales bacterium, assembly GCA_947455025.1. Lineage (GTDB taxonomy): Bacteria > Pseudomonadota > Alphaproteobacteria > Rhizobiales > Beijerinckiaceae > CAIUPE01. Next base: position 2,444 of record CANGLU010000040.1, read on the forward strand.
GTGGGGGCGGCCTCGAGCATCAAATCCATCAGCATGGTTTTGCCCCGGCCCACCGAGCCATAGAGATAGAGCCCCTTGGGCGCTTGGGGCTTGCGGCGCAGGCGGCTGAAGAGGCGGGTCGATTGCGCCTCATAGGCGGCCAAAAGCTGGCAGAGCGCATCCATACGGCCAAGCGCGTGGCGCTGCGCCGCGTCGGGCTCGATCGCGCCTGTGGCGATCAGCGCGGCATAGGCTTGGCTCGGCAAAGGGTGATCCGCCACGGTGGCGCGTCTCCGGTCAGGGGTTTTTTGGGATCAAGCACGAAGTGGCGCGCGCTGCAAGGTTCACCCCTCATGAACCAATCGGGCCTATGGGGCGTAATCCTTTCATAACAAGGAGAAATGTGATGCCAATAGCTGCCTGGTGCCTGTTGATCGTGGCTTTTATGCCGGTTGTAACCGTTGGCATCGCCAAATGGGGCGCGGGCTATGACAACCACGAGCCGCGCCAATGGATGCAGACGCTCGAAGGCTATCGCCGCCGCGCCTATGCAGCGCACACCAATTGCTACGAAGCGTTGAGCGTGTTTCTAACCGCGATGTTCGTGGCGGTGTGGACGGATGGCGCGCAGGAGCTGGTCGATACGCTGGCGGTGATTTTCGTCGTGGCGCGCATCGCCTATATCGCCGCCTATCTGGCCGATAAGCCCGCCGCCCGTTCGCTGGTGTGGAGCGCCGCCTATTTGGCCGCCGTGGGTATCGCGTTGAGCGGGCTTTTGCCCCACGCTTAAGGGCGCGTTTGACCGTTACCGTGCACGCGGTATTTGAACGAAGTGAGCTGATCCACGCCCACCGGCCCGCGCGCGTGCATCCGCCCGGTCGCGATGCCGATTTCCGCGCCGAAGCCGAACTCGCCACCATCGGCAAATTGTGTCGAGGCATTGTGCAAGACGATGGCGGAATCGACGCGGGATAGAAAGGCCTCGGCGGCTTGGGTGTCGTCCGTGATGATCGCCTCGGTATGGTGCGAGCCATAGGTGGCGATATGGTCGATGGCGGCGTCGAGCCCGTCGACGATTTTTACCGAGATAATCGCATCGAGATATTCCGTGCGCCAATCCTCATCGCTGGCCGGCGTAACGCGGGCGTCAGCGGCTTGCACAAGGGCATCGCCGCGGATGGCGCAGCCTTTCTCAAGCAGCGCGGCGAGCAGCGGCTGGAGATGGGTTTTGACGACCGCTTTGTCGACCAGCAACGTCTCCGCCGAACCGCACACGCCCGTGCGGCGCAGCTTGGCGTTGAGCACAATCGAGACCGCCATCGCAAGTTCCGCTTTGGCGTGGATATAGACGTGGCAAATGCCCTCGAGATGCGCAAACACCGGCACGCGCGCCTCGCTCTGCACGCGGGCGACAAGGCTTTTGCCGCCGCGTGGCACGATCACATCAATCGCGCCCTCAAGCCCCGCCAGCATATGGCCAACCGCTTCGCGTTCGCGCGTCGGGACAAGCTGGATCGCGTCTTCCGGCAGGTCTGCCGCGCGAAGGCCTGCGCGCATCGCATCCGCAATCAAGGACGAGGTGCGGAAGCTCTCGGAGCCTGCGCGCAAAATCGCGGCATTGCCGCTTTTAAGGCACAACGCGCCCGCATCCGCCGTGACATTGGGGCGGCTTTCAAAAATAACGCCAATGACGCCGAGCGGCGTTGCCACCCGCTCAAAGCGCAAGCCATTGGGCTGCGTCCATTCCGCCAGCACGCGACCGACGGGATCCTTCAGCGCAGCAATATCGGCGACCGCTTGGGCGATGGCTTCTAAGCGCGTAGCATCGAGGTTTAGCCGATCCAGAAACGAACCTTTGACGCCTTTGGCCTCGGCATCCGCCAAATCGAGCGCATTGGCGGCGAGGATGTCGGAGGCATTGCGGCGCAACGCATCGGCGGAAGCGAGAAGCGCTTTGTTTTTTTGTTCAGTGGAGGCATTGCCGAGGATGCGGGCAGCGGCGCGGGCGCGTTGGCCGATCTTGGCCATCAGCGCTTGGAGGTTATCGTTGTCTTGCGTCACAGAAGGCATGTTCGCGTCTTGCTCTTTAAAAACTGCCCAAGGCCATGTCGTCGCGGTGGATGAGTTCAGCGCGGCCATCATAGCCGAGCAGTTCGACAATGTCGCGCGAGGAGCGGCCCGCGAGCAGCATGGTTTCAGACGAGTCATAGCCGATCAGGCCGCGCCCCAATTCGCCACCATCGGGCGCGCGCATAACGACCGCATCGCCGCGCTCGAACACGCCTTCAATCCGCTTGACGCCCGCGGGCAAGAGGCTCTTGCCGGAGCGGATGGCACTCGCCGCCCCCGCATCGAGATGCAGCACGCCTTTGGGCTCTAAAGCCCCCGCAATCCATGTCTTGCGCGCCGAGACGGGGTTGGAGCCCGTCAGGAACCAGCTACACGGCTTGCCCTCGGAAATGGCTTTAAGAGGATGCAGCACGCGGCCATCGGCGATCACCATATGGGTTCCGCCAGCGGTGGCGATTTTCGCGGCTTCGATTTTGGTGCGCATCCCACCGCGCGAGAGCTCAGACGCCGCGCCGCCCGCCATCGCCTCGATCTCCGCCGTAATGCGCGGAATGACGGGGATGAGCTTGGCGTTTGCATCTTCACTCGGCGGGGCGGTGTAAAGCCCGTCAATATCGGAAAGCAGAATAAGCAGATCAGCCCCCGCCATCGTCGCCACCCGAGCGGCGAGGCGGTCATTGTCGCCATAGCGAATTTCCTGCGTCGCCACCGTGTCGTTTTCATTGACGACCGGAAGGGCTTTCAGATCGAGCAGGCGGCCTATCGTGGCGCGCGCATTCAAATAGCGCTGACGCTCCTCGGTATCGCCCAAGGTCACCAGAATTTGACCCGTGATGATGCCTTGCTCGCCCAGCACTTCGGCCCATGCTTTGGACAGGGCAATCTGGCCGACGGCAGCCGCCGCCTGGCTCTCTTCAAGCTTCAACGCACCACGGGGCAGACCCAGCACGCCACGGCCCAGCGCAATCGCGCCGGACGAGACGACAAGAACATCGGCCCCGCGCGCGCGTAAATCGGCAATGTCTTGGCCAAGCGCGGTAAGCCACGGCGCGCGCAAGCCTTTGACCGGATCGACGAGGAGCGAAGATCCAACCTTGATAACGACCCGACGAAACGCAAAGTAATCGGGCAGCGCGGTCATGCGTGGCGCGTCCTCATGGGTGCCATTCCTCGGCAGGCTTGGAGGCGGCGGCTTCGATGTGCTGCGCTTCGGTAGCAATCGCCAGAATGGCGCGCAATGCGTCTTGCACGCCCTGACCGGATGCTGCCGAAATCACCATCGGCTCTTTTTTCGCCGCGCGCTTCAACCGGGCCTTTTGCTCTTTAAGCACTTCGGGCGTTACCGCATCGGCTTTTGAAAGCGCAACAATTTCGGGCTTATCCTCTAAGCCATTGCCATAGGCATCAAGTTCCGCGCGAACGATCTTGTAGGATTTGCCCGCATGTTCCGATGTTGCATCGACGAGATGCAGCAAGACGCGGCAGCGCTCGACATGGCCCAGGAAACGATCACCAAGGCCCAAGCCTTCATGCGCGCCTTCGATCAGGCCCGGAATATCGGCCAACACAAATTCGCGCTCATCGACGCGCACAACACCCAAGCCCGGATGCAGCGTGGTGAAGGGATAATCGGCGATTTTGGGTTTGGCCGCCGTAACAGAGGCCAAAAAGGTCGACTTACCCGCATTGGGCAAGCCCACAAGGCCCGCATCGGCAATCAGCTTCAACCGCAACCAAAGCCACCGCTCCTCGCCCTCAAGGCCGGGATTGGCGCGGCGCGGGGCGCGGTTGGTGGAGGTTGTAAAATAGGCATTGCCGAAGCCGCCATTGCCGCCTTTGGCGAGGCGAAATTTTTGACCCAATTCGGTCATATCGGCGATCATGGTTTCGCCGTCTTCGTCAAAAATCTGCGTGCCTTTCGGCACTTTGAGGATGATATCATCGCCCTTGCCGCCAGCGCGGTTTTTACCCATGCCATGGCCGCCGGGACGGGCTTTGAAATGTTGCTGATAGCGATAATCGATCAGCGTGTTGAGGCCTTCAACGCATTCGACATACACATCACCGCCGCGCCCGCCATCGCCCCCATCGGGACCGCCGAACTCGATGAATTTCTCACGGCGAAACGAGACGCTGCCTGCGCCGCCATCGCCTGAACGGATAAATACTTTGGCTTGATCAAGGAATTTCATGCGCCCTCTTTACAGCAATTCCCGCAAAAGGGGAGCACGAAGCGACACAATCGGATTATTTTGTCTTCCGGGTCATTGTGAGATCAACCTCACCAACTTTGATGAAGCCTAAAAAATAAACATCCGCCGTGTTGTGCACCGTCACCGGATCAATGCGGGTCAAAATATCGCGGAAATCGAGATCGAACGAACCAATTTTGGCCGTATAGGACAGCGAAATTTCGTTTCCATTCGTGCGGACATCGGCCTCTTTGGTGACGTCTTCCCGCATTCCCGAATAAAGATTTTCACCCAATTTGGTAAAAACCCACGTTTTTTGCGCCTTTTCACCATCGGAATAAACAAAATCTTCCTTCAAGGTGAGAACCACGCCGTCCCATTTTCCCTTCATCTGAACGGTCATGTCGCGCCTCTCGCCGGTCCAGATATTGGTAAAATGACCTTCGGCAACAAGATCACCGGAAAAGAATTTTTCCAGCACGAAGGGCTTCTCGGACTGTGCTTTGACGGGCACCAGGAGAAGGCCGGAAAGGGCTAGAAAGCTCAGCATAAAAAGTCGAAAGCGCATTGGAACATCTCCCCGTCACAGGTCTAAAGTGACGCTACGTTACAGCATATTCTGCGGATTGACGATGGCCTACGCCTTCGGCTGCCCATTGTCGTGCCCGCCATTCTACCCGATCCAATTCGAACCAGTGAACTGGAAATGATCCACCACGCGCCGGCATAAAGGGTTCCGAGTCATGCGTGTAGGTAAATCCATTTCGTTCCAGCACCCTTTTTGACGCAGGATTGGTTGTCCGTACCGATGCAACAATCCGGCTAGCGCGGCTCATGCTAAACGCGATGTTGATCATGCCTTGAACCGCTTCTTTGGCATAGCCACGGCCCCAAAACGGCACAGCAATCCAATAACCAATGACAAGTTCGCCCTCGGTTTGCGTTGGGCCGAGCGTAATAGCGCCAATCGCCTGGTCAGGCTTCGCATTGGGCGTGACGACAAGTCCGACCGATTGGCCATCGACATTGTCGCGCCGCGTTTCAAAGATAAACCGCTCCGCCTCTTCCGGTGGATAGGGGTGCGGGATGCGCGAGGTCATTTTGGTCACCTCATGATCAGCCAAAAAGCGTGCAAGGTTTGGCGCATCCGCCAATCTGGGCCAGCGTAGCCAGAGCTTTGGCGTTTCAAGACGGTAGATGTCGTCGCGCACAAGTTCATAAAACATAGGACTGGCTCCGGTCGCTGCGGTATCGGGCACGAAATTAAAAACAAAAAAGCGGGGAATGTGATGGTCACATTCCCCGCTTTGGTCCTTTCGGACGATCCGGATGGACGCTTACTTGAAAAGGTCAATCCGCCGGGGGTTTTAAAAACCGGCGGGGCCTTTCAAGCTTCGCCGTCTTATTCTGCCGCTAGTTTGGCATGGACCGTTACATACATACGGTCATTGGCTTTTTTCTGGAATTCCACCGTACCGGTGGTGGTAGCAAACAGCGTGTGATCCTTACCCATGCCGACATTGGCACCCGGGTGAACACGCGTGCCGCGTTGACGGACAATGATGTTGCCCGAAATCACGGCTTCGCCACCGAACTTCTTAACGCCAAGTCGGCGACCGTCTGAGTCGCGCCCGTTGCGGGATGAACCGCCTGCCTTTTTATGAGCCATTGTTCTGCTCCTGATCCTTAAAGCGGGTCTTTATGACCCAAACCGGTTAAAATCGATTGTGCGTTACCGCGCCTTCCGCTTACGCGGATGCTGCGGCTTCCTCAGCGGCTGGCTTGGCCTTTGGCGCCTTCTTGGCTGCCTTTGGCGCTTCACCCGACGCATTGATCGATGTGATGCGAACGACGGTCAAATCTTGACGATGACCCTTCTTCCGCTTCGAATTCTGGCGGCGGCGCTTGACGAAATGGATCGTCTTCTTCGACCGCGTCTGCTCGACGATCTCGCCCGAAACCGTGGCGCCCACGATCATCGGCGCGCCAATTTCGCTGCCTGCATCGGAGGTGATCATCAATACTTCGCCGAAAGACACAGCCGAACCGGCCTCGCCTTCGAGCTTCTCAATCGTAATCTTGTCGTCAGCGGCAACTTTGTACTGCTTGCCGCCGGTCTTGATAACTGCGAACATCTTGTCCTCGTGTTCTAACGGCTCTGACCGCTTAAAAAGCGACCGGCCGTCTTTTTGGCAGTGGCCCGGCGACCGTCCCGACTACCCCTCATGGGCAGGCTTCGCGGCCTCAATAGAAATCCGCGCGGCGCCAATGGCCCCACGCATGAAGCGGCGTTCCTACCCTGAGGGCCTATGAGAGTCAATCAGCTCGAACGGTTTTGAACGTGGTTTGACCTTGTAGAAGCGGAACCATCATGCTATTGCGCCCGCCGACCATGGGTTTTACGGCTCATCTTACGGAGAGGTGGCAGAGTGGTCGAATGCACCGCACTCGAAATGCGGCATAGGGGCAACCCTATCGGGAGTTCGAATCTCCCCCTCTCCGCCAACTTACGCCTTCTCAGGCTTCGGTTGTTCGGCCACGAAGTAGCGTTACCCGTTTAACACGATCAATGCGGGAAATATGCCTTGAGGACCAAGGCTAAAATGCCTGCAATTACAAGGCCTAACATCCATTTGAGGAGCGATAATTCGCCTTCCATCTTGGTCAATTTGGCATCTAATCGAAACTCGGTTTCCTTGAGGTCGGCTTTAATGGGGGAGAGTTCGTCACGCAAAGCTTGCCGCGTTACCAATTGTTCACCCGTCGCGTCGGCAAAAGCGGATGCAGCGGCTTTAGCCTGAGCCGACGTAAACCCGCCCGCTTCAAACCTTTCGACAAATTTAAGGGTATCAAAAGCAACAGTGCTCATTGGTCCTGCTCCAGACTTCCCTAAATATACACGAATAGATTTAAGTTTGTAAGTCTTGATGGCAGCGACTCAGATGTGGAGCGCTTCCCTTACTTTCCACCCGCCCATTCTTGATACGCCACCAGCATCTGATCGGTCTTCAGATCGCTGGCCCGCAAGGGTCTTGCGAATGACAAGCCCGCCATGGTGCGGACGCGGGAAAGGGCGACATAGGTCTGCCCCGGCGCAAAGGCTCCGTTGACGAGATCGATGCGTACATCATCGAGCGTCAGGCCTTGGGCTTTGTGGATTGTAATCGCCCAAGCATGCGCGAGCGGGACTTGTTTGAAGGAGCCTACCACTTGGCTTGAGATGGTTTGGGCGCCCTCGTCCCAGACCTGTTTGATCTGGTCCCAGCTCACGGGGGCAACGACGTGCTCTAGCCCTGTCGCGTCAAAGCGCACGGAGACTTCATTGTCTTCAACCCGGCTCACGGTGCCAAGCGAGCCATTGATCCAGCGCCGCTCGGGATCGTTGCGGGTCGCCATGACACGGGTGCCGACTTTGAGTTCGAGGTTTTCGGGCGCGGGTAATCGATCGCCTGCGAGGTCGAATTTACCCGCCGTGCTCGCGCCATAGATGGAGGTTTCGCCCGCGATGGCGTGCAAGCCTTCTTGGTTGTAGCGATCGGCCGCGGCGCGTGTGGCGGTGAGCAAAAGCGGCGTGATGCGGGCGCGATGGGGGCGATAGCATTGCGCGTTTAAGGTCTCGACGGCGTGTTCGACATCTTCGCCCAAACGGATCGCGTTGAGCAAATCAACAAACTCGCGTTCGTCTTGGCGATGGACTTCTTCAAGCGTGATCTTGACCGGTTGAATATGTTTCAAAATATGCGCGCTGAACGCATAGGGTGATGCGTAATCGAGCTGTTCAAGCAAGGGGCCGTCTTGCTGCTGCACCACCGGCGGCAGTTGCAAAAAATCACCGACCATCACCACTTGTACGCCGCCAAAGGGGCGTTGATCTTTGCGGATTTCTTTTAACCGCGTGTCGATGGCATCGATCACATCCGCCCGCACCATCGAGATTTCGTCGATCACCAAGCGCGTCATGCGCTGATAGATCGGGCCAAAATGTTTGCCCGGCAGCATATTGCGTGCGTCAAGCACGCCGAAGGGGAGTTGGAAGAAGGAATGGATCGTTTGCGCTTCGGCGTTTAAGGCTGCAACGCCCGTGGGGGCGACGACGATTTGGGTTTCGCCACCGGGACGCGCTTTGAGATATTTGATCAGGGTCGTTTTACCCGTACCCGCGCGGCCTGTGACCAGAATAACCGGGACTTTCGCATCAATGGCAGCAAGCGCCTCGGCGACGCCTTGGGTTTGCTCATAGGCAGGATCGGCCTGAAAAATCGCCCGCCGCTGCGGCATGGCATGGCTGGCGCTTCGGGACGCGGCGCCAAAGCGACGGGTCGCGCGGCTTGAAAGCGATTCTCCATCGCCAGGCCCTTCAAACGCATCGAGCGCGGATAAAAGCTGATCGGCCTCGCGGCGCTTGGCCGAATTGCTGCCGCGCTTGGCTTTTTCGCAATTGCGCCGCAGCTGCACGCGCTCAATGGCCGACATGAAGGGGATCTTGTCGATCAGGCTCATCGGGCGGCGGCTTTCTGTGGCAATGAAGGAGAGGCTCTCGCTTAGCTGAATCGAGCCGATCCGTCACGCGCTCACTTTTGCCATTTGCGCTCCCAAGCGATGACGAGCGCTTTGGCGCGGTCAATATCGGCTTGCGACATGATGGTGAGCAACTTGTCACGGGTTTTTACCGCTTTGTCGCGACGCTCCGTTTCCCATGGCGAGAGCCGGAAATTGGCAAGGCTTAGCCAGCGATAGGCTTCGACATAATCGGCATCCAGACCGATGGCGTTGGCATACATCATTCCAAGCGCATATTGCGCATCGGATGAACCGTTGACGGCACCCTTTTTGTACCAAGTGGCCGCGCGCGCCTCGTCCTTCTTCACGCCACGGCCGAAACGATACATTTCGCCGACATAGAATTGAGCGGTAGCGTCACCATCATCGGCCAGCGGACGCATAATGCTGAGGGCTTTCTCATAATCGCCCTGCGCATAGGCCGCCGAGCCCTTTTCAACGGTGCGAAAAAACATCGGCGTGATCAGAAGTGCGGCAAACACAATGCATATGGCCACGAAACCGGCCAAGGTCGCCCAGATCGCGGTCGTCCTGTTCATTGCGCACCTTCTACACCGACAACACCCACACCGCGCAATTTACGCGAATTCGCCGAAATATGCCATGGCGTTGATTGCGCATGCTAAAATGCCAAGCTTTTGTTTGTCATAAAAATGTCATAGGACATCGTAAAGCAATGGTTGCTCGGTGGGTTCTGCCGACGGTAGCCTCGCATGATTGAGGGGGCGGGTTTGGCATTTTCCGTTTTTGTAACGGTGCTTTTTGCAGCCATGCTGCATGCGGGCTGGAATACGCTGGTAAAGGCCGGCAGCGACAAGCTTTTAGCCACGACATTGGTTGCCTTAGGCGGCGCGCTGATTGCCATTCCCCTCCTGCCGTTTGCGCCTTTGCCGGCCCCAGAGGCCGTGCCTTATCTGTTGGCATCGGCCATTATCCATGTCGGCTATTTTACCCTGATCGGGCTTTTGTACCGGACGGCGGATCTGTCGGTCGCCTATCCCGTGCAGCGCGGCTCGGCGCCTTTATTGGCAACGGTTTTGGCGGCGATTTTCTTGCGTGAATTTCCGAGCGGACTGGCTTTAACGGGGGCCATTTCGCTCAGTCTTGGCATTTTATGGCTGGCGACCGACGGGGTCAGAAAAGGTGGGCTGGATCGAAAGACGCTGTTTATCGCGCTCGCCAATGCCTGCGTGATTGCGCTTTACACCATTGTGGACGGCACGGGAGGGCGTCTTTCGGGCCATTCGATCAGTTACAATATTTGGCTCGAATTTCTCGACGGCGTGCTCTTTGTGCCTGCGGCCCTTTTCGTGCGCGGTCGACCTTTGGCGATAGCGCTCGTGCGCGGTTGGAAAATTGCGTTGCTTGGTGGCGGAGCCGCTTTTGCATCCTATGGTATCGCCATATGGGCGATGACGGAGGCGCCGATTGGGCTCGTGGCCGCGGTGCGGGAATCCTCAGTATTTTTCGCGACCGTTTTCGGGGCCTTGTTTTTGGGCGAAAAATTTGGCCGCTCGCGTTACGTCGCGGCGATTTTTGTGGCGGCTGGACTTGCTGCGCTAAGGTTTGGATGAAGGCCTCACCCCGTCCACATGACCTGATCGATATGCGGGGCGTGGGTGGCGAGCATGACGAGGCGGTCAAAGCCGAGGGCGATGCCGGACGTAGGCGGCATCAAGGGCAAAGCTTTCAGCAAATCCTCGTCAATCGGGTATCTTTCGCCATAAATCCGCTCTTTAGCGTCCATATCGGCCTCAAATCGCCGTCTTTGCTCGGCAGCATCGGTGAGTTCGCCAAAGGCATTGGCGAGCTCGACGCCACAGGCAAACAGCTCAAACCGCTCGGCAACGCGCGGGTCGGAAGGCTTGGGTCGGGCCAAAGCGGCCTCGGATATCGGATATTCGCACAAAATCGTGGCGCGACCGATGCCGAGATGCGGATCGATTTTTTCGACCATCACGCGGCTAAAGATATCGGACCAGCTGTCATCATCGGCCATGCGGATGCCTGCTTTGCGGGCTGATTCGGCCATAATCGCGAGGTTTGGTAAGCCGTTGGGCGTTGTTGCCATCAGATCAATCGCCGCATAGCGGGCAAAAGCGTCCGATACCGTTAGTCTTTCAGGGTCAAGAAACGGATCCGCCGTGACGCCGCGATAGGACAATTGCGTTGTTCCTGCGATTTTTGCGGCTTCCTTCAGCAAAATAGCGCAATCTTCCATCAGTTCTTCGTAAGGGGCGTGCGTCCGGTACCATTCGAGCATGGTAAATTCGGTGGAGTGCAAAGGGCCGCGCTCGCGGTTACGGAAGACGCGGGCGAAGTCGAAAATCTTGGTTTCGCCTGCTGCCAGCAGCTTTTTGGCGGCAAATTCGGGCGATGTATGCAGATAGAGCGTCTCAACGCCGCCATCTGGCCGCATAATTTCCGTCGAAAGCGCGTGAAGATGGGTTTCATTGCCGGGCGAGCGCTGCAATTGCCCACATTCGACCTCTAAAAACCCTTCAGCCTCAAAAAATTGACGAAAAGCGGCTTTGATTTTACCCCTTGCCAAAAGGATCGGGCGTCGGTCGGTGTGGTTCTCAGGTAACCACCATTGAAAGCTGTTATTCATCAGGGTCTAGCGTCTTTGCCGCAAGTGTGAGAAAAGCGCCGCAGTTCATGCAATAGGACGCTGCGTCGTCCAGTCCAAAGTCAGGAAACTATCCGTGCAAGTCATCGCCAGTTCGCTTCGTAAAGGCAATATCGTTGAGAAAGACAACCAGCTTTATGTCATTCTAAGCGCCGAAAACATCCATCCCGGCAAGGGAACGCCCGTCACCCAGCTCGCGATGCGCCGGATCAGCGATGGCGTGAAGATCGCCGAGCGCTACCGCACCACCGAATCGGTGGAACGCGCTTTTGTCGAAGACCGCGATTTCAATTATCTTTACGAAGACGCCGACGGCTTCAATTTCATGAACAATGAAACTTTCGAGCAGCTCTCGGTGCCGAAGGATGTGGTGGGTGACCAATCGGTCTATCTGCAAGAAAACATGAAATGCGTGCTTTCGACCTATGAAGGCCGCTGCGTTTCGATCATCCTGCCGCCGCGCGTGACGCTCGAGATCGTTGAAACGGAACCAACGGTGAAGGGCCAAACGGCTTCGTCCTCCTATAAGCCTGCCATTTTGTCGAATGGTGCGCGCACAATGGTGCCACCCCATATTGCGACCGGCACACGCGTTGTCATCCAGACGGAAGACGGCTCTTATGTTGAGCGCGCGAAAGACTAACGCTTAAAGGGAATATGGCTATGCGTGCGGTTCTCGATATTGTTTTGATAGCGTTAAACCTCTATTCTTGGTCGGTGATCGGATCGGCTGTGTTGAGCTGGTTGATTGCTTTTAATGTCGTGAATATGCGCAATGATGTGGTGCGTTCGGTGGCGATGGGCTTGTACCAGATCACCGAACCGGCGCTTCGCCCGATCCGGCGGATGCTGCCCAATCTCGGCACGATGGATATTTCGCCGATTATCCTTCTGCTCCTGATCATGCTCGCTGAGCGCGTGATCCAGATGTATATTTATCCTTACGTCTTCTGATGAGCGATGATCCGTGGACGGTCACCGTTGACGGACTTCTCCTTACCGTTCGATTGACGCCGAAGGGCGGACGCGATGCGATTGACGGCATTGAAATGCTGTCCGATGGGCGTACGGTTCTTAAAGCCCGCGTCAGGGCCCTGCCCGAAGACGGCGAAGCCAATGCCGCCTTGATTAAACTGATGGCAAAGACGGTTGGCGTTTCGGCATCGCGCGTTTCGGTACAATCGGGCCATACCGCGCGGTTAAAAGTGCTTAAGCTTGAGGGGGACGGGGCGGTGCTTGGCGATATTATGGCTATGCTGACCGGTCGAAAATAATCAAACAATGAGAACCGCTGAAAGCTTGACGGGCGCAAAAATAATTATTTGCAAAATGTAGTCAATTATGACAACATTGGGCATATGATAGCGATCAAGTCGATATCGTGGATCAAAGGTGCGCTGCGGGACTTCAAAACCTTTCCGCAAGACGTTCAATCTGACGCTGCGCAAGCGCTTTCGATCGCGGCGCTTGGGGGTAAGGCCGATACGGCAAAACCTTTTAAGGGCGTTGGATCGGGCGTTTACGAGATCGCCCTACGCTATCGCGGTGATGCCTTTCGCGTTTTATATGTTGTCAATTTAGGGAATGCTCTTTGGGTCCTTCATGCCTTTCAGAAAAAATCCAAGACCGGAATAAAAACGCCTCAGACGGATATTGATCTTATCCGTGAACGGCTAAAACGATTGAAGGAGGCTCTCGATGAGTGATGATGATTTTGAGTTGGTTTCGGGCAGCGGCAATGTATTCCGCGATCTTGACCTTCCAAACCCCGAAATCGCGCAGTTTAAAGCCCTTTTGGCCGCAAAAATTATTAGCATTTTAGATGAAAAGAAATTGAGTGTGCGAAGGGCGCAAGACATTACCGGAATTGCTGCGGCTGATTTTTCACGTCTGCGTAATGCCCGCTTAACCCGATTTACCATTGATCGGCTTATGGCGATTTTAAGCAAGTTTGAACAAGATATCGAAGTGACGGTTAAGGTACGACAACGCCGTGAACGCGGGTCGGATCAAATGATGCGTGTTTTGTAGAAGCAAGCTAAACCATGATCCGCATAGCCCCCGGTGCAGCGCTTGATGAGAGCGAATTGATCGAGAGTTTTGTCCGCGCCTCTGGGCCGGGTGGGCAGAATGTCAACAAAGTCGCGACCGCCGTTGAATTGCGGTTTGATATCCGTAATGCGCCATCGATTGACGCCGATATCAAGGAACGTCTCGAAAAGCTCGCCGGGCAGCGCCTGACGCTGGAAGGGGTGATCATCCTTTTCGCCCAAAAGCACCGGACGCAGGAAATGAACCGGGCGGATGCGCGGGCTCGGCTTTTCGATTTGATCCGGAAAGCCGCGAAACGCCCTATTATCCGGCGACCAACCCGACCAACGCTGGCATCCAAAAAACGGCGGGTCGAGTCAAAAGTGAAGCGCGGCAGCATTAAGGGGCTGCGGGGCAAACCCTCCAATGACGATTAGAACTGCGGCATATTGCGCTTAAGACCATTGTAGTGGGGTATGCTGCATTGCGGAACGGGTCGAATTTGGCTAGAACCGCATCATTCCGGAGGCGGCGCGGCCGCTGTTCCTCGTAATCAAGAGATGAGCGCGATGACCGAAGCCAAGACTCGTCCCCTTTCACCGCATTTAAGCATCTACAAACCCACCATCACGATGACGATGTCGATTGTTCATCGCATTACGGGCATGGGGCTTTATGCGGGTACGCTTTTATTGGCCATCTGGCTGATTGCTGCCGCTAGCGGTGCGGCGGCTTTTGCCCCCGTGCAGCATTTTATCGCGAGCCCTTTTGGGCGGATTATTTTGCTCGGTTACACATGGGCGATTATTCATCACGCGCTGGGCGGGATGCGTCATTTCATTTGGGACATGGGCGCGGGCCTTGGCCCCGAGCGTATGGTACTGGCCCGTCTGACGCTGATCGGTTCGCTCGTGATCACCATTGGTCTTTGGGTGTTAGGGTACGCAGTAAGGTAATCGCATCATGAACTCGACCTCGACGATGAAAACCCCCATGAAGCGCGTTCGCGGCCTTGGCTCGGCCCATTCGGGTACCGAGCATTTCTGGCGTCAACGCTTGACGGCGCTGGCCAATATTCCGCTGACCATTGGCTTTCTCTGCGTGGTTTACGCCACGCTTGGCAAAGATGCCGATGCGGCGCGTGCGGTGCTGGCCCGCCCTTTTGATGCGTTCATCATTGGCCTCTTTGTGATTTCCGGTGTGATCCATATGAAAATCGGGATGCAGGTCATCATCGAGGATTACATCCATGGTGAAGGTTCGAAAATTATAGCCTTGGCGCTGAATACTCTTTTCTCGCTGGCGATTGGCGCGGCATGCGTGTTTGCCGTCCTTAAATTGACGTTTGGAGCATAATAATGGCGACTTCATCCCCCGCTCAAAACGGTAAGGCCTATCCGATCACCGACCATTCCTTTGATGTGGTTGTGGTGGGCGCTGGCGGCGCGGGCCTTCGCGCAGCTGTTGGGTGCGCGCAAGCGGGCCTGCGTACGGCTTGTATCTCGAAAGTATTTCCAACCCGCTCGCACACCGTGGCAGCGCAAGGTGGCATTTCGGCAGCGCTTGGCAATATGGGCCGCGACGATTGGCGCTGGCACATGTATGACACCGTTAAGGGCTCCGATTGGCTCGGCGACCAAGATGCGATTGAATATCTTTGCCGCAATGCGCCCGAAGCCGTCTATGAGCTTGAGCATTGGGGCGTGCCGTTTTCGCGCACCGAGGAAGGCAAGATTTATCAGCGGCCTTTCGGCGGTATGACGACCGAATATGGCAAGGGCACCGCGCAACGTACTTGCGCCGCCGCTGACCGCACGGGGCATGCGATTTTGCATACGCTGTATGGACAGGCGCTGCGCTCGAAGACCGAATTTTTCATCGAGTATTTCGCGCTTGATCTGATCATGAGCGAAGAAGGCCGTTGCGTGGGTCTGATGGCGCTTAAAATGGATGACGGTACGATCCACCGCTTCCGTGCAGCCGAAGTGATTTTGGCCACCGGCGGCTATGGCCGCGCCTATTTCTCGGCCACCTCAGCCCATACCTGCACGGGCGATGGCAATGCAATGGTGCTTCGCGCCGGATTGCCTCTGCAGGATATGGAATTTGTGCAGTTCCACCCGACCGGCATTTATGGCGCGGGCTGCTTGATTACCGAAGGGTCACGCGGGGAAGGTGGCTATCTCACCAATTCGGAAGGCGAACGCTTTATGGAGCGTTATGCGCCATCCGCCAAGGATCTCGCCTCACGCGACGTGGTTTCGCGCGCGATGACGATGGAAATTCGCGAAGGCCGCGGCGTGGGCAAGCAGAAGGATCACATCTATCTGCATCTTGACCATCTCGACCCGAAGATTTTGCACGAGCGCCTTCCCGGCATCTCGGAAAGCGCCAAGATTTTCGCGGGCGTCGATGTGACGAAGGAGCCAATTCCGGTGCTGCCGACGGTGCATTACAATATGGGCGGCATTCCAACCAATTATCACGGCGAAGTGCTGACGAAGAAGAACGGCAATGCCGATACCATCGTCCCCGGTTTGATGGCGATTGGCGAGGCCGCGTGCGTCTCGGTGCATGGTGCGAACCGTTTGGGCTCGAACTCGTTGATCGATCTTGTGGTGTTTGGCCGTGCGGCCGGACAACGCGCAGCCGAGCTCGTTTCACCGGGCGAAAAGCAGGCCGAATTGGCAGCTGACGCAGGCGAAGCGGCACTCGCGCGGCTCGACCGTTTCCGGCACGCCTCGGGCGGCACCAAGACGGCAGAACTGCGGTTGCAAATGCAAAAGACAATGCAGAACAATTGCGCCGTGTACCGCACGGGCGAAGTGCTGCACGAAGGCCAGACGCTGATCCACAACGTATGGAGCGGATCATCCGATATTCAGGTTACCGACCGCTCGCTCGTTTGGAACACGGATTTATTGGAGACGCTAGAGTTCGACAATCTCATTGCGCAGGCCGTGGTGACGATGGACTCGGCGGCCAACCGTCAGGAAAGCCGCGGCGCGCATGCGCGTGAGGATTTCCCGAACCGCGATGACAAGGAATGGATGAAGCATACGCTGGCCTTCATCGATCCGGCGAAACAAGAAACGATCATTGATTACCGCCCTGTGCATACTTACACAATGTCGAATGACATTGAGTATATTGCACCGAAGGCGCGCGTGTATTGAAATAATAGAGTTAGTAAAAAACGGAGCGTAATGCGTGAAAAACCATTCAAACATTCGTCTCGTTGACAGAGGTCAGCCCGCATTGAACCGGGTGCCGTTGGCGGGCGATAATTCGCGCCGCAGGAGGCCACCCGTGACTTATGCTATTACCTTCGATCTTGATACAAAAATACTGGAAGAAGGCTACCCAAGCTCGTCGTGGCAAAATGCGTATAAGGATATTGAACGGTTTTTGCGTGAATTGGGTTTCGACCGTCAGCAAGGCAGCGTTTACTTTGGAAATGACGATATCGATGTCGTGCAATGCCAAATGGCCGTTCAGCGCCTGACGCTCGAATTTGAATGGTTTGCCCCTTCGGTAAACGATATCCGAATGTTGCGGATTGAAGACAATAACGATCTGAGACCAGCCATTGAGCTGGCGATGCAGATGAAGGCACGGTAAACCATGGTTGAACTCACCCTCCCGAAAAACTCCCGCGTTATCGACGGCAAGGTTTGGCCGAAGCCCGCGAACGCCATTCATCTGACCGAGTTTCGCATCTACCGCTATGATCCGGATGGCGAGAGTAATCCGCGCATGGACACCTATTATGTCGACCGCGACGATTGCGGGCCGATGGTGCTCGACGGCATTATCTGGATCAAATCGAAGATTGATCCGACCCTAACTTTCCGCCGCTCGTGCCGCGAGGGCATTTGCGGCTCTTGCGCGATGAATATTGACGGGCTGAACACGCTCGCCTGCACCAAGGGCATGGATGAGGTGGCGCATCCCGTGCGCATCTATCCGTTGCCGCATATGCCGGTGATCAAGGATCTCGTGCCGGACCTCACGCACTTCTATTCGCAGCACGCCTCGATCGAGCCGTGGTTGCATACCTCGACGCCGGCGCCTGAGAAAGAATGGAAGCAATCGCATGAAGACCGCGAAAAGCTCGACGGGCTTTACGAGTGCATTCTCTGCGCGTGCTGCTCGACCTCCTGCCCGAGCTATTGGTGGAACGGCGACCGCTATCTTGGCCCCGCCGTGTTGCTGCAAGCCTATCGCTGGTTGATTGACTCACGCGATGAAGCCACCGGCGAGCGATTGGACAATCTCGAAGACCCGTTCCGTCTTTATCGCTGCCACACGATCATGAATTGCGCCAATACCTGCCCGAAGGGGTTGAACCCCGCCCGCGCGATTGCGGAGATCAAGAAGATGATGGTGGAGCGGCGGGTTTAGGCGCGCCGTCCACCGTCTTTGCGAGCGAACGCGAAGCAATCCAGTTGTTGGTGAAAGCAAGAGCGCGGTGGCAACACGGCGCTCTTTTTGTGTTCTGTTAGCTGGGTTGCTTCGCGTTCGCTCGCTAGGACGAAACCAAAATTGCTGCGCAGCATTTTTGCAGCATAAATTTAGTAATCCATTGAAATATAACAAACTTCACACAATTGCTGCGCAATAAAAAACCCGCTCGGAAGCGGGCTTTTTGGATTTATTGTGCAGTGC
Source organism: Hyphomicrobiales bacterium (assembly GCA_947455025.1). Lineage (GTDB taxonomy): Bacteria > Pseudomonadota > Alphaproteobacteria > Rhizobiales > Beijerinckiaceae > CAIUPE01. Next base: position 20,573 of record CANGLU010000040.1, read on the forward strand.
AGCAATTTTGCAGCATTTACTGCACGAGTTTTGGTCCGGCGCCGGCGACCGGCTCGCCTTCTGCTAGAATGCCGAGGCGGCGGGCCACTTCGGTATAAGCTTCGACGAGATTGCCGAGATCGCGGCGGAAGAGGTCTTTATCGAGCTTGTCGTTGGATTTGACGTCCCAGAGCCGCGCTGAGTCGGGCGAGATTTCATCGGCCAGAACGATCCGCATCATCTCGCCTTCCCAGAGCCTGCCGCATTCGATCTTGAAATCGACAAGCTTGATACCGGCGCCCAGAAAGAGGCCGGTGAGGAAGTCGTTGACGCGCAGGGCCAGAGCCATAATGTCGTCGAGCTCTTGCGGGGTGGCCCAGCCAAACGCCGTGATGTGCTCTTCCGAGACCATCGGGTCGTTCAACGCATCGTTCTTGTAATAGAACTCGATGATCGAACGCGGCAGCGGCGTGCCCTCCTCCAAGCCCAAACGGGTGGCGAGCGAGCCTGCGGCGATATTGCGGACAACCACTTCGAGCGGGATGATCTCGACTTCGCGGATCAGCTGCTCGCGCATATTGAGGCGGCGGATGAAGTGCGTCGGCACGCCAATCGCGTTCAAATGGTTGAAAATGAATTCGGAGATGCGGTTGTTTAAAACGCCCTTGCCGTCAAGAACAGCGTGTTTCTTGGCGTTAAAGGCGGTTGCATCGTCCTTGAAGTGCTGGACGAGGGTACCAGGCTCAGGACCCTCATAGAGGATCTTCGCCTTGCCCTCGTAAATGCGACGGCGGCGGTTCATCGACAAATACCGTTGTTTGAGGAAATCCATAACCGGATAACTCTCCATACAGGAAAACCGGGCTGATTTGCAACGCAGCATTTAGGATGAGCAATTTTCCATCCCCTGTCTTTTAAAGGGCTTTGCGAAGAACCATCTGGATAGGGGAGACTACGACATCCGATTGTTAACGCGACATGGCACACTGCAAGCACCGAAAACACGACAAACGGGGAGCGGGCCGATGACCACTTTTGACGAACGCGAACAGGGATTTGAGGCAAAATTCGCGCATGAGCAGCATATCGAATTTCGGATTAAGGCCCGCCGCAACCATCTTTTAGGGCTTTGGGCGGGCGGATTGATGGGTTTAACCGGCGATGATCTGGCCCTTTACACCGGCACCGTCCTCAGCGCGGATTTGGCGGAACCGGGTGACGACGATGTCGTTCGAAAAATTGAGGGCGATTTTTTAGCCGCCCATATCGAACAAAAGGATCACGATATTCGGGCCAAAATGGAGCAATTGCTCACGGTCGCAAGACGGGAAATCTTGACCGGCGAATAAAAGCCATGACGCCGGCGCCCTTGTTTTAAACCGCCATTATGCTTAGCCTCTCGCATCAAATGGGGGGATACAGCATGGCACATCTGGCAACGATCAGCGCATTGTCGAAAAAAATCGGCGGTGGCTCGGGGCTTTTAACGGCTTGGGTCGGCATGCCGGATCCGCTCGTCGCAGGGCAATTGGCGCTCGAGGATTTCGACACAGTTACGCTCGATATGCAGCATGGCGCCAATGATATTCATTCCGTAGCGCTTGGCGTCGCCCAAGTGACCTTGGCCGGAAAGCCAACGATTGTGCGCATCCCCGTCGGACAGTTTGCAACCGCCTCACGGGTGCTGGATCTCGGCGTTGCAGGCGTTATCGCGCCTATGATCAATTCAAAAGAAGATGCCAAAGCCTTTGCCAGTTTCATGAAATATCCGCCCATTGGCGAGCGGAGCTGGGGGCCTACGATTGCCTTTGGTCTGACGGGTACCGAGGGCAATGAGTATATGAAAGCGGGCAACGCCATGACGGTGGCGATTGCCATGGTGGAAACGCGCGAAGCGCTTGCAGCCGTGGATGATATTCTCGCAACGCCCGGTATCGATGCGGTGTTTGTCGGGCCGTCCGATCTTTCGATTGCATTATCCCATGGCGCGAATGTTGACCCGTCGCGCAAGGATGTCGCCGATGCGCTTGATCATGTGGTTGCGCGATGCAAGGCTCATAAAAAGGCCGCGTGTTGCTTTGCGCCAAGCCCGCTCGCCGCCATTGAGCTAAAAGCCAAGGGCTATGATCTCATGGCGATTGGTACCGATTTTGGTCAGCTTAGAAGTGGTGCGCGGGCGCAAATTGCCATCGCCCGCGGCACGGTTTAATCGCCAGATCGGTTTGATCGCTCAGTCGAATTACTGGGCCTTTGGGGCCTCATCCATCATAGGACCATGAGCGCCATGGTGGCGGTCCCATCCAAACGGCGATGACCAACGCAATGCGTCGCGTTGTTTGTCATCGAGCTTGGCGTAGAGCGCATCAAAGGCCGGACGAACGGTTTTAACCGCTCCGAGCATGGCGGTTAAATGCTGCTCCATACCGGCCAACATGCCCGAAGGCGTGTGATCAACCGAAGCCGGATCAGCCGGACAGGTGGCCTTCACGCTCGCTTCGGCGGATGCAAGTGCCGCCTTTAGCGCGTCAAATTCGGGCTTTTGAGCGTCTGTTGGCTTGATGGCGCGCTGCAAATGATCAATAAGGCGCGGGCCCATCGGATCTTTGGCTTCGCAGATGTGACCCATCGGGCCAAAATTTTCACCGTGGCGCATGCCCGGTTGAGCAAAAGCGGCCAAAGAACCGCCCGCTGCAACGACAAGCGCGGTACCGATGATCAGTGTTTTTTTTGAAAATTTCATCTTCTCAACTCCTCATTCCAGCCCGTATCGGGCGTTGAGGCCATAAAGCCGGAGGTCACCTGACGGTGGCGTGTCGACAAGATTAAACTTTGTTGAGGTTGGCCGGACCTGTCACTTTTGTCCGGTCGGCGCTTCACCCGCGGGAATTTCGGCCACACCAAGGACATCGGCAAGGCGCTTGGCCGCCGATCCGGGTTTAAGCGGTTTTTGCTGGCTTTCATGAGGCGCCCAACCGGAAATCCAGACAAGCTCGAACGTCGCCCGAACGCGGCCATCCGAATCCGAGAAGCGTTCGCTGTAAATTTCCAAAGCGCGCAGCAAGGTTGCCCGCCGCATTGGAGTTTTACGGCGCTCGATAAGGGCATTGGTGGCACCCATCCGCCGCAAATCATGCATCAAGCCCAAGGGATTGGCGTAGCGAACGGTAAACCGGTCCGTATCCGACACCGGCAAGGCAAAGCCCGCGCGCTGCAACAGGCCGCCGAGATCGCTGATATCGGCAAAGGGCGCTACTCTCGGGCTGATGCCACCTTCCATTTCGCTTTCGGCCTGAAGAAGGCTTTGCCGAAGCTCGGTGAGGCTGGCACCGCCCATCAAACAGGCCAAAAACATCCCGTCCGGACGCAGCGAACGGCGAATTTGGAGCAAGAGGCCGGGGAGATCATCCACCGTCTGAAGCGCTAAAAGCGAGATGACGGCATCAAGCGTCGCAGGTCCAAAGGGCGAGAGGCCGACATCGGAAACAAGCGCATGAAAATTCCCTTGGCCCAAAGCTTCAGGAACAGGTGCTGCACGAATGATCGTCTCCGCGCGCCCGGATGCTGCAAGCGCCTGCGTGGCATGCGGGCCGGGGGTTGCGAAATCGAGCACGGTTGGAAACTGGCGCAACACGGCGGTCAACCGATCCGACAGATCAGCACTCGCACGGGCGAGCAAAAAATCTTCAGCGCCCTGCCGGATGGCGCGCTTCAGGCGCGACCGGATCAGACCCTGTTCAAAAAGACGGGGAGCATCAACCATGGCTGCGGTGTATGCTCATTTTTAGGTCCAACGTCAAAGCGTGAAACAGACGCATGAAACAATCTTTGGCTGCCCTTTCTCGCTTTGGCCGTCGATGGGTCGACCTCATCTATCCGCCGTCCTGCATCGCATGCGGGGCGGCGCTCGCCGAGCATGACGGTATTTGCCCCGCCTGTTGGCGGCTGATGCCGCTGATCACCCAACCCATTTGCGACCGCTATGGCACGCCGCTGCCCGTTGACCATGGCGGGATGATGCTCTCGCCCTTGGCGGTGGCCGATCCGCCTGTGTTTGGCCGCGCCCGCGCGGTTGCACGCTATGACGGCGTCGCACGTGAATTGGTGCATGGTTTGAAATATGGCGACCGGGTGGAACTGGCCGACACGATGGGACTTTGGATGGCCCGCGAGGGTGCCGAGATTTTAGACCAGGCCCAGCTTTTGGTGCCTGTGCCGCTGCATTGGTTCAGGCTATGGCGGCGACGGTTTAATCAAGCTGCGGCATTGGCCAAAACCATCGGTTATAAGACGGGCATTCCGGTTGGCTATGAGACCCTCAAGCGCGTAAAAGCGACGCGCCCGCAAGTGGGCCTCACCCGCTCGGAGCGGGCGGCCAATCTCGAAAAAGCTTTTGTCGTTAATGACACCGATCGGCCCTTGGTGATGGGGAGCCGGATCGTTTTGATCGATGATGTGATGACTACCGCCTCGACCGGAAATGCTGCGGCGCGGACCCTGTTAAAAGCAGGCGCTGCCTCGGTTGATCTTTTGGTTTTTGCGGTGGTGGCAAATACGGGATAAGGTTCTTATATTACGAGACACTTCTTAGTCTGAGGTCATATGATGCAACCCGTCACGATCTATACGAAATCCTGGTGCCCTTATTGCCA
>CANGLU010000041.1 GCA_947455025.1 Hyphomicrobiales bacterium
AGCCATCGCTTCGCTCCTTCGGTGAAAAACGTCTCAGAACCGTCTTTTACCGAGCCGAAGTGGTGGCTGCCCACCTCAGAATTTACAGCACTTTACGGACGCAACCGGCATCGGCGGAATAACACTCGCTCAGAAACTGAAATTGGCCGCTTAAGTTCTACCAATGTATCCCGTTAAAAACGGGGGGATTACCGGGGCAAGCGTATGTACAGTGCTGGCTTTAATAAGCTTATAGAATATCAAAAATTTAAGTTAAGTCAGCCAATAGACGCCCAAGCTTGAGCATCTCGTTAGGGCGTAGTGTAAAATAATCGTAGGCGGTCTCAAGGTTCTAATGCAACGAGAGCGGTGAACGCTTCGTTTGGTGTGTGGTAATTTAAGACACGTCTTGGTCGGCCATTCAAGCTATCCTGAACGAAAGCCGGATAATATCCAAGATATTGCCATCCCAAAAAAAAGAGGAATAGCCGGTATTACCAAAAAAACCATTATCAATGCATATAGTGACTTACTTGCGTCTTTCACAAAATCCATGGCTTTTTTTTGTGCGCACTGATCGGTGGTCATCTTTTCTTTATGACAATCATCAAAATCAAATTGTAATTCAGACATTGGATTATGTTCAATGTGGGCTTTTATAATAGCTAGAACATTTTCTTTCTTCGTCCAGAATGGTATATTCAATACCTCGCCACTAACGAACACACTTGGAAACAAACACGTTTGTAGGTAGCCTATCGAATAAAAACCGAGATCCCATAATATGAAAAACACAATCCAAATACGAAAAAAACCCTGCCTATATCTCATGAATGAACTCCAAATCTAAAAACAAGGGGGCTAGACAAGGGACTTTGAAGTAATCATACTTTGCTTCATTCGGCGAGCGTCTTCAAGAGGTTGCTAGCTGGGCGATGATTGAACCTCCATTCGGACTCTTTCAAGAATAGATGGAAGTGGGCTTTTGGTATCCCGTTGTAGCGGCGCATGTGCCGCTTAGCTCGGTTCCAAAAGTTCTCGATGCCATTGATATGATTTTTAGCATCCGCAAAGGCCTCGGAATGGTTGATCCTGTAATGTTTGAAATCACTGACATCCGACTAAAGCCGCTTTCGACGAAGGTCAGAACCCTAACATATGACAATGGTAAGGAGTTCGCCAATCACGCTTCTATTGATCAAGCCCTCGGATCGATATCTTACTTCGCCGATCCATATTCCAGCTGGCAGCGAGGATCGAATGAAAACTTGAACGGACTTATTCGCCGATACATCCCAAAATCCCGTCCACTATCAACCGTCAGCGATGTCGAACTTTCCAAAATCGATGGATTTCTTAATAATCGCCCACGAAAGCGACTTGGATACAAAACACCTCACGAGGTTTTTACCAAAACTTTCAATCCAGGTGTACTTCATGCGTAAATCTAGGAGTTATTTCAAATAATAAAATATCGTTTTAAAATTTGATGGCACTCCAATTTCCCGAGGTGTTGTAGTGATACACAGAGAATTTTTTTGTCGACGTACCACAAGCAGCGATCATGCGGGACGTGACAGTTACACATTAAAGCTACGCTAACAATTGCCGCAGCATAACATAGGCAAACAGCGCCCATATCCGAGCCGCTAACTTGTTCAAAAAAACCAATACACGTCTGGCATGGGACGATGCCTTTGTTCATTCTGTTAGAGTATTATTGCGTTTAAACTTTCTTAAGTACGGTTTGAACCGGAAAATAAAATATTGCCGTTGTTGGGGGAGTGATTAGAAAATTAATTTCTTGGCCACTTCCGGTGACTGCAAATTTATAAGTTACACCTGAACTCGAAACGATAGATCCCAAACAGGTAGTTGTAGAAAATGTTGAACTGGTTGTGGTAACCGTACTCGATGTACCAGACGTCGAACCATTATAATAAATCACAGTTGTTAATGAAACTGAGACTGGCTTTGTGGAACTTGCTGAATTGTATGTTATTGACGCAGTTATCGTAGCCTCATAAGCTACGTCCAGTACAGCCGACCCCGTATATTTCAAGTAACTAGCTACACCGGAATAGACGCCACTTGGTCCTGTGCAAGTGGCATTAGCAAGATTAATCGATAACAAAAACGCTACAAAAGCAAATAAAAAACCCCTTATTTTTGTCATTAGTACTTCTCCTTTTTTGAAACAGCCATCTAAAAAAATGGGTCCTGAATTTTTTCTATCTGCAGGTGGATGATTGGTCGAAGGCTTGAACGGTCGCAATCGATTCTGGGTCACGTTCTGGCAAGAAGCCAACAATAATGTCATAGTAGAAATCGCAAGAATTGAACGCTTCATTGTATTAATTTCATTATTATCCAAGTTAGAGCTTAATCTCAGCCACTGTCAATGTAGGGTGTGAGGTGGTATTCTAGTACCCCATTCAATGGAGCCGTTTCCATGCCCAACCTCATTAATCCCCGCCAACTTCGTGCCGCCCGTACAATGGCAGGTCTGACCCAACGCGGCCTTGGTGTAGCCCTCGGCGTCGACGAACGGCAGATAAGGTTCTGGGAGCGGCGGGTACCAACCAACCCACGTAAGGTCGCCCGTATCGAGCAGGCCCTGCTGGCCAACGGCGTTGCCCTCTTCTCCGAGCCAACAGCAGGGGCGAGGATTGCCTAGGCGACATTCTGCCTTGCAATGAACAAATGTTCACTTTATGTTCTCATCATGAGAACTCTTATTGACCCACAGATTATCCCACTTACCCCTTCGCCAATCCGTGCAAGCGTCCCGATGGCCACAAGCTCGGTCGCTGCGGGGTTTCCGTCGCCTGCTGACGATTACCTTGAACGGCCCTTAGATTTCAATGAGCTGTTGATCCAAAACCCTGCCGCCACCTTTGCGGTGCGCATTGCTGGCGAGAGCATGACAGGTGCTGGCCTGTTCCCCAATGATATTGCGGTAGTGAATCGGTCATTGCCGCCCAAGAACGGTTCCATCGTCATGGCGCTGGTGGATGGTGAGTTCACCATTAAAAGGTACCGCGTCCGAGGGGCTACGATCTGGCTGCAGGCCGAGAACCCTAAATATGAGGATATTCTGATCAAAGAAGGCTCCGCCTTCGAGATATGGGGCGTCATCTGCCATGCGGTGCGGATGCTTTGACCGAATATTTTGCCCTTGTAGACTGCAACAATTTCTACGCGTCATGTGAACGGGTGTTCCAGCCCAAGCTCCGAGGACAGCCCGTTGTCATTCTGTCCAACAATGATGGCTGCGTGATTGCTCGTTCCAACGAGGCTAAGGCGCTTGGTATCGAGATGGGCGCACCGTGGCATCAACATAAGAAGCAGTTTGAGGAACTGGGTGTCATCGTTCGGTCCAGCAATTACACCCTGTACGGCGATATGAGCGCCCGTGTGATGAAGACGCTGCGCCAGTTCTCGCCCAACCTTGAGGTTTATTCAATTGATGAAGCCTTTCTAAGTTTCGACGGCTTTGATAGCAGGATGGAAAGCCAAGCCCGTGATCTGAGGGCCACCGTGTACCAGTGGACAGGCATCCCCGTCAGCGTAGGCATCGCACCGACCAAGACGCTTGCCAAGATCGCCAACCGTGCGGCCAAGAAGAACCCAGCCTCTGGCGGTGTTTACATCTTGATGGACAGCACCGAGCAAGAAGACCTGCTTGGTCAGCTCAAGCTGGAGGATGTGTGGGGCATTGCAAGGCGACTATCGCGGCGGTTGAACGAGGTTGGCATTACTACACCGTTAGAGCTACGGCAGGCAGACGCCCATTTCATCCGTGAACGGTTTGGCGTCGTTATAGAACGTATCGTCTTGGAACTGAGGGGGCAATCGTGCCTTGAGCTCGATGAAGTGCCGTCGAACCGCAAAAGCCTCGTCTCGTCACGGTCCTTCGGACGTTCGGTCACGACATTGCAGGAACTACGCGAAGCGGTATCGACCTATGCCAGCAGAGCGACCGAGAAGATGCGCCGCCAGAACCTTGCCACCGCCAGCCTAATTGTCTTCGTCGAGACCAACCCGTTTAGGAAACAAGACAAGCAATACAAGGCCAGTCAGAACATCCGGCTGCCCTTAGCCAGTTCGGACACTGGTCGCATCACCGCTGCCTCACTGACGTCTCTGGAAGCCGTCTGGAAGCCCAACCACAATTATAAGAAGGCGGGAGTGATGCTGCTGGATCTGGTCCCTTCCACTAAGGTGGCCAGCACCCTGTTCGACGCTCCTGATAGCATCAGTTCCCAATCCCGCATGAAAGCAATAGACGCCATTAACCGCCATTTTGGGCGAGATACTGTCATTCTGGGCAGTTCGAGGATTAAGCCCAAAGGGACCCTGCGACGAGAGATGCTGTCGCCGTGTTATTCGACCGATTGGAATAAGCTGGCTAGGGTGGGGTAAAAATTTGTACGCAGTGGTATGTGCAGGAATGGATTTATGACCGAGTACGCGTGTGCGCGACCGCTTTTAGGATATTTCAGCGGCCAGCTAATCATAATCTCAATCATCAAATTCCAGATGTATAGATGAATAGAAACCTAGCGATCACTAAGTGTTCTTTCAATTAAACTGCCATCGTTGAGGACCACCCGCGTATCATCGAGATCAACGATTTTCCGCCCCCGCAGCAAATATATTAAGCCGCTCGGCGGCATCTCGGTAAAATCGTCAAAGAGATCACGTGAAGTCCAGCCGAAATCAATCAAATCGGTAAGCCAATGCCTTATTGTGTCGCTTAGATCTGTTACGAGGCACGGATCTGTGTGTATCCTATAAAACTCCGTGCATGCCCAGTTGATCGATGCAAAACGTTCAATCGGCTCACGGGCATATTCTGGCAAGCCCGAGATTGGACCGAGGGACGGCATACGCATCGGGCTGACTTGGATCATGTCGATTGGCTGAATGCCTTCACGACGCATCGAGAATTTCGGGCGTTCGGCCAACTCACGCGATAAGCGGATATTTGTGTGATAACGTGCCCTTTGCCTTACCCTGATCAGAAATTCGACAGTATTCCGATCCTCAACGTGCGGAACTCCTATAAGAGTACTTATATAGGCATTTGGCACGTTGAGCGTTGCAGCCTTCTTTTTCACTGCATCGACCGTATCGCCCAACGCACTCGCAAGAACATCGGCATACCCCTTATTTGAAGAACCGATCGGCACAGTAATGCCTCTCGCCGAAAGCGCCTCGATGTCACGTGCGGCAAAGAATTGCTTTCGGGTCACGAGACGATCAATCGGAAGCCCTGTGGGCTGAGCTGTCGCAATAATTACTGTCAGGGGCCTATCTGCCGCCCTACGGATGAGGCGGCCTCGGCCGATAGACTGCTCCAACTCGGCATCAACGATTTGTTGTCGCACCACTTCAACCAGAGGATCAGGATGCGATTCAGACTGAGGCGCAATGCGGTAGAGCCCATCACGCATCTTGTAATAGCCAGCCCCACGGATATACCATTGTTCGGTCGCGGTCGGAATTTTGGAAAAAATAGCCTCCGCGATCAACTCCACCGTAGTCGGGCTCGGCGCTGGTCGCGACAGGACAATCAACACATCGGCGTCCTTCATATGGTCCAGCCCCGCAATCGCATTATAATGCCCCGTGAGTGCCCCTTTTGGCCTTCCACCGCAACGGGCTGCCCAATGCTTCTCATTCTCCTCAGTAAGCGTTTTTGGGCCTATGAACGCGACGGCCTTTTCACCGCACGAAAAACAGTCGATTGCGTTGATGATTTTACGAGTATTATTTTTTGACGTCGTCGCCAATTTTACGTCTTCGTCGTCGTGCTTCGTAAGGCCGCCATAACCGACGATGCTGTCATGGATCTGAATGATATAAACGGCCCCCTCAGGCGGATTTACCCGTTTGACGGCAGCTACATCTAAATGCGAATACCATTGCCGCAAGATTGCAGGCTTTGCCGTCGCATCAAGAAATAACGTCGGGATGCCTTTACGTTCCTTTGCTATCGACCTGCGCCAAATGATTTGAACGCCTTTTTTGCCGTCGTCGCCTGTCCTTATTAAGATATGCGGTATCAGGGTCTGATCTGAAGCAACGGCGACACCAAATGGATCGCTTTCAAAAAGCCCAATTAAAACGTCGAGAAGTTGGATTGCCCTCCGGCGCCTCTTATTCCATCCACCTGCAAGATTGAGCCGCTTTGTCCGCTCTTTCATCCGCAGTTGAAGCCATTCTTCGGGAATGTCGATCAATGTGGAAGCCAGCTTAAATTTCAATTGGCGCAGTCCGAATGCATCAATTGCTAAGAGCCGCACTTGGCCAACTGTAATACGGGCGCCGTTCGCTGTATCCAAAATACGGTTCAAAATATGCAGGATATCATCAGCAGCCTTGTGCACAGCCTCCGAATTATTTGAAGTTTTGACCCCTTCGATTTTGGGCGGACGCGATCCTACTTTCAGATCATCAGAATTAACGACGACGGGCCTCTTTTGATCGGTACCCTCAAGCCAGCTCTGAGGTTTGGTTTCATCTACAACGATTAGATCGGGACCCGCTTTGATTTCGTTCCCGCCAGCAAGCCTTACTGTCCGCATGAAGGCTGGAGTAACGCCTGCCGTCACCGCTTGCGGAGCTGCAGTGATTAGGACAGGAGTGTCGCACTTCTGGTTCAAATATGCACAAGACTTATCTTTCTTAGGTCCAAACGGGCAGGCTTTGCACATGCTTCCAGCATCGCCTCCAGCCTCAAGCCACTCATTCATTTCAGAAAAACGAACGCACATCGTGCCTTTTCCCGAGGGGTGTGGTTGTTCCATGCCCCGCCAGACCGAAGCAAGCCCCGCACGTTTTGCATTCATGCGGCGTTCGATGTCGGTCGCGAGGGAATGACTGGGGACAATATATTCAATCCGACGCGGATATAGCGCCTTTTCATGCTCGGCTGCGCCTTCATACTCTCCATTAATGAACGTCAACATTGACATGCTGACCATTTCTGTCTTGCCAATGGCCGTTTGAGCAGGAACGAGAGTACTGAACTCTTCGGGCGGAATATCCCAAAATCCGACTGCTGTGAGGTCCTCAACGCCTGAGTCCTTCGCCGTGTGTCGTTGTCGTTGCACTACAATCGGGGCAGCAGAAGCGAAGAAATGATCGATGGCGCCTTTAACCGAACTTTCGGCATCGGAAAGCGAGGAGTACTCGGCTCGCGCATTGACAGGATCGTCGATAAGCGGCGGCAAAAAAACCAGTTCGCGCGATTTACGTTCAAGTGCCGATATATTGCGAATAAGGGGCCTAAGATCGCGCACACGATCATCAATATATTTTTGCGTCCGCCCACATTCTGCTCCGCGATCACGAATAATGGGTTCCAATATATTGGCCAGTTCATCGGGGTCGATATCTGGTCCGTTTATCGCAATATAGCTTGCCACAGCGGATTTGATGGGAGCGTGAAAGCCATTCCCATTAGGATAAAACGGCAGATCGCCAATCTGATCGACATATCCTTCAAAACCGACATTTGAATATCCACGTTCGGTTGTGACGCGTTCGAAATAGGTTTTCGGCGGCGGAGCCTGAATATCTACACGCTCATGATCACCATGATGAACGCCAATGCGAACGGGAATGAAATCGTCGCCGCCGTGAAAGATTGGAGCCGCAATGTAGATCGGTTGATTTGCCCTAAATATACTTTTATCGACGGGGCATTCTGCAAAAATCGACTTCAAGCCAATTTCATCAAGGCCATATTCCAACAAGAAGTATAGCCTCAAGCGACCGCCTGCCTTGATGCCTGCACTTGATGTCAGTTGCCACACATACGATGCGTTCCTGAATGACTCAGGGATCATTTTAAGGGCGGCGTTACAAACAGGCGTTGGGTCAGTTGGATCAACGCCGTCGGGCAATTCTATGCCATCAAAATCAAGCGCCAACCAACGGCGTTTTACGGTTATAAAAGTTGCAGGTTCATTTTGACGATCATGCAGGCGACGTATAATATTTTGTGCTGAAATCTTTTCACCAAGCAATGCGCCGCGGATGATACATGCGTCATTGTATTTTGACGCCAATTTGATGAGGTCGAACATCTCGACTGTCGTTCGGACTGGATATTCTTGCGCATTATAATGGGTTGCATTTTCATATGCGGCAGATTGAACCCAGTCGTCGCCCTGCCGACGGAACTGCTTCGCCATGTAGGGATGGCGACCTGTGCGGGGATTGACGGGCGCGACAGCACGAAGAACCGTAATGCCATCTTCGTGCGGCCAAACACGTGCGTTTTCTGAATGCGAATTATTTGTCACTGCTCTGACCTTTCCGTCAGAGCCGCAATTGCGAGGTACGTCTAAATATGTTAGAAAAACAGCGTCTTACTTCTGCATTTCAAACACATCGGGCCGTTCCTTCGCAGGGCGGCTCGATTTCATTTTTGGGTGATAACGGATTGGTGTGGCTCGCCCTCGAGTAACCGAACGGCTTCTGAGGCGGGGACCAGCCGCCTGCCACGAAGCATCACAGTTTTTAGTGAGCCGTCGTTTATTAGGCCATAAAATGTACTTCGACCAATTCCCATTAGGAAGCAAAATTCGTCGACGTTATAGGCCAATATCCCACTGTCTTTTAGCCGAACAAATTTTTTAGCGCTCTTATTAGGAGTGCCCTCATAGGTATTGTCACAAGTAAAATAGTTAGCCGGTTGTACGGATTGAAGCTTCGCCATTTTAATTTCCCGCGAAATACGTCAACACAATCCCGAAAACTATTTCGGGGGTTAGTGTCGCCCTAATCTCGCAACGGGGAGCTGGCGGCTCGTTCTCAGGCAGTCATTGAAGAATAGCTCACACCGGGGAGCACCTGATATTCTGATAGCTTAAAACAAGACTTACTATTGTGCAAGAAGGCAAAAGCCGTCCACGGCCATTATCAAACGCTGGCGAACAAAATAAAACACGGACGGGACACAGACGAGACACTGTCTACCCAAAAATCACCTAACCCATTGAAATCATTGGCGCTCCCAACCGGGTTCGAACCGGTGTTTTCGCCGTGAGAGGGCGACGTCCTGGGCCACTAGACGATGGGAGCGTAAAGCTTTTTGGCCGTGGGAAGTCGTATAGGCGCGATAGGTCAGGGCGTCAAACGGCGTCTTCCGGATGGGTACAATCTCATGAAAGGAGGCTGGCCAACGATTTGGGTCGCTTGATCGCTTTGGTCTGTGCTATCTGGCTTTTCATGCGTAAAAATCGAATGTTCGTTGAAGATCCACCATTGCCCGCTCCTGATCTAATGGAGGCCGAGCCGCTTGTCGTTTCGGAGGACGGGGCGCTTGTTGTGGGCGAGAAAGAGGCTGGCGAGAGGCTTGACCGCTTTTTGGCCCTTCGCCTGCCCGAGCATTCGCGTACGCGGCTTAAAAGCCTCATTCTCGAGGGCCATGTGCAGCTGGGTGATGCGACGATTATGGATCCGGGCCTAAAGCTCGGTGCCGGGGCGCTTATCTCTATTGTATTGCCGGAAGCGGTTCCGGCAGAGCCCGCAGGTGAGCCTATTCCGTTGGTCGTCGTCTATGAGGATGATGATCTTTTGGTCATTGATAAGCCTGCCGGATTGGTGGTTCATCCCGCCTCGGGTCACGCAACAGGTACGCTGGTTAATGCGCTGATTGCCCATTGCGGCGATAGCCTGTCCGGGATTGGCGGCGTGAAGCGGCCTGGCATTGTCCATCGGTTGGATAAGGATACGTCCGGCCTGCTCGTTGTGGCTAAAAACGATGCGGCCCACAAGCACCTCGCCGATCAGTTTGCCGATCATGGCCGGACGGGCCCTTTGCAGCGTGCCTATTCGGCGCTTGTTTGGGGCGTGCCGTCCCGCGCCCATGGCGTTATTGATGCGCCGATTGATCGCTCCACCACGCATCGGGACCGTATGGCCGTCGTCAAGCCGGGCAAGGGGCGCGAGGCGCTTACCCATTTTACCGTTGAGGATCAATTTTTGGGGCGGGAGGGCGAGCCCTTGATCGCGCTGGTCACCTGCCGCCTTGAAACCGGACGCACCCATCAAATCCGCGTCCATATGGCCCATATCGGCCATGCGCTGCTTGGCGATCCCGTATATGGCGCCGGATTTCGCACGAAAGTGAGCCGATTGGACGGTGAGGCGAGGGCGGCTGTCGAAACCTTTCCCCGTCAAGCGCTCCACGCGAGGGAACTCGGGTTTATGCATCCGCGTTCCAAAGAAACACTCCATTTTGAGAGTGCCTTGCCGGACGATTTCGGCGCATTATTGAAAAGTTTGAGTGTTAATTAAAATAGGTTGTTTGCAATCTTGCAAGAAAAAGGGATTGGCTGCCCTCTTTCGGTCATTTTTTTGCGCACTATATGTATCCAAGCGGAAGGCTGGCCGTATGCTAATCTGACGGGCGTCTGTTAGGCGCCGTAAATGGAGGACGAGATGGCATCATCAACAATGCCCATGATTTCAGCGGAGGGCGGTCTTGCGCGCTATTTGGCCGAGATCCGTCGCTTTCCTATGCTGCAGCCGCAAGAGGAATTCATGCTCGCCAAACGCTGGCGGGAGCACGATGACGCGGAAGCCGCGCACAAACTCGTAACATCCCATCTTCGCCTCGTGGCCAAGATCGCGATGGGCTATCGGGGCTATGGTCTGCCGATTGGTGAAGTCATTTCCGAGGGCAATGTCGGGCTGATGCAGGCCGTCAAGCGCTTTGAGCCCGATAAAGGGTTCCGCCTGGCTACTTATGCCATGTGGTGGATCAAGGCTGCGATTCAAGAATATATTTTGCGTTCGTGGTCGCTGGTTAAAATGGGCACCACGGCCAATCAGAAAAAGCTGTTCTTTAATTTGCGGAAGGCCAAGAGCCAGATTTTGGCGTTGGGCGAGGGCGATATGCGCCCCGATCAGGTCAAGATTATTGCAACCAAGCTGGGTGTTGAAGAGCAAGAAGTGATCGAGATGAATCGTCGCCTGGGCGGCGACTCATCCCTAAACTCGCCCTTGCGTGCCGATTCAGACGGCGATGGCGAATGGCAGGATTGGCTCGTCGATGACAAGCCGAGCCAGGAGACCATCCTTGCCGACGATCAAGAATCATCTTGGCGCCATACGGCGTTGCAAAGTGCCTTGTCGGTTCTCAATCCACGCGAGCGTCGTATTTTCGAGGCGCGCCGTTTGGCTGAAGAGCCCATCACGTTGGAAGAGCTTTCGGAAGAATTCGATGTGTCGCGGGAACGCGTCCGTCAAATTGAAGTGAGGGCGTTTGAAAAGGTTCAGCAGGCGGTGCGCGAACAATTGGTCGCGCGCGATATGCCACCTCAGCTTCCGGCTGCGGCCCTGTCGTTACCTGCCCGCTAAACGCATCGAGGAATTATTGCCAGGTTTGCATCGCGTCTTCAAAGACGCGTTCGCCTGGCTTTCCTTTTTCAAACAGCAGCAAAGCGCGCTTGCCGTTTGAATAACGCATCGGAATCAAAAACCAGTTACGGCTGCGTAGAAGCTCAATATTGCGCTGCATATCGGCGGCAAGCCCATTAAGTCCGATCAGGAATACATTGTCCGATACGGGAACGGCGATACCGGCCAAAGTCGCGCCGCGCGATTTTTCATCGACGCGCAATTCGGGTACGCTGATATCGCGCACTTTGCCATTTGAATTATCGGCTGACGGCGTCATCGTAATTTCAATAAGATGCGTATTCGCCGATGTTTGATCGCGGTTGCGTCTAAAAACAATATTGGCGGTAAGCCCTGCTTCGCCCAAATCAACCGTTGCCCGGGCACCGATATCCGACGATGTCGTAAGCGTGGACCGGATGGTTTCCAATTTCCAACTGACCTTGCCCATTGTTCGCTTCGGATCGCCTACGCCACCGGGCGGTTCTTCCAACAGAATGGCGCGTTGAATCAGGATGTCTTGATCGCTGCCATTATCGGTTGCGTTTTGCGAAAGTCCGGAAGCGGGCGTTGGTGTTTTTGAAGGCTCATCCGCCGCAATCGGCAATCGGTCATTGAGCTTTTGCTCGACGGCTGGCGCATCCGATTGAGGGGTCTGAACACGGTTGGCCAATCGCTCGGTATTGCGTTGCGACAAATAATCGGAAACGCCACCAATCGCAGCCACCAAGGCTAAAATAACAAGGCCGATAATGCCGATACGAAGCCACAAGCCTTTGGCTTGAGCGGATAAACCAAATCCACGCCGATGAGCCGCTAATCCGGAAGGAACACCGGGTCTGATATCGCTTCCGCGATCAAGCGGTGCCGGTTCTTGTTCGTCCGCAGTATCGGAGACATCGTCTTGCAGAACGGCGTCCATCGAGGCTTGATCAATGTCGGTATGAAGCGGATCAAATGTTTCATCGGATTCTAAAACATCTTCTTGAAGAGGCTTAAAAACAGGTCGCTCAGACGGTGGCGATGGTGCAGCATCTTGCTCTTCTTCAACAGGTTCCGGTTGGGGAGTTGACGGGATGCCGATACCACCGAGGTCGGCGCTGACCGGTGGCATCATTGGCGCATGAAATTTATCATCTGCAGCAGGCCATTCGGCCTTTGGAAGCGCTTCAATTTTGACAGGAATTTCCGCGATGGGTAGCTCGATCGGCGCGATTGGCTCTGCTGCGACGGTCTCAACGGGCGCTTGAACGACTGGTTGGTATGGTGTCGTCGCTAGCGGATTGGACGGTGTGGCAACCGATTGTTTTTTATTGCTCAGAATACGCCGCTCAACGCGACGGATCGCAGCTTCGAGATTGATGCGTTCTTTTAGAATGTCTTTATCGGTTCGCGGTGGGTCAGCCGCCCGCAATTGCTGGTCAAGCATCGTGACCAACCGATCATAGACCACTTTCCGCTCCTCCGGAGAGGCGTCGGCCAGCGGTTCAATCGTGGGCGAGATCAGCGCGTAATAATCGACCATCACGCGGTATTCACGATGAAAGTCTCAGAGCGTCAAGCCTCAAATGGATTCTGCACGAGGATTGTATCGTCACGCTCCGGGCTCGTTGAAACAAGAGCCACGGGCGCGCCGATCAATTCTTCAATCCGGCGGACATATTTGATGGCCTGCGCGGGCAAATCTTTCCACGAACGCGCACCGCCCGTTACCCCTTCCCAGCCCTTAAACGTCTCGTAAATCGCTTCTACGCGGGCCTGCTGGGCTTGGCTTGCGGGCAAATAATCAATGTCTTTGCCGTCGAGCCGATAACCTGTGCAAATTTTAATCTCGTCAAAGCCATCGAGAATATCGAGCTTTGTGAGCGCAATGCCATGGATGCCGGAGGTTCGGACGGTTTGTCGTACCAAGACGGCGTCAAACCAGCCACAGCGGCGTTTGCGTCCCGTGACGGTGCCGAATTCATGACCGCGAACGCCGATACGCTCACCGATTTCATCGTGCAATTCGGTCGGGAACGGGCCTTCACCCACGCGCGTCGTATAGGCTTTCGCAATGCCCAACACATAACCGACCTGTCCCGGGCCAACGCCCGATCCTGTCGCGGCCTGTCCCGCCACCGTGTTGGACGATGTGACATAGGGATAGGTGCCGTGGTCGACATCCAGCAGGGCGCCTTGCGCGCCTTCAAAAAGGATACGCTTACCAGCGCGACGTTCTTCATCCATCAAACGCCAGACAACATCCATAAAGGGCAGGACGCGTGGGGCGATGTCCATCAATTCCTTGATGATGGCTTTGGCTTCAAACTCAGGCAGACCCGCGCCACGGCGCAAGGCGTTATGATGTAAGAGCAGCCGTTCAACGCGCGCGGGAAGGGCTTCTGGTTCGGCGAGATCCATCAGGCGAATGGCACGACGACCCACTTTATCCTCATAGGCCGGACCGATACCGCGTTTGGTGGTGCCGATTGTCGTGCCGACGGGGCCTGATTCCCGCAAACCATCCAATTCGCGGTGAACGGAAAGGATGAGGGCGGCGTTTTCCGCCACCCTTAGATTGTCACGCGTGATGATCACGCCTTGCTTGGCCAAACGGTCGATTTCGGCGGCGAGCGCATAGGGATCGAGCACCACGCCATTGCCGATAATGCCCAGCTTGCCGGGACGCACGACGCCTGAGGGCAGAAGCGAGAGTTTATACACATTCTCGCCAATGACGAGCGTGTGACCGGCATTGTGCCCGCCTTGGAAACGGACGACCGTATCGGCCTGTTCAGACAACCAATCGACCAATTTGCCTTTGCCTTCGTCGCCCCATTGGGCGCCCACAACGACTACGTTACCCATCCGCTCATCCTTTCGGCAGCAAAAAGCCCCGGTCCATTCCACAAGTCGGAACGCCGAGGCTTGCGGCAGACTGATAGTGTATTTTTTGGAAAATGGAAATTCCTTCGCCGCGAAAGCTTGGGGAAACGTCGCAATTATCCGCTAGGCGCGCCCGCGAGCCGATTTGGTGGGCTTCACATAATGCGCGATGAAGTTGCGGATTTCGGTCAAACGACGGTCTTCATCCAGAATTTCGGCGTCTAACCCATGCTTCCAAGCGAGATCAAACCGTTTCGGGTCCTCGCCCATGGCGCGTAAGTCTTTGACATAGGTCGCGTGGTCTTCTTCCGATTGAAGAAAACCTTCGGCGAGCAAAGTAGGCTTATAGCGATCAAGGATGACCGATAATTCGATCAGGCTGAATTCGGGGTGGTATTGGACTCCCCAAAATACCCCGCCATCGTGCCGGATTTCAGCGGCTTGGACGGGCGTTACCTTGTTTTTGGCCAAAATCGTAATGTCATCAGGCAATGTGGTGACAAGGTCGAGATGGATCGCGGGCGCGTCCCAAGAGGCAGGGCGACCGATCAGCAAAGGATGGTTTTGGCCCGCTTCCGTTTTGACAATGTGGCGGGCAAAGCCCACTTCACGGCCCAACGGATTGGCTTGGACATCGCCGCCCGACGCCATAGCGCCCATTTGAAGGCCCCAGCAGGAACCGAACACGGGCGTGTGCGACTTGAACGCCGCGCGCATCAATTCGACTTGGCGGAGAATTTCGGGCGTCGCGTGATAGGCATTGAGCGCCGAGCCGGTGAGGAAAATACCGTCATAGCCTTCAAGCCCCGCGGCATCCGGTATATTGGCCCCTTCATCGGCAGGGAGCGCGATGTCGTAAACAGCATCCTTCTCGATGTGCTGCAAAACAGCGCCGTAGGATTCGGCATAGGTTTTACCAAACGTATCACGGTGGCGCTCGCGCGGACCTTCAACATTGCCTTCAACGACGAGAAATCTGATAGACATGGGTTATTTTCCGGTGACCTTGTTCTATGTATCGAGCTCCATAGCATGGAGCTGTGATGATCGGAATGTTGAATAATGATCGGCGACATCAATCCGACTTGCCCGCTGCCCCAAACCAGTCCAAAACGCTGCTCATGAACCTCAAGCTTCCGGCCATTTTTAGAAAACTCGGCGCAAACCCCTACGTGCTGCTCATTCTGACCACATTGATGTGGAGCGCCAACGGGATTGCGGGCCGCTTGGCCATTGGCGAAATCTCGCCGATGGTGATTGTGTCCCTGCGTTGGCTCTTAGCCTCGACCTTGTTGTTTGCCTTCGCGCATAAGCAGATTGCGCAGGATTGGCAGGTTTTAAAGAGCCATCTCTGGCTCGTGGCCTTTGGCGGGGTGTTTGGGTTTACGGCCTTCAATGCGCTGTTTTATCTCGCTGCGCACCACACAAGCGGCGTCAATATGACCATTCTGCAAGGCTCGCTGCCGATCTTTACGCTCATCGGAGCACTTGCTTTCCATCGCACCCGCATAAGCGTGTTGGGCGCACTTGGTATTCTCTTAACGCTTGCGGGCGTGATGACGGTGGCGTCAAAAGGCGATTGGGACACGCTCATGAGCCTGTCGTTTAACATTGGCGATATTTGGCTGATTGTTGCCTGCTTGCTCTATGCGATGTTCACGCTCTCGCTTCGCAATCGCCCGAAAGTGTCAGGCATTGGCTTTTTCGCGATTTTGGCCGTTGCCGCCTTTTTCACGGCGATACCGCTGATTGGTTGGGAAATGGCGAGTGGCGATGCGCAATGGCCAACTTTGCGCGGGTGGGAAATCTTGGCCTTTATCACGCTCGGCCCTTCGCTGCTGGCGCAATTGTTTTTCCTTAAGGCAGTTGATTTGATCGGCCCAAGCCGCGCCTCAGTCTTTACGAATTTGGTGCCGATCTTCGGGCCTATCATTGCGATTGTGGTTTTGGGTGAAGCATTTCACCCGTTTCACGCTGTCGCTCTTGTATTGGTACTCGGCGGTATCGGGCTGGCCGAATGGCGGCGGGCTTAAACCCGTTTTAAACGATCGCGCGACGGTTTTCTTGCGTTGGTGAAGGCGTGCCCCAAAGATGAAGCCAATTCGCTTCGGCGCCCTGCATGGCTTTGCCGATCAACACAATCACCGGTCCTGATATGCCCGATGCTTCCATGCGATCCGGCAGGGTCGCGACCGTGGCTTCGACAACCAATTCATTGGTTCGCGTTGCATTATAAACGGCGAGCGCGGGAATATCCGGCGGCAAGCCATGGCTCAACGCGGTTTCCATGAGCGCACGAATGGTTTTCGCCGGCATATAGACGACCGTTGTCGCGTTTTGATCCGCAATGGCCGACCAATCAATATCACCGGGCAATTTGCCGGACGTGTCATGGCCTGTCAGAAACTGCACGCGGCGCGCAACGGCGCGGTGGGTGAGCGAACGGCCGATCCGGCTTGCCACGCCTTGCGCCGTTGTAATGCCAGGGATAACTTCAACAGGAACGCCCGCGAGACGGCAGGCTTCAAGTTCTTCGGTCGCGCGGCCAAACACCATCGGATCGCCGCTTTTGAGACGGACGACGCGTTTGCCTTGCTGCGCAAACGAAACCATCAGCCGGTTAATGTCTTCTTGCTTGCACGAAGGGCCATGACCGGTTTTGCCGACCAACATGGTTTTGGCTTCGCGGCGCGCGAAATCAAGCACGGCGCGGGAGACCAGATCGTCATAGAGAATAATATCGGCCGATTGCAGCGCACGAACGGCTTTGAGCGTCAGCAATTCAGGATCGCCGGGACCTGCGCCCACCAGCACCGCCGATCCGCGCTCGGGCGAGCTGGCATCTTGCGCGCTCTTGGCCAAAAGCGCATCGCGCTCGGCTTCGTTCGGCGTGTCATTCGGATTGGCCAGCGCCAGTTCGGTAAAGCGTTCCCAAAACGCGCGGCGGCGTTGGAAGGAAAGCTTCAGCGCCTGTACCGAGGGCCGCCATTGGCGCGCGGCTTCCGCCCATTGGGTTAAGCCTTGCGGTAACATCGCTTCGATTTTTGCACGAATGGCTTGGCCGAAAACGGGCGCGGCGCCATCGGTTGAAATGCCGATGATCAGCGGCGAGCGGTTGACGATGCCGCCAAAAGAAAAATCACAGAAGGCCGGACGATCAACCACATTGCACGGCACACCGTTTTCTTGGGCCGAGCACCGGAAGGCTTTCGCCTCGGCATCATTCTCGGTTGCTAGAATGGCAAGGGCCGCGCCTTTGATCACATCGACGGACCACGGTCTACGGCGCAGATCAATGCGATCATTAGAGAGGGAAGCTAGAACGGTGAGCAATTCTTCCGATGGGTGCTCGGCATAAAGCTCAACATGCGCACCGGCTGCGGCAAGCAGTTCGGCCTTCCATGCCGCGGCTTCCGAGCCGCCTGCAATCACAACGCGGCGGCCTTCCAGCGCAAAGAACACCGGCAGCCGCGCGAGCGGCTGAATACTGGCAATGCTGGTCTCGGTTGGCTTGCGTGACATGGAGATGTTCTAGTGCGCCGCTCTCCGGCGATCAAGGATGGTGGAGGGTCGAGCATAGCCGCGCTGATAGGACAGGCTTATCGCGGATGCGCCCTTTTTCCACTGATCAGCGCCTTGGCGGGCGGCGAGACCTTCCGGCAGATCGATTTCGTCAAAGCCACATGCTTTGGCATAGGCGTATTGATCGGAGATCAAAGGGCCCGTTGCCCGCAGCGTTCCGGTGAATCCATTGCGGCGCAAACGACGGGCGATGGAAAAGCCGCGACCATCGTTAAACGCCGGAAACGATACCGAAATTAGCGCCACTTCATTGAAGAGGTGGGTGAGGCTTGCAGGCTTGACCGTGTTGGGGACATGAATGCCGAGCTTGCCTTGGCCTAACGCCAAACGACCTTCTGCTTCCTCAAGGCGCGCCAGCGGCACGATAATATCGCCGGAGGAGGGGATGACTTCATCGTCGGCAATAAGACGGTAGCTATCGGCCACAAAGCTTTCATTACGCATCAACGGCATGGATAGCTCCTTTGAATCGATCAAGGCCAACGCGGCGATAGGTATCGATGAAACGCTCATCGGGGGTGCGCTCGGCGAGATAAATCTCGACCAAACGTTCGATCGTATCGGGCACGGCATCGGCGGTTACCCCGGGGCCTAAACGCTCGCCAATGGCAGCCGTTTCGGTCGCATCGCCACCAAGCGTGATTTGGTAGCTTTCTTCGCCTGATTTTTCGAGGCCAAGAATACCGATATTGCCGATGTGATGATGACCGCACGCATTGATGCAACCGGAAATTTTGATACCCAATTCGCCAATGAGTTTCTGACGATCAGGATCCGCAAATTTAGTGGCAATCGCTTGCGCAATCGGAATCGAACGCGCGGTTGCGAGGGCGCAATAATCCATGCCGGGGCAGGCGACGATATCGGTGATCAAGCCAATATTGGCGGTTGCTAAACCATGGTCCTTTAAGAACGACCACAAGGCAAACAGATCATCATCTTTTACATGCGGCAAGACGATGTTTTGCAAATGCGTTACCCGCAATTCGCCGAGGCTGAAGCGATCTGACGCATCCGCAAGCGCCCGCATTTCATCCGACGTTGCATCGCCCGGTGCACCACCAATCGGCTTTAAGGAAACCGTTACAGCGCGGTATCCGGGGGCTTTGTGTTTGAAGCCGTTTGTCTCAACAAAACGCGCAAACTCCGCATGGCTTTTCATGGCGGTTTCAAGCGATGCGCTGACGGCGGGTCGTTTTTCATAAGCGGGCGGCGCGAAATAGGCCGCGATCCGTTCAAGCTCTTTTGGATCAGCTGCAACGGATGGCCCGTCAAGCGCTTCGAATTCTTCTTCAACGGCCTTGCGAATTTCTTCAATGCCGGTTTCGTGAACCAGAATTTTTACGCGCGCTTTATATTTATTATCGCGGCGACCTTCGGAATTATAAACCCGCATCAGAGCTTCTAGATAAGGTAATAAATCCTGACGCGGCAGGAACTCGCGAATGATTTTTCCGATCAAAGGTGTGCGGCCTAAGCCGCCACCAACGCTTACCTCGTAGCCCACTTCTTGGGTGTCGGGATGACGCAAAACCCGCAAACCAATATCATGCGCTTTAATGGCGGCGCGGTCATGGGTTGCGCCTGTGACGGCAATCTTGAACTTGCGCGGCAAAAACGTAAATTCGGGATGCAGCGATGACCATTGGCGCAGCAATTCCGCCGTTGGACGCGGATCTTCTACTTCGTCAAAGGCAACGCCTGAAAATTGATCGGCCGTGACATTGCGAATGCAATTGCCGGAAGTTTGGATGGCGTGCATTTCAACTTCAGCCAGCGCATCGAGCATCGCAGGAACATCGGACAGTTTCGGCCAGTTGAACTGAATATTTTGGCGCGTTGTAAAATGGCCGTAACCCTTGTCCCATTTATCCGCAATCATCGCGAGCTGGCGCATTTGCCGTGCGGATAGCGTGCCATACGGAATAGCGACGCGAAGCATATAGGCGTGCAATTGCAGATAAAGACCATTCATCAATCGCAAGGGCTTGAATTCATCGTCGGAAAGCGAACCGTCGAGGCGACGCTCGACCTGTGAACGGAATTCAGCGACGCGCTCTTGAACGAAAGTCCGGTCGAATTCATCATAACGATACATGGATTAAGCCTCTGCCTGCTTGCCAAGGTCCAGCCGCGTGGTTGGCCCAAGGGTACGCATTCTTTCGCGGTAGTGGACGGGAACCGGTTCACCATCCGCGCTGATGGTGACTTGAACGAGATAGGGATCAACAATCACATTGGCTTTGAAATCGCGCGCCGCGCGGGCCTGCAAGCCTTCCGCTTCAGCGGCGCCGTGCGCGATCTGGGCCTTACGGTGGCTGCGTTCCCATGTGGTTGGGCCCAGAAACAGGACATCACCGTCCAAAAGGTCATTGGCCATCAAAATGGCGGGAAGGGCAGGTGATTTGCTCATAATGCTCAAAACCAGAGTAAGGGACGCGACATGCTATTCAGCTCTATGCCACGTAATTTAACGGCAATAAATATATTTTCCATTTTTTTTCGATATTTATTTAATTTACAAAAAATTTATGTAATTTATATAAATCCAAGCCTAAATATAGTCTTCTCTCAATTATTTCGATATAAAGTACAATAATCCGGCTTTACGAACGCTCTTCTACGGTATAATCAGCCAATCGAATTGGAATGGAGCCTGCTATGACGAATGATCTTGCCCGACACCATCTCGAAACGCGTCTTGTCCATGATGGCTCGTTTCGCTCAGAATTTGGCGAGACATCGGAAGCGCTGTTTCTGACCCAAGGCCATGTTTACGCCTCGGCGGAAGAATGCGAGGCGCGGTTCAAGGATGAAGTGCCGGGTTATATTTACGCCCGCTTTTCCAATCCGACCGTCGCGATGTTCGAAGCCCGTATGGCGTCGATGGAAGGTGCGGAGGCTGCGCGCGCAACGGCAACGGGCATGGCCGCGGTAACCGCTGCGTTGATGGGGCAGGTTAAAGCCGGCGATCATGTGGTAGCCGCCCGCGCCTTGTTTGGTTCCTGCCGTTATGTGATCGAAGAATGGTTGCCGCGCTTTGGTGTAGAAACC
This sequence comes from Hyphomicrobiales bacterium, assembly GCA_947455025.1. Taxonomy (GTDB): domain Bacteria; phylum Pseudomonadota; class Alphaproteobacteria; order Rhizobiales; family Beijerinckiaceae; genus CAIUPE01. Next base: position 20,905 of record CANGLU010000041.1, read on the forward strand.
ACCCTTGTCGACGGCAAGGATCTCTCCGCATGGAAAAAGGCGGCGCGCCCCAATACCAAAGTTTTCTTTCTCGAAAGCCCATCCAATCCAACGCTCGAAATCATCGATATCGCGGCGGTCGCCAAGATTGCGCATGAGGTAGGAGCGAAACTCACCGTCGATAATGTGTTCGCCACGCCAATGCAGCAAAAGCCGTTGGAGCTTGGTGCAGATTGCGTTGTCTATTCGGCCACCAAGCATATTGACGGGCAGGGCCGTTGTTTGGGTGGGGTAATTCTGGCATCCAACCAGTTCATCACCGATTATGTGAAAACGCCTTTGCGCCAAACGGGCCCAGCGCTTTCACCGTTTAATGCATGGGTCTTGCTTAAAGGTCTTGAAACGCTTGCCGTTCGGGTTGAGCGTCAAACGCGATCAGCCGGAACGGTCGCGGATGCTTTGGCAGGCCATGCTAAACTATCAAAGCTGATTTACTGCGGCCGTGCCGACCATCCGCAAGCCGAGATTATTAAAAAGCAAATGGCTGGCGGCTCGACGCTCATTGCCTTTGAGCTTAAGGCGGGTAAAGAAGCCGCGTTTCGCTTTTTGAATGCGCTATCGCTGATTAAAATTTCAAACAATTTGGGCGATGCCAAGAGCCTGATCACCCATCCATCCACCACCACGCATCAACGCTTCACAGCTGAAGAACGGGCTGAAATGGGCGTCGGCGATGGGCTTGTTCGCCTATCAATCGGATTGGAACATCCGAATGATTTGATCAAGGACGTCTTAACCGCACTTGAGCGGGCTTAAACGATATAACACTGGAACCCTCAGAAGGGGTTCCAGGTCGCTTCTTTCGTGAATTTCAAATAGCCCATATTGACGCCAAGCCGCGCTCCCACGCCGGAGCTGATCGGAACGACGACGATATTGTCGGAGGCCAAGGCTGTCGCATTAAATCCGCCGATAAAATAGGCCGAACCATCGACGCCACCAAAGCGGCGATAAACCGCTTCGGTTGAAGGCAAATTATAAACGAGCATCATGGTGCGCGCACCTTCGCCGCCCACATCAAATCCGACCGAAGGGCCCTGCCAGAAGACAGGCCTGTCGCCCGCGTTTTTGGTGTAGAGCTTGCCCTCGCCATACCGAAGTCCGCCAAAAAATGCGCCTGAGGCTTCTTGTCCGAGAATATAGCCGTTGGGCTGTCCCCAGCGCTGAACGGCCGCTTCAATCACCGAGGCCAGCCCTTGGGATACGGATCCGAAAAAAGTGTGTCCGGACTTCACCAGATCATCGGTCTTAAAGGTTGCAGGCGCCTCATTGGCCGATGAGCCAAGCGGCTTTGCCGGCGTAGGTTTGTTTTCAGCCATAGCAGGGGAAATGGTCAATACGCCCGCCACGATGGCGGCCATCATCAAATGCCAATGTTTCATTTTAAACCCTCACACCTTTTGCCACGCTGTGGTGACTGATCTAACCGCCCATATCGTAACTTTCCGTTACGAGTATCAAAATATGATAACCAGTAATAAAACCATAAGCATCCTCGCGATTCGCGTAAATGCTGGGGTCATTACTGTTTCGCGGGTAAATTCCGCATTGATTGAAGGTTTATTTATGGCCGTTGTTTCTCTCGAACCGCTCGAACTTGCGGCATTGCTCTGTAGCCGTGTTTGTCACGATGTCATTAGCCCCGTGGGCGCGATTGTGAATGGTCTTGAGGTGCTTGAGGAAGAAAAAGACGAATCCATGCGTGAATTTGCGCATGATCTGATCAAAAAAAGCGCCAAACAAGCATCCGCCCGACTGCAATTTGCCCGGATTGCCTTTGGTGCAGCCGGATCAGCCGGTGCCGCGATTGATTTGGGCGACGCGGTGCAGATTGCCAAGGGCTTTATTGAAGACGATCGAATCAAATTGGAGATGGATGCACCGCGCGTTTTATTGCCCAAAAATCAGGTCAAATTGCTGTTGAATCTGTTGATGACGGCAACCTCGACGATCCCTCGTGGTGGCGTTATTCGCGCCAAAGTCGATGTTGAAGGCGAGCAGGGGCGGTTTGATATCCGTGCGACGGGGACAAGCGCCCGCATTCCTACCAATGTCGAAGCTTTGCTGCGGGGCGAAAGTGAAACCGGCACCATCGATGCGCACGCCATTCAGCCTTATTATACGGGACTAATGGCGCGGTCAGCGGGAATGACGATTTCGCTTTCGTTGAACGGGGATGAAGCCACCATTCAGGCCGCTGTGATCTAACAAGCGCCTAATAAAAAGCCCCGCCGGAGCGGGGCTTTTCACTGGATGACCCTTTAATATCGTGCGCCTTATGCGCTTAAGCGTTCTTCCGCTTCCGTGATTTCGCGTAGAACATATCCGCGACCCCATACCGTTTCGATATAGTTCGTGCCATGGGACGCATTGGCGAGCTTTTTGCGGAGCTTGCAGATGAAGACGTCAATGATCTTCAATTCAGGCTCGTCCATGCCACCGTAAAGATGGTTCAGGAACATTTCCTTGGTGAGCGTCGTGCCTTTGCGAAGGCTTAACAGCTCAAGCATCTGATATTCTTTACCCGTCAGGTGGACGCGGGCGCCGCCGACTTCAACCGTCTTTTGATCGAGATTGACGGTAAGGTCGCCGGTGATGATAACCGATTGGGCATGGCCCTTCGAACGGCGAACGATGGCCTGGATACGGGCAACCAACTCGTCCTTATGGAAAGGCTTGGTGAGATAGTCATCGGCACCGAAGCCCAAGCCACGAACCTTGTCTTCAATCCCCGCGAGGCCGGACAGAATGAGGATAGGCGTTTTGACTTTGGCAACGCGAAGGCTGCGGAGCACTTCATAGCCAGACATATCGGGCAGGTTTAGGTCGAGTAGGATGATATCGTAATCATAAAGCTTGCCGAGATCGATGCCTTCCTCGCCAAGATCAGTGGTGTAGACATTGAAATTTTCGGACTTCAGCATCAACTCGATGCTTTGCGCGGTCGCGCTGTCGTCCTCGATAAGCAATACGCGCATGGTTTTAGTCCTTACGTCCCTGGTCAAACTCGCTCTTCGGCCTGCTTCATCCCGCCGCCCCCGACGAAACAAAGGACGGATTTGATCC
>CANGLU010000042.1 GCA_947455025.1 Hyphomicrobiales bacterium
AACAGCACTTCTATCTGTTCCTGAAAGAATGCGAATGGCGGTTCAATCATCGCCCAGCCAGAAACCTCTTGGCCGCACTCCTTAAATGGAATAATCTCACAATACTGTAACCCTATCTAGGCCAGCCCCAACTTTTTTGTCTGACCATAGATAAGTCATTGAAATATATGGTGCCCGGGGGCGGGATCGAACCACCGACACTGCGATTTTCAGTCGCATGCTCTACCAACTGAGCTACCCGGGCGTTCAACGTCGAAACGCGGAACAGGCGGGCGTTATAGTGGGTAGGCGGGGTGCTGTCCAGCCATGGGGCAAGGTAATTTTAAAACCCAGCGAATTTGGCTAAACCTTAGTCCCGAAACAGGAATTCGCAGTCGGAGCGACCAAAGTCGATATCGTCGGCGGATTCCGCTGGTAGGTTAAGCGTCAGCATATGTTGGCTATTTTCGCCTTCGGCTAGATAAAGCGCCAATTGGAGGCGGGCCCTGCGCCGTAAATTCTCGCGGCGCGCTTGGGTTGTTAAGACATCGGATTCAATATTTACCCCATCATTATGGGGCCAATCCACCGATAGAGAACCATGGCTTATCTGCGTAAGGCTCATTTTAAAGCTCCGAATCAGACACCCGAATCGATAATCGATAATGAATGTTAACCTATGACAGCTTTGTGACCTATATCGGGTGCCAAGCGCCGATTTGGCCTCGAAATCGCGATGCTCGGTCTATTTGCGGCATCAATCCGCTCATCAGACAAAACGATTTGGACGCCGCCGCTGGGCCGTGCTAGGAGCGCCCTTTATAGGGGGTGGGGTATGAACCGTGCCTTGCGGTGGGCCGTATCTATCGCAAGACTGACCAATTGATGCCTTCACCCCTCCCGTTAAGACATTTTCGAAAGCGTGCCCCATCATGAACGATCTTGCCGCCTACCGCTCCTCGCGCCTTTCCAATTCCTTCTTTTCGGCTTCGCTTGCCGATCGTGACCCTGAAATCGCCGAAGCTGTTCGGTTGGAACTGGGCCGCCAGCGGGATGAGATTGAGCTGATTGCCTCCGAAAACATCGTTTCGCGCGCTGTTTTGGAAGCCCAAGGCTCCGTCATGACCAATAAATACGCCGAGGGTTATCCCGGTAAGCGGTATTATGGCGGCTGCCAATTTGTCGATATTGCCGAAGATTTGGCAATTAAGCGGGCCTGCCAATTGTTTGGCTGCAATTTTGCTAATGTGCAGCCTAATTCGGGCTCGCAGGCCAATCAGGCTGTGTTTTTGGCTCTGCTTCAGCCTGGTGACACGTTTATGGGCCTTGATCTCGCGGCCGGTGGCCATTTGACCCATGGCGCAGCCCCGAATGTTTCAGGCAAGTGGTTTAAGGTCGTTTCCTATGGGGTTGAGCCTGAAACCCAGACGATCAACATGGATAAGGTCGAGGCCTTGGCGATGGAAGCAAAGCCTAAACTGATCATCGCCGGTGGTTCTGGCTATGCCCGCCATTGGGATTTTGCCCGTTTCCGGGCCATTGCCGATAAGGTTGGCGCCTATTTCCTTGTGGATATGGCCCATTTTGCGGGTCTGGTGGCCGGCGGCGCGCATCCATCGCCGTTCCCGCATGCCCATGTTGCGACCTCGACGACCCATAAAACATTGCGTGGGCCCCGCGGCGGCATCATACTTTCCAATGACGAGGCGATCGCCAAGAAAATCAATTCGGCGGTGTTCCCCGGCATGCAAGGTGGACCGTTGATGCATGTCATCGCAGCAAAGGCTGTGGCGTTTGGCGAAGCGCTGACGCCGGAATTTAAATCCTATGCCCGTGCGGTGGTTGAAAATGCGGCGGCGCTTGCCGATACGCTGATCAAGGGCGGGTTTAACATTGTAACGGGTGGTACGGACAATCACCTGATGTTGGTAGATCTTCGCCCGAAGAACATTACGGGCAAGGCATCTGAGGCGGCTCTGGGCCGTGCGCATATCACCTGCAACAAAAATGGTGTTCCGTTTGATCCCGAAAAGCCTACCATTACTTCCGGCATTCGTCTTGGAACGCCAGCGGCCACGTCGCGCGGCTTTGGCGTAGAAGAATTCCGTGAAGTCGGCCGCTTGATTGTCGAGACCCTCGACGGACTGTCGAAGAATGGCGACGCGGGTAACGCCGAGGTTGAAGCCTCGGTGAAGGATCGGGTCCACGCCTTAACGAAGCGGTTCCCGATTTACGGTTAAGCGAGGTAGCGGGTGCGGTGTCCTTATTGCGGTAGTGTTGAAAGCCAGGTGAAGGATTCCCGTCCGGGTGAGGATGGGGCCGTCATTCGCCGCCGCCGCGTATGCCCCGATTGTGGCGGGCGTTTTACAACGTTTGAGCGCGTTCAATTGCGTGACTTGACCGTTCTGAAACGCTCCGGACGCCGCATTCCGTTTGATCGTGATAAGCTGATGCGCTCGGTAGATATCGCGCTGCGCAAGCGACCGGTTGATCAGGAGCGGACGGAGCGGATGGTCAACGGGATCGTTCGCCAGTTGGAAAGTATGGGCGATGGTGAAGTCACCAGCCAAACCATCGGCGAATTGGTGATGGAAGGGCTTAAGGGCCTCGACGATGTAGCCTATGTCCGCTTTGCCAGTGTCTACCGAAATTTCCGCGAAGCAAAAGACTTCGGTGAATTGCTGGATGAACTCAACGCGGATGAAAGTGCGAGCGGAACGTCATCCGAATGAACGCTGCGGCGATTGATCATGCGATGATGCGTCACGCTTTGACGCTGGCTCGGCGCGGGCTGGGCCGGACATGGCCTAATCCGTCCGTTGGCGCGGTGATTTGGCGGATGGAAGGCGTCCAGCCGATCATTGTCGGGCGTGGCTTTACGCAGTCTGGCGGTCGACCGCATGCTGAAACGGAGGCCATCGCCATGGCAGGCGAGGCGGCCCGTGGGGCGTCGATGGCAGTGACATTGGAGCCCTGCGCGCATCACGGTAAAACGCCGCCATGCGCTGAAGCGATTATCAAAGCAGGCATCCAAAGGGTGATTTCGGCAATGACCGATCCGGATCCACGCGTCGATGGAGGCGGACATGCGCTCTTGCGTGCTGCCGGAATTGACGTTGGAACCGGGCTATTGGCCGACGAAGCGCGGGCTTTGAATTTAGGGTTTATCCATAAGGTGATCGATCAACGACCTTTGATCACCTTGAAATTAGCCCAGACGGCGGATGGCTATGCCGGTGTGACAGGTCGCCAACTCATGGTGTCGTCGGCGAGTTCAAAGCAACGTGTTCATTTAGCCAGAGCCAATCACGATGCCATCATGGTTGGCGTCGGGACGGTATTGGCGGATAATCCGGATTTAACATGCCGTCTACCGGGGATGATGCAATTTTCGCCCATTCGCATTGTCATTGATACGCATCTTTCGACACCGATAAATAGCCGCCTTGTCGAGACATGCGGTACCGTTCCTACATGGATTTTAATCGGACCGAACGTGTCCGATAAATCTGTTGAAGTCATGCAGGAAAAGGGCGTTATCATTGAGCGCGTGGCGTCCAATGCAAACGGCCATCTTGATATGCGAGATGCCATGCGTGTTCTTGCAAAGCGGGGCCTCACGCGCATCTTAAGCGAGGGTGGACCGATGCTGGCCGAAGCACTTGTTGAAGCGGATCTGGTGGATACGGTTGAGATTTACACAAGCCCCGATCGGCTAGGTCGTGAGGGCGTTTTAGCTGTGCGTCCGGGCTTGCGTGCGCGGATTGAAAACAAGCACCTGTTTGAGGGTGCGGAGCCTGTTGCAATAGGCCGTGACAGGCTTGTTCACTACACAAGGATAAACTGATGTTCACGGGAATTGTAACCGATATCGGTGTTGTAGAGAGTGTGAAAGATCATGGCAGTGCTTTGCGGCGCATTCGGATCCATGCGTCTTATGATGCAGCCGGTATCGCGTTAGGGGCATCGATTGCATGCGCTGGTCCGTGCTTAACGGTTGTCGCGGTTGGCGCCCGGCCTGAGGGTGGATGCTGGTTCGAAATTGATGCCGCTGCCGAAACCTTGGCCCGTACCAATGTGGGGCAGTGGAAGGTCGGCACCCGGCTTAATCTGGAACGCGCCTTGAAAATTGGCGATGAGCTCGGTGGTCATTTGGTCTCGGGCCATGTCGACGGCGTGGCTGAGGTGATCGCGCGGGATGATATTACGGATAAATCCGGATCGTCCTGGGGCGCGACGGCCAAATTTACCATTCGGGTGCCGCGGGAACTGGCGAAATATGTCGTTGAAAAAGGCTCGGTCGCGTTAGATGGCACATCTTTGACCATAAATTCGGTCGAACGGGATGTTTTGACCGTGCTGCTCATCCCCCACACGCTTGAAGTGACGACATGGGGAGCGGTCAAAGCGGGAGCGCGGCTTCACATTGAGGTCGATCAGATGGCGCGTTATGCCGCGCGGCTTGCGGAAGCGCGCGCTGAGGGCTACTGAGACGCTCGAATTCAACGCAAGGAAGTGTATCGATGGCCGGATCCCGTCAAGCCGCAGTTAATGTCGAGCCGATTGAGGACGCACGCGTCCTCGTTGTGGAAGCTCGCTTTTACAACGATCTGGCTGATCAATTGCTGGAAGGTGCTCTGGAAGCGATCAAGGCGGTCGGTGCCGATTGCACCGTAGTGACCGTCCCCGGTGCGCTCGAAATTCCATCCACAATTACCATTATGCTCGAAGCAGCCTCGGCTCATGGCAAGCCTTATGATGCTGTCGTTGCGCTCGGAACGGTCATTCGCGGAGACACCGGCCATTATGACATTGTTGCCGGTGAAAGTTCCCGCGCGTTGATGGACCTCTCGGTGGCTTATGGCATGCCGCTTGGCAATGGCATTTTAACGGTTGAAAATGAAATGCAAGCCTGGGCGCGTGCGCGTGTCAGCGAAATGAACAAAGGCGGTGGCGCAGCGGAAGCGGCCTTAGCGGTTCTCCGTATCAAGCGCGCAGCCATTGATGGGGTCATTTGAATGTCGCGCGGTGAACTGAGATCTTCGGCACGCTTGGGTTCTGTGCAAGCGATTTATCAGATGGAAATTGCCGGAAAAGATCTCGGTGACGTGATTGCCGAATTCCAAGCCCATTGGCTCGGTCAGACCGTCGACGATATCGAAATGAAGCCTGCAGAAGTGGCCTTTTTTACTAGTTTGGTCGAAGGTGTTGTGCGTGATCAGCGCGCAATCGATCAAAGCATCAATGCCTCTTTGGTTGAAGGATGGCCGCTGACACGTATTGAAGCGGTTTTACGTGCTATTTTGCGATCAGGCTGTTTTGAATTGCTCCGTCGCAAAGATGTTCCTGCGAAAGTTGTTATTCGTGAGTATGGCGATATCGCAAGGGCCTTTTATGAAGGCGAAGAGGTTGGTATGGTAAGCGCCGTTCTCGATCGCTTGGCCCATCAGCTGCGTCCGGGAGATTTTTGAGTTTTTTTTGTTTGTGGTTGTGTAACAGATGCGTCTCGGTCGAGTTTTTATGTCCCGCTGGCCCATCGAGAAGGACGTTATGGCGGCTAATGAAAACCGGCCCGGTGAAGATACGCTGATTGAACGGTATTTCGCGCCGCTTGCCGGACCCGGTGGGCTTAACCTTCGTGATGATGCAGCACTCCTCGTGCCGCCCGAAGGCTGCGAGTTGGTGACCACCGTTGATATGGTTGTATCCGGCGTGCATTTCTTTGCCGACGATCCTCCGGATGCCATTGCTGAAAAGGCGCTCGGCGTCAATTTGTCGGATCTTGCTGCTAAAGGTGCCGATCCTATCGGCTTTTTATTGGCGATTGCGCTTCCCTCCGATTGGACCGAAGACTGGCTCGCGCAATTTACTCAAGGTTTGGGAGCGGCCGCGGCACGGGGCCGATGTGTCTTACTCGGTGGCGATACCACACGGGCTGCGGGTCCTCTTGTCATTTCCGTCACGGCTTTTGGCAGCGTTCCAAAAGGAAAAATGGTACCGCGTACAGGTGCCAAGCCAGGGGATCTGATTGCTGTAACCGGTACGATTGGCGATGCGGCCTTAGGGTTGAAAATTCGTGCCACGCCGGAAGCTGAATGGGCTGCCGAATTAAGCGAGGCCGATTACGGTTATTTATTGGACCGATATCTTCGTCCAAAGCCGCGAAACACACTCGTTGCCGCTCTGCGCGCTTATGCCAATTCCGCTATGGATGTTTCTGACGGATTGATCGGTGATCTCGCAAAAATGCTGCGTGCATCGGATGTTTCGGGGACATTAGCGATCGAAAAAATACCTTTATCATCGGGCGCGCAACAGGCGATTTCGATGCATCCAATTCTTCTTACCGATGCGGTTACCGGTGGCGATGACTATGAAATCTTGTTCACGCTGCCGCCGGATCGGCTTGAGGCGATGCAAATGGCGTCGCGAGCAGCCAATATCCCGATCACTGTCATCGGTGAGGTAAAGCACGGAAATGCGCCATTGTCTGTTACCCACAAAGGTGAGATATTTCTGACCCGTTCCGGCTCTTATAGCCATTTTTAATTGAGGCCTGCTGATTATGCCGGATGTGATGTTAGGTGCCGGCGATCGGCTTGCTCGGCGGAATGCTCTATTTCTTGCGACCGCCACGGCCTTAGCGGGTGCAAATTCTACCGTTATTTTTGCAACCGGAGCGATTGTTGGTGCAGGGATTGCGCCTAGTCCTGCGTTGGCGACGCTCCCCATTTCGATCTTTGTGGTTGGCATGGCGATGGCGACCTTGCCGATCGGTTGGATCGCACGTCGCTTTGGACGCCGCACGGCCTTTATGGTCGGCGCGTCAGCGGGAATCATCACCGGTGTTTTAGCCTGCCTTGCAGTGATATGGGCGATCTTCCCGCTGTTTTGTTTGGCGACTTTTTTTGGTGGGTTTTATCAAGCTGCTTCGCAGTCTTATCGTTTTGCTGCAGCGGATACGGCGAGTGAGGCTTTTCGTCCTAAGGCAATCGCTTGGGTGTTAATTGGTGGTATTTTTGCGGGCGTTATCGGTCCCCAACTCGTAACCCATACGATGAATATGTGGCCGCCTTATTTGTTCGCTGCGAGCTATCTCTTTCAGTCAGGGGTAGCATTGCTCTCCATTTTTGTGCTTTGGCAGGTTCAAGCGCCACAACCATTGCCTGCGAATACGCCGGACGCTCGGGAGCTTTCGGAGATTATTCGGCAGCCGCGTTTTATCGCAGCCGTGATCTGCGGCATTATCAGCTATGGGTTGATGAATTTTTTAATGACGTCGGCGCCGCTCGCCATGAAGCTTTGCGGCCATGATGTGACGGATTCCAATCTCGCGATCGAATTTCACGTGATTGCGATGTATGCGCCAAGCTTTTTTACGGGTTCGCTGATTGCGCGGTTCGGCTCGGCGCGGGTCATTCTTGCCGGGATGGCTTTGATTGTCTTGGCCGCCGTGGTGGGTCTGCTTGGTACAACGGTACCTCATTTCTGGGCCAATATGATTCTCTTGGGCCTTGGCTGGAATTTGGGCTTTATCGGTGCATCGGCGCTCGTCACGGAGACCCATAGGCCATCGGAGCGGACCAAAGTTCAGTCTTTCAACGATTTTCTTGTCTTTGGCACCATGGTGATCGGATCATTCTCATCAGGGCGCATTTTGATGGATTTTGGCTGGATAACGGTCAATTTGGTCGTATTTCCGCTGGTTTTAGCGGGATTTGCCGCACTTTTCTTGTTTGGCAGGACGCAGCAGGCCCGCGCCGCCTGACCTGAGCTTCTAAAGTCGGATTTGCCAGACGCGCGCAATTTTGGCAGAGACATGGCCGGACCAGGGCAGAAGTCGGCAACGATCAGTTAAAAATATGAAATCTGGCGCGCCGAACGCTCGATGACCGAAGAAAACAGAGGATTGGAACAGCATCATGACAATGGGCTTAATTATCTTGGGCGGGCTGCTTGCGCTCGCTTATGGAGTTTGGGCGATCGCCGACGTTAATAGTCGCGACGCAGGCAATGCGCGCATGCAGGAAATTGCTGCCGCTATCGCCGAAGGGGCGCAGGCTTATTTGAAGCGCCAGTACACGACGATTGCAATCGTCGGTGTCGTCTTGTTCGTCGGCATTCTATTTCTCCTCGGCCTCAAGGTCGCCATTGGCTTCTTGGTTGGTGCTGTGCTCTCGGGCGCCGCTGGCTTTATCGGCATGAACGTTTCGGTTCGTGCCAATGTGCGCACGGCACAAGCCTCGTCCCAATCGCTTGCTGCCGGTCTCGACGTTGCTTTTAAAGCAGGCGCTGTAACGGGCATGCTCGTTGCCGGTTTGGCTCTGCTCGGCGTTGCCGTTTATTATTGGGTCCTCACGGGTCCAATGGGCCTTGCACCATCCGATCGCGAAGTTGTTGATGCGCTCGTAGCCCTCGGCTTCGGTGCATCGTTGATTTCGATCTTCGCCCGTCTTGGTGGCGGTATCTTCACCAAGGGCGCTGACGTTGGCGCCGACCTCGTTGGTAAGGTTGAAGCCGGTATTCCGGAAGATGATCCCCGCAACCCAGCAACCATTGCCGATAACGTCGGTGATAACGTTGGCGATTGCGCCGGTATGGCTGCCGACTTGTTCGAGACCTATGCTGTGACCGTCGTTGCGACGATGGTTCTTGCGTCGATCTTCTTCGCAGGTCAGAGCATTCTTGCTTCTGCCATGCTGTATCCGCTCGCAATCTGCGCTACGTGCATTGTGACCTCGATTGTCGGCACCTTCTTTGTGAAGCTCGGTGCCAATAATTCGATCATGGGTGCCCTCTACAAGGGCTTGATCGCGACGGGCGTACTTTCGATTGGCGGCCTGTGGATCGCGACAAACCAGCTTGGCTGGGGTGTTATCGGTAATGCCAATGGCTTGGACATCACCGGTAAGGCGCTCTTCATTTGCGGTATTATCGGTCTGGTTGTGACGGGTCTCATCGTTGTGATCACTGAATATTACACGGGCACCGGTAAGCGCCCTGTTGTTTCGATTGCTCAGGCTTCGGTTACAGGCCACGGCACGAACGTTATTCAGGGTCTTGCGGTCTCGCTTGAATCGACGGCTTTGCCGGCGCTTGTGATCGTTGGCGGTATCATCGCCACCTATCAGCTCGCAGGCCTCTTCGGTACAGCGATCGCGGTTACGACGATGCTCGGCCTTGCCGGCATGATCGTGGCACTCGACGCGTTCGGTCCTGTGACCGATAACGCGGGCGGCATTGCCGAAATGTCGGGTCTTCCGAAAGAAGTCCGCCATGTTACCGACGCACTTGATGCGGTTGGTAACACGACAAAGGCCGTCACCAAGGGCTACGCCATCGGCTCGGCTGGTCTTGGCGCCCTCGTGCTTTTCGCAGCCTACACCAATGACATTGCGGCCTTCACCAAGGCTGGCGTGCCATACTTTAAGGATATCGGCACCGTCTCGTTTGACCTTGCCAATCCTTACGTCGTTGCAGGCCTGATTTTCGGTGGTCTTATCCCTTACCTCTTCGGTGGTATTGCGATGACGGCCGTTGGTCGTGCAGCAGGTTCGGTTGTTGAGGAAGTTCGTCGCCAATTCCGCGAACATCCTGGCATCATGGCCGGCACTGAAAAGCCAGACTATGCGCGTGCGGTTGACCTTCTAACAAAGGCTGCCATTGCGGAAATGATCATTCCGTCCTTGTTGCCGGTTCTTGCACCGCTTGTTGCTTATTTCGGTGTTTATTGGCTCTCGGGCTCGAAGGCTTCGGGCTTTGCAGCTCTTGGCGCTTCGCTTCTCGGCGTGATCGTCAATGGTCTCTTCGTCGCTATCTCCATGACATCGGGTGGCGGTGCATGGGATAACGCGAAAAAGAGCTTTGAAGACGGCTTCATCGACAAGGACGGCGTCAAGCATCTTAAGGGTTCGGATGCCCACAAGGCATCGGTGACGGGTGATACTGTCGGCGACCCCTACAAGGATACGGCGGGTCCTGCCGTTAATCCTGCGATCAAGATCACCAATATTGTGGCCTTGCTCCTGATCGCGATCCTCGCCCATATGGCATAAGTCAAAGCGATCATTATTACGAAATAAAACCCCCGGAAGTGAGAACTTCCGGGGGTTTTTATTTAGTCTGAAATGCGATGGCTTTTAGGTTGATCCAACAAGCCGCAACATCTGCCGGACAATAGAAAGATCCTTGCCACCGGCTGGCGTCGTGTTGGAATTAAAATCAAACAGCACGCCGTCTTTTTGACCGTAATTGGCGATGCGTTCGACCTTTAGCGCCTTCGTAAAGACTACGGTCAGCACACGCTGATCGGTAATCGTAGGCGTGTCATACATAAAGGTGCGGTCGGTATTCTGACTGATATAATACCAGCTTTGGTTACCTACCGTTGAAACTGTTGATGGCGTACCTAGAATTTTGAGCACTTGCTCGGCGCTCATACCGGGCTTGATCTCGGCGACTGCCTTTTCGTCGATCAGATAGCCCTGCACTTGGGGACCTGCGGTCGTGCAGGCGGCGAGTGGCGCGATAAGAGCGGCACCCAGAGCGATAACGCTTAAACGGGAAAGGATTGCCTTGCGGCGGGTCTGGTGGAAAAAAGTCCGTTCGGCCATGGTGTTGTCCGCTTTCGGAAGGGTTAATCGGTTGCGGTGAATTTCACTTGCACTTGACCTTCCTTATGACGTACCCCGCATCTTAAGCAAGAGTTCTCTAGCCTGCGTGGTTTTTGTTGACGCAGAAACCCTTATTATGAGGTCATAATGGCTTTTTTTGGCCTATTTGGACGGCGTCGGAAAAATAGTGATGTGATCGAACGGCTCTATAAGGCCGTCGTCGAGCAATCGCGTGCGGTGACTTTTTATCAAATGATCGGTGTGCCCGATACGCTTGAAGGCCGATTTGAGTTGCTGACCCTGCATATGACGCTTGTTTCCCGTCGGTTGAAGGCTCTGCCATCGCCCGGTCCTGACATGTCGCAAGATTTGGTCGATCTGACCTTCGCGCAGTTTGAGGCGGCCCTTCGTGAAATTGGCGTGGGTGATATTTCTATCCCTAAGCGGATGAAGGTGATGGCAAGCGCCTATTTAGGCCGAGCAAGTGCTTATGATGAAGCGCTAAGGAAGAACGATTCCGGATTATTGGCTGAGGCACTGGCTCGAAATCTCTTCGGTCAGGCCGAGAAGCCATCAAACGCCGTTGAAAAAGTGACCAATTACGTTATTCAATCGGCTGCAGCGCTCGAAAATGCCGTTATTGATGAATTTTATTCCGCGAAACTGCCCTTTTTCGCTGTGATTGATGAAGCTTAGGACAAAGAGTGATGACCGAATCCGAACCGTTTCCCCTTCTTCGTCCGGTCGAAGTCGCCTCCATCCGTTCGGACGGGTTGGCCTTGCATGTCGAGGCGAGCGAAAGCGAGCGCGCCGAATTGGCTAAGCTTTTTGGAATTCCGGCGATTGGCCATATTGAGGCCGATTTTTCGCTCACCAAAAAAGGGCCCCGGGCGCGGGTAACTGGCGAAGTATGGGGTCGTTTTACCCAGACATGCGTTTTAACGCTTGAGCCGTTTGATTCCGATTTCCGTGAAACGGTCGACCTTCCCTTTGATGAGGATCCCGCGAAAGCCTTAGAATTGCGTCCTGAGGAAGAAGCGCCTGATCCGATTGTGAACGGCATTATAGATCTTGGCGCGATTGCCGCTGAATTTACGGCCCTTGCCCTTGATCCTTACCCAAGAAAGCCGGGCGCTGTTTTTGATTTTAAGGACAAAAACGACGTCGAAATCGTCAAACCATCGGCTTTTGGTGCTTTAGCAACGCTCAAAAAGCAAGATTAAGCATTCAGCGCTTTTTTTGTCATAATTTGAAAAAAGGTTGGCCGAAGCGCCTTGTGCCGCTAATGTCGGCCTGTGCTCGTCGTTCGGCGTGTGGCTTAGACGATGACTGAAATAACCAAGTTTATGGAAACGGTAACGCGATAAATGACCACGGAACGGGTACGAATTGCCCTCGATGCGATGGGCGGCGATCACGGTCCGGAAGTTATTATTCCGGGCGCGGCTCTGACGCTTGAACGGCACCCTGAAGTTACCTTTCTAATGGTTGGCGATGAGGCGAAGTGTCGGCCTCTTTTGGCCGCCTACCCAAAACTGAATGCAGTTACCGAATTCCGTGCGTGCGATATTTTTATTGCCATGGACGAGAAGCCAGGTCAGGCGCTTCGTCGCGGGCGCGGTAAATCCTCCATGTGGCTGGCCATTCAAGCCGTCAAAGACGGCGAAGCCGATGTGGCGGTTTCGGCCGGTAATACGGGCGCCCTAATGGCCATGGCAACCTTCTGCCTTCGTACGATGACCGGCATTAATCGTCCGGCGATTGCGGCGATCTGGCCGACTTTGCGGGGCGAAAGCATTGTTTTGGACGTTGGCGCAACAATTGGCGCGGATGCCCGCCATTTGGTGAATATGTCGCTGATGGGCTCCGCGATGGCGAGTATTTTGTTTGATATAGAACGGCCAACGGTCGGGTTGCTGAATGTCGGAACCGAAGATGTTAAGGGCCTAGACGAGATCAAGCTCGCCGGCACCATCTTGAAAGAAAACGCGATCCCGACCCTTGAATATGCGGGTTTTGTGGAAGGTGACGATATTGGCCAAGGAACGGTTGATGTGGTCGTAACCGAAGGGTTCACCGGCAATATCGCGCTCAAGACGGCCGAAGGAACGGCCCGGCAAATCGGCACCTACCTCAAGCAGGCGATGAGCAGCTCTTTGATGAGTAAAATTGGCTATTTATTTGCGCGCTCTGCCTTTGCCGTCCTTAAAGACCGTATGGATCCGCGTAAGGTGAATGGTGGCGTTTTTCTTGGGCTTGATGGCGTTGTGATTAAAAGCCACGGCGGAACGGATGCGACGGGGTTTGCTGCAGCCATCGATGTTGGCTACGATATGGTCAAATATAGCCTGCTGGATCGGATCAGGTCCGCTATTGGTGACGAAATCAAGATAAGCGAATTATCCGTTAAGTCAGATGATCGCGTTGTGTCGGAAGAGGGGATTTAATCGTGACTATACGTTCCGTTGTTATCGGATCGGGCCATTATCTTCCGGAAAAATGTCTGACCAATGCCGATATGACCCGCTTGGTCGATACGTCAGACGAATGGATTGTCGAGCGTACGGGTATTCGCCAGCGCCATTTGGCGGCTGAGGGTGAAACGACGTCCATGCTTGCCACCAAAGCAGCCATTGCCGCGCTGGAGGATGCAGGCATTGATCCTCAAACCATTGATCTTATTGTATTGGCAACCGCTACGCCCGATTACACCTTTCCATCAACGGCGACCCAAGTGCAGGCGGCGTTGGGGATCACGGGTGGTGCGGCTTTTGATCTGCAAGCGGTTTGCTCCGGCTTTGTGTATGCGGTTGCAACAGCTGATAATTTTATCAAAGCAGGCTCCGCCAAGCGTGCATTGGTCATTGGGGCCGAAACCTTTTCGCGTATTCTGGATTGGACCGACCGCACGACCTGCGTCTTGTTTGGTGATGGTGCGGGCGCTATTGTTCTCGAGGCCCGCGAAGGGGAGGGGGCCAATGCAGACCGTGGCATTTTATGCACGCATTTGCGGTCCGATGGTCGATATCGGGATAAATTATTCGTCGATGGAGGCCCTTCAACCTCGATGACGACCGGCCATTTGCGGATGGAAGGAAAAGAAGTATTTCGTCATGCCGTTGCGAATATGGCCGAAACGGTTGAAGAATCTTTCCGGTTATCAGGGATATCTCCCCAAGAGATCAAATGGTTTGTGCCACATCAAGCCAATCGCCGCATCATTGATGCTACGGCTAAAAAACTGAATATTGATCCTTCGAGGGTCGTTATTACTGTTGATTTGCACGGTAATACTTCAGCGGCCTCAATTCCACTTGCCTTAAGCGTGGCCAGACGGGATGGTCGTATTGAAACGGGTGACCTTGTTTTGATCGAAGCAATGGGTGGGGGCTTCACTTGGGGCTCCGCTTTGATGCGCTGGTAAGGAAATGCTTGATTTTTCTTGGTAAATAGAGGATTGACGGCGTCAGTCCTGAGCAATAGTTTTTAGTTCAGATGTGCAATATCGGCCTCGGCATGTCGCTGAGGGGGGGAAGTTCTATGACGCAAAAAACGGTTACGCGAGCCGAATTGAGCGAAGCGGTCTATCAACGGATCGGTTTGTCTCGCAGTGAATCGTCGGCACTTGTCGAATTGGTTCTGGATGAAATCTCTTCGTCACTTTCCGCTGGCAAAAGCGTGAAGCTGTCGTCGTTTGGCTCTTTCCTCGTTCGCGACAAGGGGCAGCGCATCGGCCGTAACCCGAAGACGGGTGTTGAAGTTCCGATTGAACCGCGCCGGGTGATGGTCTTCAAACCGTCCAATATCATGAAGGCTCGCGTCAACGGGCTCGACGCAACCGATATGTCTGACGATTGATCCTCACGAATAAAGGCGCGCTTTAAGTGGATAAAAGCCCTGACGCCTACCGCACAATTTCTGAAGTTGCCGATGACCTCGGCATTCCTCAGCACGTTTTGCGGTTTTGGGAGACGAAATTCGCGCAAATTAAACCGCTAAAGCGCGGCGGTGGCCGTCGTTATTATCGGCCCGATGATATTGATCTCGTCAAAGGCATCAAACATCTTCTCTATGGAACCGGCTACACAATTAAAGGTGTGCAGCGGATCTTGAAGGATCAGGGAACCAAGCACGTGCAAACGATTGGTCGGACCGGACAGGTTCAACCAACAGAGCTAATGCCGAGCGCGCCTGTGCCGGCACCTGCGATGGCTCCGGCACCTGCTTTATCGCGTTCTCCTGCACCGGCCTCACGCGATGAGGATTTGGTATTAGCCTCGCCCTTAAAACCGCGTGTAGAACCGGCTCCAATGGCTGCTAGGGCACCTGCGCCGGGCTCCGCTGAAGATTTGGCGGCCCTGATTGCGCCGGGTTTACGGGCGCCTAAAAGGCCGAAGCGCAAAACGCCTCAGCTAGGTCTTTTTGGTGATGACGAGAGCGAAGATGGCGCATTGTCGCCGCAGGCGATGGCGCGGATGTTGCCTTCCGCCTGGCAGGGCGCATCGGTATCGATGCAAGCATCCGTCAAGCTTGAAACGGCGCTTACGGAACTGGAAGAGTGCAGCCGTTTGATCGGGACAGCTCGCATGGTGACGAGCGGCGACGAAATCTAAGTCTTTTTTAAGAATGTTTCGATATTCCCTAACGTCATGTTTTCATGGCGTCGGACAGTTTGGTGCGGATTTTTACTCGCGGTCGGCTTCGGCCGTATCGCGAGTGCGGCTGACTTGCCTTCTAGGTTTGAATTTTGCGGTGAGGGCGAGCCTAAACGCCATCTTCGAATAGCCATTTATGACGAGCTGCAAGATCCTTGGAATGTCGTTTTAACAACCAATGGTCGGAATGAGCCGGCCAAGGTGACACCCTATATTTTTGGCAATGTCGCGCCGCGTGAAGGGTTTCTGATCGCCATCTTGCCAAAGGCCAAAACGCCCCCCCTCCTGATTTTCGACGATGGCCACGCCGAATGGGCCGGAAAGTTTTATTTCCCTTGCCAGTGAGGCCTCCCTGTCAGGCTAATTTATCGGGCTTGACGCTTGCGCCGTGATGGGGGGAACACTATAACGCCTCCCAGTCGGAGTGTAGCGCAGCCCGGTTAGCGCACTAGTCTGGGGGACTAGGGGTCGTAGGTTCGAATCCTATCACTCCGACCATTTAATCCCCACCATTCAAATTAAAATTACGCTTCGTCCGGATCGGGCCGCTCCATCCAGCGGATGAGGGGCATCAGCGGCAAAATCCAAGCTAGTCCAGCGACAGCATAATAGAGGTCTTGCCAGATTTTATCGGCTTCTTGCAGGCGGCCTTGGGCGATCATCATGGCGACCAGACTATAGACGCAGACGAAAACGAGCATTGTAACGGCGCCGATTAATTTGCGGGTTCTGCGGCGCATCGGTGGTTCCTTGTCTGGCATGCGGCATGAGGGATGTTGCAGGGCGGTTCGCGCGGGACTATGAGAGCGACACGCTTTTGTTTCAAGCCCCGAAAGGCGCTCATCATGCGTTCTGCCGTCGCATCTTCTTCTCCTGTCTCCTCAGACGCCGTGCCCCGCCACACCGGGCTCGTGCGGGCTTGGCTATTTGCCATGGCGGGGCTTGTATTTTTGATGGTTGTTGTGGGAGGCGCAACGCGGCTTACCGGATCGGGTCTTTCGATTACCGAGTGGAACCCGATAATGGGGGCCATTCCGCCGCTTACAGATGCGGCATGGCTTGAAGCGTTTGAGAAATACAAATCCATTCCGCAATATCGGCTTTTGAATGCCGGTATGGAACTCACGGATTTCAAATTTATTTTTTGGTGGGAATGGTCGCATCGCCAATTGGGTCGCGCGATCGGCGTTGTCTTCGCGCTGGGCTTCTTTGGCTTTTTGGCTATGGGCCAATTGCGTGGCCGATTAGCGTTGAAGGTGCTCGGTATCGGGCTTCTCGGGGGCTTACAGGGCGCGATTGGCTGGTTGATGGTCCGCTCAGGCCTAGATGAAGGCATGACGGCTGTTGCGCCGATTAAGCTGATGTTTCATCTGACAACGGCGTCGCTGATTTATACGTTTCTGCTGTTGGTGGCGACAGGTCTTGGCCGATCCAAAGGAGAGGTCGCCTCACTTTCGGTTAAACGGGGCGCGACCATTGTTCTTCTCTTGGCGCTCCTACAGATCGCACTTGGTGCTTTGGTTGCGGGATCAAAAGCGGGACTCACCTGGAACACTTGGCCGTTAATTGATGGCCAATGGATACCGCGCTCCGATTTGCTTTTTTCCGTTTCGCCTTGGATCGAAAATTTTGTCGATAACACGGCGCTTGTTCAGTTTAACCATCGCATGACGGCCTATTTAGTGTTGGCCGTTTCGGTATGGCATGGTTGGCACGTTTCACACACAATGCCCGGAACGAGCGCACGCAAACGCGCGGTATCGAATGCGTGGTTGGTCGGTATGCAAGCTGTTATCGGTATTTCAACACTGCTCTATGCGGTGCCGCTTTGGTTGGGGCTTTTGCACCAAGCCTTTGCGTTTGTGGTGCTCGGAATGGTTGCTGTGCATCGCTCCGCATTAACGCGGGGCTGATTAGCGATAGACCAAGACCGGAAGCGTGGAATGGGTCAGCACTTTTTGTGTTTCTGATCCGAGCAAAACGGATTGAATGCCCTTGCGCCCATGGGACGCCATCGCGATCAAATCACATTTGCGTTTCTTGGCCGTCGCAATAATCGCCTCATAGGGATAATCGCTCTCCACTTCGATCGGATGGCACACAACGCCTCGTGCCTGGGCAAGCGCTTCAACTTTTGCAAGAATCGCCTTCGCCTCGGCCTTTGCGTGGCGGTGATAAATCTCTGGCGTATCGGTGAGCATTTCGGTTTCAAGGGTCAGCAAATGAAACGGTTCAAACACCGTTAGGGCTGATACTTCTGCCCCAATCGCTTTAGCAAAATCGAGACCTTGTTTAACCGCTGTCGTTGCTAGTGATGATCCATCGGTCGGGATCAGTATATGTTTATACATTGTCCGTTGCCCTTCTGCCATGTCCACACATGAAGCATGACAGAAGGGCGACGCTTAGGCTTTGATGCTTATCAAACGCTCGATTGATTAAGCCTTTAACGCTTGATCGAGATCAGCAATTAGATCGGCGACATCTTCAATGCCGACAGAGAGACGGACAACATCCGGACCTGCACCAGCAATCGTCTTTTCCGCATCGCTTAATTGGCGATGGGTTGTTGAGGCCGGATGGATAACAAGCGAGCGCGTGTCACCGACATTGGCTAGATGCGAGAACAGTTTGAGATTGGCAACAAGTCTGATGCCAGCCTCATATCCGCCCTTTACACCAAACGTGAACACCGCCCCTGAGCCCTTTGGCGTGTAGCGCTTGGCAAGGGCGTGGTATTTATCGCCTTCAAGTCCTGGATAGGAAACCCAAGCCACGCCCGGATGCTTTGCAAGGTGCTTTGCAACAGCGAGTGCATTGTCGCAATGGCGCTGCATGCGCAAAGGCAATGTTTCAATACCCGTTAAGAGCAAAAACGAATTGAAAGGCGAGATGGCCGGACCAAGATCGCGTAGGCCTAAAACGCGGCATGCAATAGCAAAGGCAAAATTGCCGAAGGTTTCGCCAATCACCATGCCATTATATTCAGGCCGAGGGGTGGAAAGCAGCGGATATTTTCCGGAAGAAACATAGTCAAAATTACCACCGTCTACGATTAGTCCGCCGATCGAATTGCCATGTCCGCCAAGGAATTTCGTGGCCGAGTGAACAACGATATTGGCGCCATGTTCGAAGGGCTTAATGAGGTAAGGGGTTGCAAGCGTATTATCGACGATGAGCGGAATGCCTGCCTTTTTGGCAATCGCTGCAATGCCCGCAATATCCGTAATGACACCGCCCGGATTGGCAATCGACTCAATAAAGATCGCCTTTGTTTTTGGTGTGATGGCTGCTTCAAAGGTGGAGAGGTCATCCGGATCAGCCCATTTCACGCGCCAGTCAAAGCTTTTATAGCTGTGATTGAATTGGTTGATGGAGCCGCCATACAGTTTTTTCGAGGCGATGAACTCGTCACCCGGTTGCATCAGCGTGTGGAAGACAAGGAATTCGGCAGCATGGCCGGAGGCGACAGCAAGGGCTGCAGTTCCACCCTCAAGAGCCGCTACCCGTCCTTCAAGCGCCGAGCTCGTCGGATTGGTGATGCGGGTATAGATGTTACCGAACGCTTGCAGACCAAACAGCGACGCGGCATGATCCACATCATCGAATACAAAGGACGCCGTCTGATAAATTGGCGTGACACGTGCGCCGGTTGAAGCGTCAGGCGCCGTTCCGGCGTGTACGGCAAGGGTCGAAAATCCGGGGGTATGGTCAGTGGTCATCGGTATTCCCTCTGTTGGCAATAAATCAGTTTAAACAGTCCGTACGTTCTTTTTAGAGAACGAATTTTAATCCGTCAACCGACTAATTTGGCGAAATATGCGCGTTTAAAGGCTAATACGGCTTTTAGAGACGATGGGAGATTTTTCGATGGCTGATCCAAAACAGGCACCTCAACCGATTATTTCTCGCGAAATCATCACCCTTTATGATCATTTCACCCATGGCGGGATGGATCGTCGCTCTTTTATGAGCCGCCTTGCAGGGCTTGCGGGGTCGAGTGCTGCGGCATTCGCTTTGCTTCCCGTGCTACAAAATAACTATGCCCATGCCGAAACGGTTAAACCCGATGATCCTCGCCTCGTGACGGAAGAGAGTGTTGCGGTTGAGGGAGGAGAAAAAGGTCTGACGGGCTATTTGGCCCGCCCAATAGGGGAGGGAATACGATCGGCGGTTTTGGTTATTCATGAAAATCGTGGTCTGAACCCTCACATCAAGGACATTACCCGGCGCGTAGCGCTCGAAGGGTATCTTGCCTTTGGTCTTGATGTGCTCTCGCCGGATGGCGGCACACCTACTGACGAGGACAAAGCGCGCGACATGTTTTCAAAACTTACCTCGGAGGTTGCAACGGCTCGGGCAGTTGCAGCTGTGCGCTTCTTGGCGTCCTATCCTCAGTCTTCGGGTAAAGTTGCCGCTATCGGCTTCTGCTGGGGTGGGGGAATTGTCAATCTTGTGGCAACCGTTGAGCTAAAGCTTAAAGCCGGCATTTCTTATTATGGGCCGCAGCCTTCTGCTGATCGTGTTGCCAACATGAAAGCGGCGATGCTTCTGCATTATGCGGGGCTCGATCAACGCATTGATGCCGGTATCCCGGTGTATAAAGCAGCCCTTGACGCAGCTCACATTCGATACGAGCTCTATACCTATGAAGGTGTCGATCACGCCTTCAACAATGATACCAATGCCGCGCGGTATAATAAGGATGCGGCTGACAGTGCATGGTCACGAAGCATGGCTTTTTTAAAACGTGAGTTGGGCTAGACCCGTTTTAAATGGTTCGCTTTTGCCAACTCTTTGCGCCTAGCATTGGCCGCTTTGAGGAGAGTAATCCGGTGTTGACGCCGTTCCAACCGATCTCGCCAGAAAATCGGCCATATTCGATTTTGGGGCAACGGTTCATGATAACCGTCACACCCTTCGCCTCGGCCTTTGCGGCGGCTTCATCATTTCGAACGCTTAATTGCATCCATATCACTTTAGGCATTGGCTGAAGTAATAAGGCTTCGTCCGTTATCGGCCCTGCTGCTTCCGAATTGCGGAAGATTTCAACCATATCGATGGGGCCTGGAATCTCTGCCAGCGTGGCGTAAACCTTGGCACCAAAAAATTCTTGTCCTGCCAATCCGGGATTAACGGGATATAGCGTGTAGCCGCGTTCAATCAGATATTTCGTCACGAAATAACTAGGCCGCACCGTATTGCTCGAAAAGCCTACCAGCGCGATGCTTTTTACCGATTTCAAAATACCGTGAATGACATCGTCGGCATAAGAATCGTGACGGGTTGGATCATACGTCATTGGCCTGTCCAATGCGGTTCACGTTTTTCTATAAAGGCACGAATGCCTTCCTCCGCATCGCGCGCCAGCATATTCTCAACCATGATCCGAGACGTATGCATATACGCATCTGCAACATTCATATCAGCCTGCTGATAAAAGGCACGCTTGCCGATGGAAACGGTAAGCGGCGATTTGGACGCGATCCGTCGAGCCATAAGTTCGGCTTCCGCCAGCGCGCTTCCCGCAGCCACAACCCGATTGACGAGCCCGAACCGCATCGCTTCATCGGCAGAAACCATATCGCCTAATAAAAGCATTTCCATCGCATGTTTGCGCGTCAGATTGCGCGATAACGCGACCATCGGCGTCGAACAAAAGAGACCGATGTGAACACCAGGGGTCGAGAATTTGGCATGCTCGCCCGCAACCGCCAAATCGCATGAAGCAACCAATTGACAGCCAGCGGCCGTTGCCACTCCCTCAACGGCAGCGATCACTGGTTGCGGCAGTTTTAGGATCATCTGCATCATCGCCGCGCAACGGTTCAGTATATCCTCAAAATAGGCTCGACCACGATCAGAATCGGATCGATGCGCCGTCATCTCCTTGAGGTCGTGGCCTGCGGAAAAGACCGGACCATTGGCAGCCAAGATTACGGCACGAATATCCTTGCGCTTGGACAGCGAGATGAAACATTCGGTTAAGGCCGAAAGCATGGCCTCGGACAGTGGATTGCGCGAGGCGGGGCGGTTGAGGGTGACAATGGCGTAACCGCTGTGCTCATCCACAAAAAGGGGCGGGGTTGTGTTCAGGGTCATGTAACAAAGGTTCGCGCTAACGGAGCTTCCCGTCAAGCATCGTATTTTTCCGTGAAGCAATGACGCGTGAGGTCAAATTTATTCCTAAAGGGTAAAACTGATACTTTCGACAGCTAGTTTATCATCGGATAGGGGGCATTTTTAACGGATGAGCCTTATCCATAATGAACGCATCAAATTAACCGCAGCGGCGATTGACCGTTTGTCAACGGCCATGTTCGTTGTTGGATTTCTCGGGCCTTTATCGGCATCAATTTTTGGCCCGCCGTCGACATCCATCGCATTTCGCGGTATGATAGACATGATGGAAGGGGCATTTTGGCTGGCGATAGGTGTAGCGCTTCATCTCATCGCACGACGGGTCTTGAAGGGTATAAAATTATGAATGCTCTTTATATTTACGGTCATTTTATTGTGCCGCTTCTCTTTCTGGCCTTAGCAACGCTAGCCGGTTGGTGGTCGCTCAAACATGATCGCGACCCCGGCGATCAAAAGCCATGATGCATTCTGTCCATTGCCCGTGACCCAAAGCCCCATTCTTACCCTTCACGATATCGACGCGTTTCTCCGCCGAGACTTTCCTCAGCTTTATGTTCACGGCGAGATTTTCTCCGTGATCGCGTTGGGGCACGGTAACTGCCGGATGAAAATGGCCTATCATGAGAGCCAACTCAGGCCGGGTGGGACAATTTCGGGGCCGTCGATGATGGCGTTGGCCGATGTCGCGCTTTATGTCGCCTTGTTAGGCGCGATCGGGGAAGTGCCCTTGGCGGTGACAACCAATTTTTCGATTAATTTTCTCAAAAAGCCAGAACCTTGCCCCATGATTGTCGATTGCCGGTACCTGAAAATAGGTAAAAGGCTGGCGGTTGGCGAAGCCAATCTGTTTTCTGAGGGCGATGAGGGCCTCGTTGCCCATGTAACCGCGACCTATTCGATCCCGGCTGCACGTTAGCGGTAATATGATACCGCATAACTTAACTAACGGAAAAATAGTCGTAATTTCTCAATTTTATCACTTTGCTCTGATTGACGGGATGGGTCGCTTCCGTTAAACACCCGTCATCGCAAGGAGCTGGCGACGGCTCCTTTGAACCATCCGTGGGGATTTTGAAAAGTTCTCGCCTTAGTTTGGAATTTCTCTCATGAGCACTTTTTCGGCCAAACCTGCCGAGATCGAGAAGAAATGGGTATTAATCGACGCAAAGGGCCTCGTTGTTGGCCGTCTTGCTTCGATTATCGCCATGCGTTTGCGCGGCAAACATCTTCCGATCTTCACCCCGCATGTCGATTGCGGCGATAATGTCATTGTCATCAACGCCGACAAGGTGGTGCTGACCGGTCGCAAGCGCGACCAGAAGGTCTATTATCACCACACCGGTTATCCAGGCGGCATTAAAGAGCGTACCGCCAAGTTCATTCTCGAAGGCCGCTTTCCTGAGCGTGTTGTCGAGAAGGCTGTTGAGCGCATGTTGCCGCGTGGCCCATTGGGTCGCCAGCAGCTTGGCAATCTCCGCGTCTATGGCGGCGCTGATCATCCGCATGTCGCCCAGTCGCCAGCCGTCCTCGATGTCGGCGCGATGAACCGCAAGAATGTGAGGAGCGCCTAATCATGGCCGAAACGCTTCAATCTTTA
>CANGLU010000043.1 GCA_947455025.1 Hyphomicrobiales bacterium
CTTGCATGTGTTAAGCCTGCCGCCAGCGTTCGCTCTGAGCCAGGATCAAACTCTCAAGTTGAATAGAGAATGATCTTGTCTCGGTCATCACGTTTAATTGACGGAGTTCACATGAACCACCGAAATGGTTCAAATGAGCTCTTGTAAGAAACGCGTTTCCGACTAGTTCTCTTGTATGTTCCTAGCTTTTGGCTAGGAACCGCAAGGACTCCGCCGTCCGCGTTTCTCTTTCTTTCTATTTAATTTTCAAACAGCCACATCCTAAGATGTCTTCCGACGCACAACCGACGAAAAGTTTTCACCTGACCAAGGTCAGGCAGCTTAGTGCCCGTAGGTACCCGGAAACGTTTCATCGGCCCGCCGCCATCCGGCAGCGACGCCGTGTGTGGCGCTATATAGGCGGCACCCCTTTTCCCTGTCAACACGCTTCTTTGATTTTTTTTGCAAAAGATTCACAGGAAGCCGTGAAAGTCTTGATAAATATAGGAAAAAAGAGATTCCCACAGGCCAATAAAATTTGAATTAAACGTAATAGTCCGCATTTACTTCGCTTGTTAACCATGTTGGCCCCCTCAAGCCTCCGCTTTTTGAGGAAAACGGGGCTTAAAGGGTAGATGGTTGGCCCTTAGCCTTCGCTATGCCATAATCAGGCGAGAGATACGTAATAGCTTTAATCGGATTAAGACGCATTGACGGACTTCATTGCCAGGCGCTCGATGATGCGCGGCCGACCTGCCTCAGGTCGGCCAATGCGTTATATGGATCGGCATCGGTCGGACCTGACCGATCTGATCGCGCCTTTGAGCCAAACCTTTCAGCCGGATGACTTCGCCCCTGCCCGGGTCAATTTTCGCTGGCTGATCGGTGCAACCTTAACCGCCTTGGCCGGCATCGGGCTCATTGGCTCGGTTGTGACCTATTCCCTCGATCGCACCCATAAAATGATCGAGATGCCCGAAATTGCCTTTAGCGCCACAGACGGGAATGCCGGCAATGAGAGCGCAACCCCCGTTAAAGGCGATCGCCAGGTTATCTTTTCCGATATCGCCTCGGCACGGCAAAGCTTTCGCGCCCCCACGGCGGTTGCGGTAGGCGATCACGAAATCATCAAGATGCGCCCTTTTGTGAAGGTCGCGACCAATCTGGCGCTTTCCTCGATCGGATATAGTGCCGATGTGCCGCCCTTCGAGCCGCTCAAGCTCTTTGGCGGATCGGACAACGCCGCCGCGCCCCAGCTTGAAATACGCGCATCGGAAGAAGACACGGATCTGTCCTTCCAGAAATTCCAGCTCTCCGCCGTCGAGAATGGTGTCGATCCATCCATTGCACTGAGCGCCGGCCAGATCGAGTCGCAAGTCGAAGAAGCCCGCAAAGCCGCCATCTCCTTAGGCAAGGCCATGCCGCTGACCATTGGCGGGCAGCAATTCCTCACCCGCACCTTGCCAACGCTAACGGGCCCGCAAGGGGTTGGCGGATCAACCGCCATCGATACCGCCTTCTCGTCCATCCAGATTAGCGTTGTTCCGGAGAATGTGACGGCTCTGGCAAAGAAGGCCGCTGTACAATCTGCCGCGCGCACGACAAGCGACGAGCGAATGGCGACGATGCGGAAAAACGAAAGCATCGAGCAGGTGCTTATCGCCAACAAAGCCCCGAGCGCTTCCGCCAAAAGTGCGGCGGCCGTCTTGATGAAGGACATTAAAGAAATCGGGCTTAAAGATAACGCCAAGCTGCGTATTCTCTTGTCGCTTCCGCCCGACCCGAAGGCCGAGCCGAGACTGATGCGCGTCATGCTGTATGACGCCGATACGATTGTCGCCATCGCTGCGATTGATGATCGGGGCCAATTTGTTTCGGTGGCTCCTCCCTCCTCCGAAGGCACGATCGGCGCCGATGAACAGCCCGATGCCGACCCTGCCCAAGCACAGGGCTTCAAGCTCTATGATAGCCTCTATGAAACGGCGCTGAAAAACGACATCCCCAAAGCGATTATCGATCAGCTGGTTCGGATCTATTTTTATGATGTCGATTTGCAGCGCAAAGTCGCAGGCGGCGACTCCTTCGAAGTCTTCTATGCCGAAGACGACGAAAATCCGGGCCGCTATGAAGTGCTTTATGCCGCACTCTCGGTATCGGGTGTCACCAAGCGCTATTACCAATATAAGTCGCCCGACGATGGCAGCATCGACTATTTCGACGAGCAAGGAAAATCGAACCGCAAATTCCTGATGCGCAAACCGATATCGGAAGGCATTTTCCGTTCAGGCTTCGGTATGCGCTACCACCCGATCTTGCACGTCTCGCGTCTTCACTCGGGCGTTGACTGGGCCAATAGTGTCGGCACACCGATTTTGGCGGCAGGCGATGGCATCGTCACTTTCGCTGATTGGGATACGGGCTATGGCCGCCATGTTGAAATTCAACACGCTTACGATTTCACAACCACCTATTCCCATATGTCCGCTTTTGCCAAAGGCATAACGGAAGGCGTGCGCGTGCGACAGGGACAGGTGATCGGCTATCTCGGCAGCTCCGGCTTAGCAACCGGCCCGCATCTTCACTATGAAGTTTTGGTCAAAGGCGAATTTAAAGATCCGATGGCGATCAAACTTCCGCGCAGCCGCGAATTGGACGATAAGGAACTGCGCGTCTTCAAACGCGAGCAAGACGGCATCAATGATGTCATGGCGAAGGCTCCAGGTGCGGTGCGCGTGGCTTCAAAGACGGCGCCCTGATCGACTTAACTCTCCTGAGAGCCCCATGTTGCATATTCTCTCCATCGTTCTTCCCGTCTTTGGCCTGATCGGCTTAGGCTTTTTCGCGCGGATGACGCGCCTCGTGGGCGACCGCACGGGCGAAGGCCTATCCGACTATGTTTTTGCCATCGCCATTCCCTGCCTGATTTTTAAAACGCTCACCGGAACGGCGATGCCGGAATCGCAGCCTTGGGGGTATTGGCTGTCCTATTTTGGCGCGGTCGCGCTGGTCTGGGCTTTATCGCAATGGATCGCCTCGCGCTTTTTCGCGCTTGATCACGGCTCTAGCGTGGTCGCCGGATTTACGGGCGCGCAAGCCAATACCGTCTTGGTCGGCGTGCCATTAATCCTGCAAGCCTATGGCAAAGAAGGCGCTGTGCCGCTTTTTCTTTTGGTGGCCATCCATCTCCCCATCATGTTTACGGTGGCGACCGTCTTAATCGAAGGGCGCGGCGCGCATTGGCCAACCGTTATTCGGCAATTGCTGACGCATCCGATTTTGTTGGCGATCCTCTTCTCCTCGGCCTTTCATTTTTCAGGCCTTGAAGTTCCGGTTTTTGCCGGACAATTGATTGATCCGATTGCTGCCTCTGCCCTTCCCTGCGCGTTGTTTGCGATGGGGATCGCGCTGAAACGCTATGGCATCAAAGGCAATCTCAACCTCGCTGCGATTTTATGCGCGATTAAACTCTTGCTGCATCCGGCGCTGGTTTATCTTCTGGCGTTTTATGTTTTCCCCGTACCGCCTGTTTGGGCAGGGGTCGCCGTGCTCTTTGCCTCGTCCCCCTCGGGCATCAATGCCTATTTGTTTGCGGAGCGGTATAAAACGGGGATTGCTTTGGCATCCGGCGGCATCGCGCTTTCAACGGCTTTATCGGTGCTTTCCTCAAGCCTGTGGCTGGCTGTTCTCGGCATCCATTAAAACGCCTGCGCGCCGAAAATCTTCAAGCAAAGCGGAGCGCGTAAGCCCCGCCTCCCGCTCAACCGCGAGCGAATCCGAAGCTTTGCTTTTGGCGAGCTTCTTTCCATCCGGACCATTGATCAGCGGATGATGCCAATAGAGCGGTTGCGGCAGACCGAGCAGTGCTTGCACCAGCCTATGGATATCGGTTGCCGCTTCAAGATCCATACCGCGCACAATATGGGTAATGCCTTGAATGGCATCATCAACAACAACCGAGAGATGATAACTCGTCGGCGTGTCTTTGCGCACGAGGACGACATCACCCCAACGCTCGGGCCTCGCTTGATGGGTGGTCGTAGCCAGCGTTTCCGGATCAAAGCTCGTCCAAGTAAGTGGGCCTGTTAAAGCCATCGCTTTGGCACAATCAAGCCGCCATTGCGGTTTGTCGCCATTGGCCAAACGCGTGGCAACCTCTTGAGACGTTAAAGCGCGACAGGTTTGCGGATAAAGCGGACTACCATCCGGATCGCTCGGCCAGCCCTCTCCCTTTTCTTGGATCGCAGCCTCAATCTCTGTCCGCGTACAAAAGCACGGATAAACCACTCCCCGCGCTGTTAACGTTTCAAAGGCTTGCACATACTCCGCCATAAAGTGCGATTGCCGTCGCACGGGCCGCTCATAGGCGACGCCCAACCAAGCAAGCGTCTCCTCAATCGTCTCGATATGCTCCGGCCGGCTTCGAACGGGATCGATATCCTCAATGCGCAGCAAGAGCCGACCCTTCAGCCTTTGCGCCACCTGAGCATTCAGCCAAACCGATAGCGCGTGGCCGCGATGCAGCGGGCCATTCGGGCTCGGCGCAAACCGCAACACCGCTTGCCTGTTATCCTTTGAAGCGTAGAGTGGAGGGGTCATGGAACAGAGACGAACACACAATGCTGATTGACAGTGAAGAGAGCCTTGATCGCGGCCTCAAAGCCCTCATAGCACACGATCCCGCTATGGCGGAATTGCTGCGCATCGGTGGCAGGCCACGCTTGCGGAAGCGCGAACCGGGCTTGCAGGGCTTGGCCGCCATTATCGTCTCGCAACAAGTCTCCACCGCCAGTGCCAAAGCGATCTGGGCGCGGGTGGAAGCGCGGTTTCCGGCGCTATGCCATGATGATCTATTGCAGGCCGACGATGACGCGCTGCGTGGTGTTGGTCTCTCCTCGCCCAAAATTCGGGCCTTGCGTGCTATAGCAACGGCCATCGAAGACGGTAGCCTTTCCCTCTCGGCGCTTGAAACCTTCTCGGCGGAAGAAGCCGAGGCGCATATGGTCGCGATCAAAGGCATTGGCCCTTGGACGGCGCGCATCTATCTCCTCTTTTGCTTGGGCCATCCCGATGCGTTTCCAGCGGGTGATTTAGCCCTGCAAGAAGCGGTTCGAATGGGGTTTGATTTACCCGCGCGGCCCGATGTGAAACAAATCGAAATCTTTGCCGAGCGATGGCGCCCCTGGCGCGGCGTTGCAGCCAAGCTGCTCTGGAACTATTACGGCGCGATGAAATCTGGCAAAGAGGCGATCCCCGCCGGAGGCGAATGAGCACGATGACCATGATGGACGGACCCCGACTAAAACCCAAATCCGGCAAGGCAAAACACCTCGTCGTCTTCCTGCATGGCTATGGTGCGGACGGCAATGATTTGATCGAGCTCGGTCAGCAATGGCAGAATTGGTTGCCCGATGCGGCCTTCGTCTCCCCACACGCGCCCGAGCCGTGCGGCATGTCCCCCATGGGGCGGCAATGGTTCCCGCTCACGATGCGCGACCCCTCCGAGCGCTGGCGCGGCGTGACCGGCGCAAGGCCGACGCTTGATGCGTTTTTGGATGCGGAACTTGAGAAACTGGGCCTCACCCCTGATCGTCTGGCGTTGGTCGGCTTCAGCCAAGGCACGATGATGGCGTTACATGTTGGCCTTCGCCGCGCGATACCGCCTGCGGCCATTCTTGGCTATTCCGGTATTTTGGTAGGGCCGGAGCACCTTGGTGAGGCCACGGGCAAACCGCCGATTCTACTGGTGCATGGCGACCGGGACGAGGTCATCCCGATCGATGCTGTTTTCATGTCCTCGGACGCTTTGGGCAAAGCCGAGATTGGCGGCCAATACCACCTCTCGCTCGGCACGGCGCATGGCATTGATGGCGGCGGGCTAAAGCATGGCGGTTTGTTTTTGGCGAAAACCTTGACGGGTAAGACGCCGAATTAGTTCGGCCTTAGGTAGATAGCAGGAATGGCGCAACACGATATTGCCGTCATTGCGAGCGAACGCGAAGCAACCCAGCTGATGGCGCTGGAAAAACTAGCCCTTGCGACGATCCGATTTAAAAAAATATCGATTAACTGAGTTGCTTCGCGTTCGCTCGCAAGGACGGGGAAGGTGCGCGCGGCGCCGTCGTCACCACAAACACGCCCGCTAAAACCACCAAGCCGCCGATGACCTCGCGCAGCCCAATCGCCTCGCCCAAAAAGAGAACGGCCAGAATTGTTGCAAAGGTCGGCATCAAATAGCCGATCATCGCGGCCTTGGTCGGGCCTTGCTCGCGGATCATATACATAAAGATGGTGATCGGCAGCGCGGTTGAAAACAGGCTTAAGCCCAAAGCCGCAGGCCAGCTCGGCACAATCGGCGCATAGGCAGCGCTTCCGCTTAAGGCAAAGGTGAGGCCCGTCGCTGCAAGGGCTGAAACCGTCTGTTGCCCCAAGGCCATGCGCGACGGCTCCACATGCGGGATGAATTTCGCATACACATTCCCGACCGCATAGCAGACCGAAACAACCACCATGGCCAACGCGCCGAACAGGCTGGCACCTTGATGATCAAGCGCTGAAGGCCCAATCAACACCAACATACCCGCAAAGCCCACGGCAATACCGATCATCTTTCGCACCGTTAGTCGCTCATCCAAAAAGGCGAAATGGGAGAGCGCGGCCACCATCAGCGGGCCCGAGGCCTGGATCATCGCGCTTGGTCCCGCGCCTGCGGACTGCAACGCATAAGCCGTCAACACATTGGGCAGCCAACCGTTCAACGTGCCCAAAATGAGCCACGGCACGAGTTCAAAGCGCGCTGGTAACGGCGAGAGCCCGCGCATTAAAAACCATCCGGCCAGAATAATCGCCGCAAACGTCGCGCGAACAGAGGCGATGGCGAACGGATCAACCGTATCCGCCAAAAGCTTCATGAACAAAAAGCCGCTCGACCACATCAGCGAGCAGGCCAGCAATTGCACCGTGAAAAAGTTCCGAGGCGAAAGTTTCATGCGCCCGATCCTAACAGATCAATCAAGGCCGGGATCAGCGGCTCATCCGCGGGCGGCATTGGATAGTCCCGAAGCTTGGTGGCGCGAACCCATTTGAGCGCCGCATGTTCCTTGGCCTCGACCACCCCTTCCCACCGCCGACAGACATAAAGCGGCATAAAGAGATGAAAGTCGGGATAGGGAAAGCTCGCAAAGGTTAAAGGGGCGAGGCACGGCTCTTTGACCGTTATGCCCAGCTCTTCCTCAAGCTCGCGGATCAGGGTTTCCTCGGGCCGTTCGCCGGCTTCAATTTTACCGCCGGGAAACTCCCACAGCCCCGCCATGCCTTTGCCCTCGGGGCGTTGAGCAATCAATACACGGCCGTCTTTATCAATCAGCGCGCAGGCCACCACCAGCAGAAGTTTCAAACCATTAATCCTTAATCTGGCCGAAAATAACGGGGTCACCATAGCGATTTAGCGCCGCCGGACAACCGCATGAGCCATAAAATCGAGACGGGTTTACTCGCGCTTAATCTTTTTCGGCAAGGATTTGTTGACCCTATTTTGAAGTCCTCTGCGTCTCGCGGCGGATCAGTTAAGTGAGCGATCCTTCCGTGCTAACCCTCTTATCGCGTCCTTATCGGCCTAATCGCCGCGTTTTCTCCCGTTTGGCTACTGGATTGGCCGTCTCGCTCTCCGTCTTTATCGGCAGCGTCGAATCGGGCGGCAATGCGATTGCCAATGGTGATTCGCGGACAATTTCGCTCTACCACACGCATACGGGCGAGAGCCTGACCATAGAATATAAGCGCAATGGCAGCTTCGACCGCGACGCGCTTGAAAAGCTCAATTGGCTGTTGCGCGATTGGCGCCGCGATGAGCCTACCAGCATGGATCCGCGCCTGTTCGATATCGTCTGGGAAGCCCAACGCAGCGTCGGCTCGACGGAACCGATCAACGTCGTCTCCGCCTATCGCTCGCCCGAAACCAATGCCATGCTGCGCCGCCGGTCCAAGGCAGTTGCTAAAAACTCGCAGCATATGCTCGGCAAGGCGATGGATTTTTACCTCACCGACGCCAACATTACCCAAATCCGCGAAGTCGGTTTGAAAATGCAGCGTGGCGGTGTCGGCTATTATCCAACCGCCTTCACGCCTTTCGTCCATTTGGATGCGGGCAGCGTCCGCCATTGGCCGCGCATGTCACATGACGAGCTGGCCCGCCTCTTCCCGGATGGCAAAACCGTTCATATCCCATCCGATGGCCACCCGCTTGAGCGCTATGCCGAGGCAGAAGCCGAAATTCTGGCGAATGGCGGCACGGTGATGGGCGCTTCTTATGCGGATGCAGGCGAAAACGCCGCGCCCGAGCCTAAAACCAAGAGCTTCTGGGCCGCTTTATTTGGTGGCGGCAGCAGCGAGGATGAAGACACCGAAGTCGTCACCCAAAAGCCAATCGCCCGCGTAGCGGTCGCCAAGGCCGCGGCTCCGGCCGCCGATACAGCCGACAATGGAAGCGAATCCGACGCGCCCGCGCCTGTCGCAGCACCAGCGAAACTCCCGCAAATGGTGGCGATGCCGCCGCTCTCTTCCTTCAAAATGGCCGTTTTGGCACCAAACGCCCCGATGCCTCCGGCCAAACCCGGCGCACCAATCCCTTCCGTCATCGCGCTGCAAACAGGCGCGCCTCAGCTCATATGGCAAACGGGGGCTCCGGCCCTTGGTGGCGTAGCAGTTCCGATGCCGCCTTTGCGGAATGGTGGCACGCTTGCACCGCTTTCCTCCGTGGCTTCCGCACAAATTCCACTGCCGCCAATGCGCACTTTATCGGGCAAGCCTTCGGGCCATGTCGCGCTTTTGAATGTGCCGGATGGATCTGAAACAACGGCCAGCATTGGCGCTTCACGGGCTGATGCCACTTTGCCTAAAATCATAACCGATGGACGGCGTTCTGCTGCACCGACACTGGCGCTGGCCTATGCGCCATCGCAGGATGCAGCCCCCGCTGCACCCGCCCTCGTTAAACCATCGGTAGCCGCAGCACCGAAGCTCGAGCTTAAAAAGCCGCTGACTTTGGAAGCCGTTCAGGCTTCACGCTTGGCGTTAAGCGGCGATGCAACGCGCTTTTCCGCGACCGAAGATCTCGGCCCGCCTTCCGGACAGTTTTCGAAGAAATCAGCGCCAACTTGCGCTGCCGGAAAATCCGGTCAGCCCTGCATACCCAATGCGGCGAGATAAAGCTCCATAATGGCTTCTTCCTCTTGCCGTTCGGCGTGGTCTTTGCGGCGCAAGGAGACAATTTTGCGCATGATCTTGGTGTCAAAGCCATTGGCTTTGGCTTCCGAATAAACATCGCGAAGATCGCCCGCCAAAGCCGCTTTTTCTTCTTCCAGGCGCTCAATCCGCTCGATAAAGGCCTTGAGTTCTTCGCCAGCAACGGAATTAGTCATAAAAGCCTCACGCGTTTAAAAAAATCTGTGGCATCTCCTGTCCGCCATCGCTTGCGAGCGGTCAAGACACGTTCGATGGTCGGCGCTTCGACCCTGTGGATGACGTCTTAGGCGAGCCGGAAATCCTCACGATGCTGGGGATGCTCCAGCAAAGGCCGCAATGTCTCGGCCAACCGATCGCCCCAAGCCGCAGCTTGCTGGGCCTCGGCAATCAAATCTTGCCGAATTTCGATCAGCGTATTGGAAAACCCATGGGCCAGCGCGTGCCGGTCAATCACATCGCCTTTGAGCGCACCATGATAGGGCTCATTATCGCCCACGACGAGGTCGTCATTCGCGGCCAATGCGGCAATCAGGCTTTGCGAAAGGCGGTGATCTTTCGCCCACAAGATTCCCGCATGCCAAGGCCGCGGATAACCGCGCCAATTCGGCGTAAAGGAATGAATGGAAAGAATAACCGGGCGAACACCTGTTGCCATCGCTTGCGCAATTTTGGCTTTGATGGCCCGGTCATAGGGGCGATAAAAGCGTTTGATCCGCCGCTCGACTTCGGCCTCATCGACCCGCGCATTGCCTGGCACAACAGCCCCGTCCGATAGGCGCATGACAAGGGTTGGATCGTCTTCGCCGCGGTTGGGGTCGATCAAAAGACGCGAGAAATTGGTGAGAAGGGCTGGGGCACTAAACGCCTCGGCCAAGCGGCGCGCCATTCCGGCAGCGCCAATATCATAGGCTATATGACGCGAGAGCTGATCGTCCGGCATGCCAAGCGCGCGGTATTCCGGTGGTATCTCGTTCGATGCATGATCACATAAAATAATCACACCACTCGAAGGATCGCCCTCGATCTCGGTAACCGGATGCTCGGGCGCGTCATCGGGGGTAGCGGCATAGGGAGAAAAAGGCATGAGAAACCACTCGTCAGGCGTTTTGTCGCTTAACCTTAGTGACGGATCACGATTCATACCATAGGAAACCCATTGTTTTCCTCATTTGGCGTAACCCATGTCCCAAACCTTACACCCTTCTTTGAACCGCGCAATTGATCCCTTTGGCCTTGCTGCTTTGGTGGGAGGTGCTTTGGCGATGGGCGTTTCGCCGATTTTTGTGCGCTTTGCCGCCGCCGATGGCGTTCCAGCCTTCGCATCGGCCTTTTGGCGGGTCGCCTTTGCGCTTCCCGTTCTTTATGCGTGGGCACTCGCCGAAGAGCGTCAATCGGGTACCGGCACCAAGCCCTCGATGAATTGGCCGATTTTGATCGCAGGCCTCCTCTTCGCAGGCGATTTGCTGTTCTGGCATTTGTCGATCTTGAATACGAGCGTCGCCAATGCGACGTTTTTCGGCACAACGACACCGATCTGGGTGGTGCTCACCGCTTGGTTGATTTTTCGCCAAAAAATCCCGCGCGCCGTCCCCATTGGCATGGCGCTGTGTCTGACGGGCGGCATCGCGCTGATCGGCCGCTCCATGGAGCTCGATGCCAACCATGTCAAAGGCGATGTGTTTGGCCTGTTTACGGCTTTGTTTTTCGGTCTCTATTTCTTCGCTGTGCAATCGGCGCGGAAAGCCTCGGGTGCGGCGCGCGCTACCTTTGGTCTGTCGCTCGTCACGGCTCCCATTTTAGCGATAGCGGCGCTTTTAAACGGCGATAGCTTTTTACCCCACGGGCTCTCCGGCTATGCCGCATTGTTGGCCATGGCGCTGATCAGCCATGCTGGCGGGCAAGGTTTGCTGGCCATAGCGCTCGGCCGCCTGCCAACCGTGTTCACGTCCTTTGTGATTTTCATCGAAGCCATTGCCGCCGCCTTAATGGCTTGGCTCGTTTTGGGCGAAGACATTGTCGGCCTTCAATTGATCGGTGGCGCGCTGATTTTGCTCGGCATTTATATCGCCCGCCCCAAAGAAGCCGCCCAGATCGATAAATAATCGCCAAAAGGATCGATTGAAAGGTGACAATCGCGTTCTACCATGACAAAACGTACCCCATGGTCCGAACCTTTTCGTTTTGGCTTTTGCCTGCTTGTGCTGTTGGTTTAAGCCTTTTTGGCATTGAGCCGAGCTATGCCGATTTCCGGTTATGTAATCTCACAACAAGCCGCGTTGGCGTGGCGATCGGGTACAAAACGAAAGAGAACTGGCGCAGCGAAGGCTGGTGGAACATTAAGCCGAGCGAATGCGAAACGCTCATTAATGGCAGCCTGTCTTCACGATTTTATTATATTTATGCGCAAGATTACGACCGTGGGGGAGATTGGAGTGGGACATCCGTCATGTGCACACAAGATCGACAATTTACGATCGACGGGGTCGACGACTGCCTTGCCCGGGGGTTTGACCGACAAAAATTTCAAGAGATTGATACTGGCGAGCAAAAAACATGGACCGTCCAATTAACGGACCCAACCCGCCAGCCTGCAAAATAGAACCATAGAAAGAAGAAGACACATCATGAGACGTTTGCGCCGCGTAAAAATCATCGCGACTTTGGGTCCGGCTTCAACCTCCGAAGACATGATCAAGAAATTGTTCATCGCGGGCGTCGACGTGTTTCGCATCAATATGAGCCATGCCTCCCATGACGGTATGCGCAATCAGGTTTCCATGATCCGCGCGGTTGAACGCGAGGTCGGTCGTCCGATTGGCATCATGGTCGATCTGCAAGGCCCGAAGCTTCGTCTCGATACGTTTGCCGATGGTGGCGCGATGCTGGAAAAGGGTCAAAGCTTCGTGCTTGATTCCGACAAGAAGCCGGGCGATGGCACCCGCGTTCACCTCCCCCATCCGGAAATTCTCTCCGCGCTTGAGCCGGGCCATGTGATTTTGATCGACGATGGCAAAGTTAAATTGCGCGTGACCGAATCGACCAAGACGCGCTCGGTGACAGTTGTCGAAGTGCCGGGCAAGGTTTCAAACCGCAAGGGCGTGAGCTTGCCCGATACGATGATCCCTGTGGCCGCCATGACGGAAAAGGACCGCTCGGATCTCGAAGCCTCGCTCGAAGTCGGCATTGACTGGATCGCGGTTTCTTTTGTGCAGCGTCCAGAAGACGTGGCCGATGTGCGCAAAACCGCGCGGGGCCGTGCGCTCATTCTCTCGAAAATCGAAAAGCCGCAGGCCATTGCCCGCCTCGACGAGATCATCGAAATCTCCGACGCGCTCATGGTGGCGCGTGGCGACCTTGGCGTCGAAATGCCGATGGAAAAGGTCCCGGGCTTGCAAAAGCGCATCACCCGCATGGCGCGCCGCCTCGGCAAGCCGGTTGTGGTTGCAACCCAAATGCTCGAATCCATGATCACCTCGCCCGTGCCAACGCGCGCCGAAGTCTCGGACGTCGCCACCGCCGTTTTCGATGGTGCGGATGCGATCATGCTTTCGGCTGAATCGGCCGCCGGACAATTCCCGGTTGAAGCCGTCTCGACGATGAACCGCATTGCCGAAGAAGTGGAAAGCGATGCGCTTTATCGCTCGATCATCAACAACCAGCGCGCTTTGGCTGAAGCCACCGGCGCTGACGCGATTGCTATGGCGGCGCGTGATGTTGCCGAAACGCTTGATCTTAAAGCCATTGTCGCTTGGACCTCCTCGGGTGCAACGGGTCTTCGTCTTTCGCGGGAAAGACCGGAAGCGCCCGTGCTCGCGCTCACGCCGAGCGCATCAACCGCTCGCCGCTTGGCGATTGCATGGGGCATTCACGCGATTGAAACCGAGGATGCAACCGATGTCGACGATATGGTCGATCGCGCCTGCCGCATTGCATCTCAAGAAGAATTCGCAAAATCCGCCCAACGGATTATCGTTGTCGCTGGTGTTCCGTTCGGCACACCGGGTGCCACGAATATGATGCGGATTGCTTACGTCCCTTAAAGCGTTAGAGCGGCGAACCTTCGACTTCAGGACGCAGCTCTTCAACGGCTTTTTGCGCCGTCTCGAGTTGCGGGTAAATTGCAAGCACGCGCTCGAACGCCTCATAAGCGAGCTTCTTGTTGCCGCGCTGCAAAAAGATAAGCCCCATGCCGGCAATCGCGCCATAATGGCGCGGTTCGCGCTTCAGCGTCTCGGCAATATCCGCCATCGCGCGGCGATAATCATCCATCAAATAAAACAATGTCGCGCGGCGGTTCCACGCCTCGGCCCAATCAGGCGCCAGCACAACGAGACGATCGAGAAGCTCAATCGACAGCGGCATGTCTTGATGCTCAAGCGCGGTATCCGCCCGCTCCAATAAAAGGTCAGCCGTATCGCTGCCAGAATGCATCCAGATCCGTTTGATTTGCCCCGCCACCGCATCGGCTGCGGCGTGATCCGGTGCGGCTTTTAATTTTTCAAAAAGTCCATCCAACCGCTCATTATCGGTTTCGGCCCACGCTGCCGTCGCCATCAATCCCAAAGCCGCCACGATCAAAAGAAGAAGGCGGTTCATGATGACAGCTCCTTTTAAGACAGGGTTCCGATGGAGGCTGCGCTTTGCGCACCCTCGCGCTCATTCGCTTCCGCTAGCAACGCGCCGCGCTTTGCCGCTTTTTGGCGGGGCCCAAAGCGCTCTTCAGACGGGGTGCGGTTAAAATGCTCGCTATAACATTTCGAGAAATGCGACGCGGAAACGAAGCCGCACGCCAAGGCAACCGATAAAATCGGCATGCTCGTTTGCAACAAGAGATGCCGCGCGCGGGCCAAACGCAAGCCGAGATAATACCGCGTGGGCGCCTGGCCGATATATTTCTGAAACAGACGTTCAAGCTGTCGAGCGGAAAAGCCGACATGTTCGGCCAATTCCCCGCAGGAAAGCGGCTCCTCAATGTTTTGTTCCATCGTTGCAACCACCGCCAAGACACGCTGATTGGCAACACCAAGACGCGCCCGAAGTTCCATCCGTTGACGCTCATTCGCATTGCGCATCCGATGGTGGATCAACTCGTCGGTAACGGAGGCCGCCACCTCTTGCCCGCAACGGGCATTGATCATCGAGAGCATCATATCAATCGCCGCCGTGCCGCCCGCGCAGGTGAAGCGGTTGCGATCAATCTCGTAAAGCTCGTCGGTCACATCGAGATGCGGAAATTCTTCGCGCAACGATTCATGGTTTTCCCAGTGAATAGTGCAGCGGAACCCATCAAGCAAACCCGCTTTCGCCAGCACATAAGAGCCTGTGCAAACCGAGCCAATAGAGACGCCATAAAAAGCAAGACGGCGCAATTTGGCGATCAGCAACGAATGGTCTTGGCGTTGAATATCCACGCCGCCGCACACCACGACATTCGGCATTGGACCGATATCCGCAATGCTGCCATCGGCCTCTAGGCGAATACCGTTCGAGGCCTGCACGGCGGCGCCATCAATCGTATAAATTTTCCAGTCATAGAGCTGCTGGTGCGAAACGCGGTTGGCCAACCGCAAGGGCTCGATCAAGGACGTAAACGCAATCATTGAAAAATCGGGGACCAGCACAAGACCCAAAGTCTGTGTCACTGATGTTGATTGTTGCGTTTTTTCGCCAGATTGTGTCATGGCCGCCGCTCCCTCACCCTACCCTTGTGTCGGATTTAGGCAAATTCGTGCGGCTTTGGCAATGGGTATCTTTAATCCGACTTTTATGTCGTGTTCTTAAAGTGGCGGAAGCGTCCAATAGTCATAGGTGTATAAAGGCCGAAACCCTAAGCCTTCATAGAGATTTCGCGCGGCAATATTGCCGCTTTCGACCTGCAAATAGGCTTTCGTCGCGGCATTGCGCTGCCCCCATTCCAGAAGCGACGTCACAACCGCAAGGCCTAACCCCTTGCGGCGCGCCGAGGGTAATGTCGCAATCTGGAAAATGCCCATTAAACCCTCATCCAACGCCGCACGGCCAACGGCACAGGGCACACCACCATCAAAAGCTACCGCAAACCCTTGCGGTATCGCCACCGATGCAAGGCTATCGCGAATCCCGTTTCGCTCGGTCTCGCCATGATCATGCGTGATGGCATTGGTATCGAGCCACAGATCTGACAAGGACTCGCTAAAGACAATGCGCTGATCGACCGAATAGGGATCGGTCAAATCCAAAACCTCGACGGTTGTTTCTCCGCGGCCATTGAGCCCTAGGGCGCGTAAGTGATCGACCGGCTCTTGGCCACCGAGCGGATGAAGCCTCACATGGCAAGGCACTTTTTGCTCGTGGCAGATCATCCGCGCGGTTTGAAGCGCTTCGGCAAAGCGGCCAGCCTCCGGCGTAACAGCGTTCAAAGAATTGGTGCGTTTTGACGATAGAATGGGCGAAAGCCGCAACTCCCACCCCACAATTGACGTCGATGTTTGGGCGGGCCAAGCGCGCGCGCTGTGTCCTTCAATCGTTCGAATCTGTTCTATCACGTCTTCATCCATCTGCAGCACTCGGCAAAACGCCACCGAGCTCATCCTTTATTTTTTGCTTCCCGCAAGGCCGCAAAAACCTCAACCGCCGGATGCCCCGCTAACCCAACCGATTGCGCTAAATCGGGCTCAGCCGCGCGCAAAAAGGGATTGGTCGCTTTCTCAAGCCCAATCGTGGACGGAATCGTGAATTCACCCTTGGCGCGCAGCGCTTCAACGGTTTGCGCCCGCTTTTGTAACGCAGCGTTTCCAGCATCAAACCGAAGCGCAAATCGGGCATTGGAAAGTGTATATTCATGGCCGCAATATAAAAGCGTGTCGTCCGGCAAGCGCGCCAATTTGGACAAAGAGGTCCACATCTCAAGCGGCGTGCCTTCAAACAACCGACCACACCCCATCGAGAACATCGTATCGCCTGCAAAAACGACCTTTGCGTCCGCACTATAATAAGCGATATGACCACTCGTATGTCCCGGCGTCTCGAAAATACTAAACCCCGTCTCGCCCAATTGCACCTCATCCCCTTCGTGAACGGCGACATCGATCGCGGGTATCCGATGCGCATCGGCGGCGGGTGCCACAACACGCGCGCCATACCGCTCTTTCAACGGCTGCAAAGCGGCAATGTGATCGCCATGGTGATGCGTGATGAAAAGATCCGTCAGAGTCCATCCGGTCTCGTTTAACGCATGAAGGATGGGTGCTTCTTCACCCGCATCAATCGACGCGGTGCGGCCTGTGGCTTGATCATGGATCAGGACACCGAGATTATCCGAACCGATGGCGAATTGATGGATTAAAAGAGGCATAGGTTTTCCTTTTGCGAGCGCGGCCCTATATTGTCTCCTGAACCGGCGAAAAGGAAGCGTTATGGCGCTCGATGTGATCGATATTCGAAGCTTTTATGCCGGACCGCTCGGTCGCGTCACG
The DNA here is from genome assembly GCA_947455025.1 of Hyphomicrobiales bacterium. GTDB lineage: Bacteria > Pseudomonadota > Alphaproteobacteria > Rhizobiales > Beijerinckiaceae > CAIUPE01. The sequence continues at coordinate 16,674 of CANGLU010000043.1, forward strand.
AAACAGGTCATTTCGGACCATATTCGGCAGCGGTGGTCTAACACCCAGTCGCTCGCTCTATTGGGCTTGGGCTACGCAACGCCTTATCTCGACGCTTTTGTCGGTGAGGCCGAGCGGGTGATCTCGGTCATGCCCGCGCGTCAAGGCGTGGTGAATTGGCCCAATGACCGCCCCTCGGCCACCGTCCTTGCCTCGTCCGACGCCTTGCCTTTCCCCAATGCCTCCATTGACCGCTTATTGGTCATTCACGGGCTTGAGACCCAGGATAATCCACAAGATATGCTGAGCGAGCTCTGGCGGATTTTGACGCCAGGCGGCCAGTTGATGATCGTTACGCCGAATCGACGCGGCCTTTGGGCCCGGGTTGATAAAACGCCCTTCGGACATGGACAGCCCTTTTCCCGCCGCCAATTGACCGAATTATTGCGCGAAGCGCTGTTTTCGCCCTCCCATTGGTCGGAAGCGCTGCATTTTCCACCTTTTAAGGGCAGCATGCTGGCCAAAACCGCCGTCGCGTGGGAAAAATTGGGCAACGCGCTGGCTTTACCCTTTGCGGGCGTCCACATTGTAGAGGCGACCAAACTCCTCTATCGGCCGATTATGGTCAGTGCGACGCAGCGCAGCCGGGCCCAACTTTCACCCATCCTTGTTCCCGCCGGCAGTCCGCGGCTTGACGAAAGCCCGCTCTAACGTCAGAACTCAGCGCCCAACCTTAGGGCGGCAACCCTATTCAATCTGGGCCAGAGGCTAATTCAATGCGCTCCTATCTCGATTTTGAAAAATCCGTCGCTGAAATTGACGCCAAAGCCGACGAATTGAGCGCCATTCTCGCAGCCGGCGGCTCGCCCGCCATCGCAGACGAAATCGCGCGGATTGAAGCAAAGGCCAAATCGACGCTGAAAGAGCTGTACGCGTCGCTTACCCCTTGGCAAAAGGCCATGGTAGCCCGCCACCCGATGCGTCCGCATTTTCGGGATTATATTACCGGCTTGATCAGCGATTTTTCGCCCCTCGCGGGTGATCGCTCGTTTGGCGAAGACGAGGCGATTGTCGCAGGCATTGGGCAATTCCGCGGCGTATCCGTCGCGGTGATCGGCCAAGAAAAGGGCTGGGATACGGAAAGCCGTATTCGCCATAATTTCGGCATGGCAATGCCGGAAGGCTACCGGAAAGCCGTTCGCATCATGGAATTGGCCGACCGTTTCAACCTCCCCGTCATCTCGATTGTCGACACCGCAGGCGCCTATCCCGGCATTGGCGCGGAAGAACGCGGACAGGCCGAAGCCATCGCCCGCTCGACCGAAGCCTGCCTGGCCTTGGGCGTTCCCAATGTATCGATTGTGATTGGCGAAGGTGGCTCCGGCGGCGCGGTTGCCATTGCCAGCACCAATACGGTGTTGATGCTCGAACATTCGATTTACACGGTCGCCTCGCCAGAAGCGTCCGCTTCCATTCTCTGGCGTGATTCATCGAAAGCCCAGGAAGCGGCGACAACGATGAAAATAACGGCGCAAGACCTGCTCAAATTTGGCATTGTTGACGGGATCATCCCGGAGCCCGTCGGTGGCGCGCATCGCGACCATACTTTGACGCTTGCCTCGGTCGGCGAAGCGGTTGAGAAATCGCTCAAAACGCTTTCGGGCCTCTCGCCCAACCAGTTAAGGGACAAGCGGGCGGAAAAGTTCCTCGCTATTGGCCGAAAACTATAATCAACAGAGCCAATCGCCAGGCCCTCGATTTTTTGAAGCGTTCGGGTTATTAAGAGCCGGTAAACCACGTTGGCGTAGGGTGCCTTCGTTGATTCGTAGCTTATGCCTCTTCAGAGACACCCGATGGCCCTGCCCCTCTTACACCGCGCCTTTTTTCTCTCGGCCCTTCTTATCTTAGGTGGCTGTAGCTCAACCAATAACCGCACCGCCTACACCAATGCGCGGGCAGTAACCCCCATTCCTGCGGCAACGCTGGCTGCGATGGACCATATCGGGTCCAACCGCGACGCGCCGATTTTGATCCGTGCCTATAAAAAGGAATCGGAGATCGAAATCTGGAAGCTCACATCCTCCGGCCAATATGCTTTGATGAAGTCCTATCCGGTTTGCCGCTGGTCCGGCCAATTGGGGCCCAAGACGCGGGAAGGCGACCGTCAGGTACCGGAAGGTTTCTACACGGTTACGCCTAATCAAATGAACCCGAATTCCGCTTTGTGGCTCGCCTTCAATGTCGGCTACCCGAATGCGATGGAACGCTCGCTGGGCCGTAACGGTGGCGACATTATGGTGCATGGCACCTGCTCGTCACGCGGTTGCTTTGCGATGACCAATGAGCAGATCGAAGAAATTTACGCCGTGATGCGCGAAGCGTTTCAAGGCGGCCAAAAATCGGTCCAGTTCCAATCCTATCCGTTTCATATGACGGCGGAGAATTTGGTCAAATTCCGCAACGATGAAAACCTGCCCTTCTGGAAAAATCTCAAAGAAGGCAGCGACCGTTTTGAAGTAACGAAAAAAGAGCCTGCCGTTGGCTATTGCGGGGCGCGCTACACCTTTGGTGCAACGGAAGCGCCGGGGTGCGGCCAAACCGCTGCAGCCGATCCTGCTGCCGCCGAGATCGCCGCAAAAACAGCGGCCGACAATGCGAAGATGGCCGCTCTAATCGCGGCCGGAGCAACGACCATTCACATGTCCTATTCCGACGGCGATCAAAACCCCTATTTCCGTACGCCGGAAAAGCAAAAGCTCCTCGAAAAATGGGCTGCGGTTGGCGAGCTAAGCCGTCCGGATGCACTGGCGGCGGTGCAAGAAACGGAACTCGATCATTTAGGCAATCCGGTTCCACGCCAACCAGAGCCCGTTACGGCGACGGCCTATGCGGCAACACCCGTTCCAGCGGCATCTGCCGCCCAAGATGATGGCTTCTTCCAAAAATGGTTTGGTGAAGCGCCCCTTCAGCCTTCGGCTGAACCGGTTATGAGTAGCACGCCTGCCAACGTCCCTCTGCCGCCACGTCGCGGATAAGCTCCCTCGAGGATGGTTTTGTTTGACCATCTCACCACAGCGTTAGTTCTTCGTTCTGCGTAACATTCAATGATGAGCCTGATCGAAAGATGAGGCTCATGTCCCATGAAGCCACGCGGAAACGGAATGAAATATCCCAATATTATACAGCCATCTGATTTTGGTCCCATCATCGTTAGCAAGAACGACACGATTATCAGCCGCACGATCACGCAAAACGGCTATTGGGCAGGCGATGATATTCAATTGATCGGCAAGATCCTTGAATACCGACTCACGACAAAAGAACGCGTCGTCTTTTATGACATTGGCTCGAATATTGGCACCCATACACTGGCGCTGGGCAGCCTGTTTAGAAACCGCATCATGATCAGAGCGTTCGAAGCGCAACGCCAGATTTATTACATGTTGTGCGGAACGGTGGCCTTAAACAATCTCACAAATACATTTTGTCACCATAACGCCGTCAGCAATGTGAGTGATGAGCCGCTTGATATTATGTTGCCCGATTATTCTGCGAATAATAATTTTGGCTCCCTTGAGCTAAGGCCACCCAAACACAGCGACAATCAGAACATGGTCTTTCGGGAGCGTGAAACCGTGAAGACCATTACGGTTGATCATTTCAAGGAAGCCATCGATTTTATAAAACTCGATATCGAGGGAATGGAAGATGCGGCTTTGCGCGGCGCAACCCAATCCATCGACCAGCACCGCCCCGCTTGTCTGATTGAAATGTACAAGACAGACGCAGCTTTCGTCCTGGAATTTTTCAAATCAAGAAATTATTCAGCGTGGATGAAAAGCGAAAACCTGATCGCCCTGCCCAGTGAAATGAACGTTACGCTTAACGGGATTAACCGGCTTTATTGACGATCGTAATCAAGCCACGCTCGCCCATCTGCTCCGCCGGTTAGACCGTTGCGCTCGATGATCAGGGACGGATGAAATCACGAATTTCAGGATCGATGGAAAGAGCTGCTAAATCTTCATCCTTGGGCAATTGCGGCCGATCGCGCTCATCCGCCACAAGGCAGAGAAAACCTAACGGCGCGTCTTCTGCTGCTCTGAATTGATGCCACGAAAGGCGCGGCACATGGATCAAATCATGTTCGCCAATCGTATGAATATGACCATCAACGAGGCATTGGCCCCGACCGCGCAAAATCAAAACATTGTGCAAATGCTCATGACGCTCAAGCGTTGAATGGCCGCCCGGCTCCACTTCAAAATAGCGCCATTGGCACGGCAGCGCATCGGCCCCTTCAAAGAGAACCTGTCGCGTGACGCCTTTATAAGGCCCACCCTCTTTATAGGCCAACACATCCACATCGTCCCATCCAAAATCTTTAAAATGTCGAACGAGTTTCATCATGCTTGACCCTTCTTTGCTTTAACGGCTTGCTCTAGCGCGTCGACAAACGCGCGAGCGCTTATTTCCGGATCGGGAGAATAGCGCAACAAAGCGCCCCCAATGAGCAGCGCCGTATCCTCGCCATACGCATCAAGCATGGCGCCTACTTTTTCAATCGTCATGCCACCGGCAGGTGACGGGAACGCCGCCTTCATGCCTTTGACAGGACCGCGCAATGCAAGGGCTAAATCATGGCATTCGGTTTCGGTAAACGTAAAGCGCCCGCCATAGTTCGGAAATACGGAGATATCAGCGCCAAAAAGCCGGAACAATGTTCCAAGCAAAATGGCAGGCGTCATGCCATGCCGGGGATCATGAAAATGGGTTCCGGTAAAGGTCGGGTGTGTCATAACCGCCAGACCATATTTCCGCGCGAGATAAAACCCCGTATCCGGACCAATCAGCATCGGCGCAACCAGCACGCCGAAGCATCCTTGTGCCTGCGCAAAGGCCATCTGCTTTTCGATCGTCGCGAAACCTCCCGCAACCATCGGATAATAATGCGTCACCCGACCCGTCTTCGCATTGGCTTCCCGGATCGCCTCTTGGATGCGCAACACGCGTTCTTCAAACGGATGAAAATGTTGGTTGATCAGCCCGTGATCATCTTTGATAATATCCAGCCCGCCACGCGCATAGCCACCGCAAAGCGTCGCAAGTTCGCGTGCCGATAGGCCAAGCGGCTTAATGGCTGTGGTGGCCAAAGGGCGCCCAAAAACATTCAACGCCTTCCGCAAGCCATCTGTCCCGAAGCGCGGACCGCCAAACGCTTCCACCTGCTGATCCGTGAAAGCAATATCGATAACCTTGATCCCGCGCCTGATCGAGATATTGCCAAACACAACATTCAGAAGATTCGGAATTTCATTACGGGTAATATCAACGCGATAACTGATGCGGACATCATAATCCGTTGGTTGTCCGGCGCGCTCGGTAATGCTTTCGATGCGGCCGACAATCCCCTGTTCCCAATGCGAGGCGGGAACCGCATCCTCGGGGATCTCAACCGTCTCCTCGATGCAGATATCTTTCGCATGCGCTTCAATTGAGCGCGTATCATCGGGCGTTACACGATAGGTTACGGTAAAACGTTCAGCCGTCATATGCATCTGCCACACTCTGTTGTGGCGATAGTTCATCCCAGCGCCATCCAGCCGTCAAGCGCTATCATGACGTAAAGCCATGATCAGGCCATCACCCCATGACAGTGTTTAAACTTCTTACCAGATCCGCACGGACAAACCTCGTTACGCCCGACCCGACCCCAAGTGGAAGGATCATTCGAATCGCGTGCCGCATTGGTCGGTTGCGCAAAAGCGAGCCCTGCCAAGGTTTCCTCATTTTCGCCCGTCACCGGATCGGTA
>CANGLU010000044.1 GCA_947455025.1 Hyphomicrobiales bacterium
CCGCGGTAACAGTTGCCATGGGATAATCCTTTCATCCGTTCATAAGAATGACGGCGACCCGAAAGCCGCCGTCTCGTTTATCACAAGGACCGATTCGCGTGACAGATTTGCGGATCGGATGTGTTTAATTAACCGGCTTCAACAAGACCGCGAGCCGATGCAACCCAGCCGTCACGTCCAGCGCGACCATTCAGCTTCAGCTCTTGATCGAGCTTGGCGACATCCGCATCCGACATCGCAGCAACCTGCCAATAATGGTAGACGCCAGCCTCATTCAGCTTCTGCTCAAGCTGCGGGCCAATGCCCGTCAGCTTCTTCAAATCGTCCGGCGCACCGCGAGGAACGGAAAGACGCTCAAACGCTTCACCAACGTAAGGCGCTGCATCAACGGGAAGCACTTCAGCCATTGGCGCGACAGACGAGCCAATATCCATGCCCGAAGAGCCCTGGCTGCGCGAAATACCGTCAAGCGCTGCGCGTGCGATGAGATCGCAGTAAAGCGCAATCGCACGACCGGCGTCATCATTGCCTGGGATTGGGAACGTGATGCCATCCGGATCGCAATTCGTATCAATGATGGCAGCCACTGGAATGCCAAGGCGCTGCGCTTCTTGAATGGCGAGCTGTTCTTTATTTGTGTCGATCACGAAGATCATGTCTGGCGTACCGCCCATTTCACGGATACCGCCAAGCGCCTTGTCGAGCTTTTCCTTTTCGCGGGAAAGCATCAAACGCTCTTTCTTCGTCAAACCCTGCGCGCCGCCGGCGAGCAATTCGTCAACCTTCTTTAGGCGCTGGATCGAACCGGAAATCGTCTTCCAGTTCGTCAACATGCCGCCCAACCAACGCGAATTGACATAATATTGAGCAGAACGCTTAGCCGCATCCGAGATCAGATCGGCAGCCTGGCGCTTCGTGCCAACAAACAGAATACGACCGCCATTGGCCACCGTATCTGACACGGCCTGAAGGGCGCGATGCAGCATAGGAACCGACTGGGCGAGATCGATAATATGGATGTTATTGCGCGTTCCGAAAATGAACTGCTGCATTTTCGGGTTCCAGCGATGCGACTGGTGGCCGAAATGGGCGCCCGCTTCGAGCAATTGACGCATAGAAAAATCTGGCAAAGCCATTGGTGTATTCTCCGGTTATGTCCTCTGCGGGGGATGTGAACCGGCCCTCATGGCCGATCACCGGAAAGGACGCGAACGCCCAGTCCCCGCATGTGTGATGGGCCGTCCTATACGCGGGGGGACAGCGTTTTGCAAGGGGTAGAAGGGCAATCAGCCATGTTCCACAGCCATAACGCCCGGAATGGTTCGAATTGCACCGGCAATCTGCGGTGTGGCTCGGAATCCGCCCGGCAATTTCAATTCGACTTCCCTGACCCCGCCATCAATCGGTAAAATAATGAGGACTTCCCCGTCCCCCCGATCCTTTAGCGCGCCAGATAAGGCCGGCAAGGGCGAGGCATCCGACAGCGTAATACGCAGCGAGCTTGGCAAGCGCGAGGCGGCCTTTTCCAATGGTTCGGCGGATTGAATGCGAATCCGGACATCTTCACCCTCAACCTGCGCCTGAACGATCAGCACAACGGCCTGCCCCGGCTCCAACACATCGCGAAACTGGTTGAGGCCTTCTTGGAAAATGATCGACTCAAAATGACCGGACCGGTCCGACAGGGCGAAGATGCCCATTTTGCTACCCGACTTCGTCCGGCGTTCGCTGCGATCGAGCACGGTTGCGGCCAGTTTGCCGACCGTTGCCCCGCCACGGGCATCACGGGCAAAATCCATATAGCTTTGAACTTTGAGCCGTTTCAAAATGCCAGCATAGTCATCAAGCGGGTGGCCGGATAAAAAGAAGCCGATCGCATCATATTCGCGCTGCAACCGTTCGGAGGCTTGCCAAGGCGCATGGGGTGGCACGCGCAACGCTTCCGGCTCACCAAGACCCCCAAAAATATCACCCTGCCCTGCGAGCGCTTCTTCTTGCGAGCGATTGGCCATGGCCATGATGCCATCAACCGCGGCAAAACATTTGGCGCGATCTTTCTCAATTTCATCGAGCGCGCCGGCAGCAATCAAGCTTTCGAGTGTTTTCTTATTGAACAAACGCGGATTAATCCGCCGCGCCAAATCACCCAAATCCTTGAACGGCTGATCGGCCCGCGCGGTAACGAGACTTTCCACCGCCTGCGCGCCAACGCCCTTAATGGCTGCCAAGGCGTAGCGGATGGACAATTGGCCGTCATTGTCTTGATGGACTTCAAACGTCACACCGGAACGGTTGATGGATGGCGGATCCACACGGAAGCCAAGCCGCTGGGCTTCGCGTCGGAATTCCGAAAGCTTGTCGGTATTCGATAGATCCAGCGTCATGGAAGCCGCTAGAAATTCAACCGGGAAATTAGCCTTCAGATAGGCGGTTTGATAGGCAACCAAAGCATAGGCGGCCGCGTGGCTTTTGTTGAAGCCGTAATCGGCAAATTTAGCCAAGAGGTCGAAGATGGTATCGGCCGTTTTGGTATCCAATCCGCGCTCGACGGCCCCGGAGACGAAGCGCTCGCGCTGTGCATCCATTTCCGCCTTGATCTTTTTACCCATCGCGCGGCGCAACAGATCGGCTTCACCGAGCGAATAGCCGGAAAGGATCTGCGCAATTTGCATCACCTGTTCCTGATAAATGATGACGCCGTAAGTCTCTTTAAGCGATACTTCAAGTTTAGGATGAATATAATCCGGTACCTCATGCCCATTTTTACGGGCATTATAAACTGGAATATTCGCCATAGGACCCGGGCGATAAAGCGCCACTAGGGCAATAATATCCTCGAACCGATCGGCTCGCATTTCTGCCAAGGCTTTCCGCATCCCTGCGCTTTCCAATTGGAACACGCCAACCGTTTCGCCACGCCCGAGCATGTCGAAGGTGCGCGTATCATCCAACGGGATCGTATCAAGATCGACCGAGATGCCCCGCGCACGGATCAGTTCGACGGCCTTTTGCAGAACGGTTAAGGTCTTCAAGCCCAAGAAGTCGAATTTGACCAAGCCTGCCGGCTCAACCCATTTCATGTTGAATTGGGTCACGAGCATATCCGATTTCGGATCGCGATAGAGCGGCACCAATTGCTCGAGTGGCCGGTCCCCAATCACAACGCCTGCCGCATGGGTCGAGGCGTGACGGTGAAGTCCCTCGAGCACGAGCGCGATATCGAGCAAGCGACGAACCGTTGGATCTTCGTCGGCGGCTTGACGTAAACGTACTTCGGTTGAAATGGCTTGTTCAAGGGTAACGGGATTTGCCGGATTTTGCGGCACAAGTTTCGTTAACTTGTCGACTTGTCCGTAAGGCAATTCCAATACGCGGCCCACATCGCGCAGAACACCGCGTGCTTGCAGGGTACCAAAGGTGATAATCTGCGCCACACGATCCGCACCATATTTGTGCTGGACATAGCGGATCACCTCGTCACGACGGTCCTGACAGAAATCGATATCGAAATCCGGCATCGACACGCGATCGGGATTAAGAAAGCGTTCGAACAACAAGCCGAAGCGCAATGGGTCAAGATCTGTAATCGTTGTCGTATAGGCAACGAGAGAGCCTGCACCCGAACCACGGCCAGGCCCTACCGGAATGCCATGCGCCTTTGCCCATTGGATAAAATCGGCAACGATCAGGAAGTAGCCCGGATATTTCATCCGCTCGATGACGCCCAATTCGAATTCTAACCGCGATTCGTAATCTTCAACGGTCAGACCCGGGGCTAAACCATGGGTTTTCAGCCGAGCGGTGAGCCCTTCCACGGCAAGCTTGCGCAAGGCCGTTGCCTCGTCGAGCGGAGATTGAGCGTCGCCCGTTATAAAACTGGGCAAAATCGGCTTGCGGGTTTGAGGACGAAAGGAGCATCGCAACGTGATTTCGATCGTATTGGAAACGGCTTCTGGCAAATCTGCGAAGAGTTTTTTCATCGCCGCGCGCGATTTGAAATCATGCTCGGCCGTCACGCGTCGGCGCTCAGGATCGGAGACCAACCGACCTTCCGCAATGGCTAAAAGCGCATCATGGGCGGCATAAGAGGTTGGCTTGGCAAAATAGGCTTCGTTGGTCGCAACAAGGGGCAACTCCAACCGATAGGCCAAATCGATAAGGTCGCCTTCAATCGCGGTCTCATCGGCCAATCCATGCCGTTGTATCTCGACATAGAGGCGATCCCCGAACACGATATGCAATCGCTTTAGCCGCGTTTCGGCCAACTCGCCTTGACCCGATAGAAGCGCCCGATCAACGGGCCCCTTGGAGCCGCCGGATAAGACGATCAAGCCATCGGAGGAATCCGCCATGGTTTGGAAAGCGACATGCGGTGTCTCCCCGATCTGAGGCGAGAGATAGGCAAGCGACGACAATTTCATCAAGTTTTCATAGCCGCGCTCGGTGGCCGCTAATAAGACCACCGACGGATAGACAGAATGAACAGCCCCTATCCGGCTCGGCGCAACGTCGCCCATATCCAGGGCCAGCTCGATCCCAATGATGGGTTGAATACCGGCACCGGCTAGCTTTTCGGAAAATTCTAAGGCGCCAAAAAGATTGTTGGTATCCGTCAGCGCAAGGGCCGGCATCCGGTCCTTGGAGGCGAGCTTTTTCAGCTCATCAATTTTTAGGGCGCCTTCGAGCAACGAAAACGATGAATGGACGTGGAGATGAACAAAACCGACCTCCTCCAAAATCCGACTCATCTGCATCCCCTCACCTTTGCTGCGCTAGTCTTGCCCCGCTGGAGGGTTGGCAATCAAGCACGAAGCGAATGAGAAGATAAAAAATCGTTAGATAAAAACGCTCGACCACGCATAGATGGTTGCGAGAAAGGCTGAGAGTGCAGCGAGTTCGGTAACGTCTTCAACGAGAGAAAGAAGCATTGGAACCTCCATTCGATTGCGATGAATGACAGTATGTTCACGTTTTGTTCTTTAGCAAGTTAAATCTATTGCCTCGTCATTCGCGCCTTAAAAGATGATTAATAAAAGCTTAACCTAACTCGACAACGAGGCCATCTCGAATGGTGACGCGCCGGTCCATTCGGGACGCCAATTCAAGATTATGGGTCGCGATTAACGCCGCGAGCCCCGTTACTTTGACGAGCGATAGCAGCGTTTCAAAAACGCGTTCGGATGTTGCAGGATCGAGGTTTCCCGTAGGCTCATCCGCCAGCAATACCCTCGGCCGATTGGCAACGGCGCGTGCGATCGCGACACGCTGTTGTTCGCCGCCCGATAATTCGGACGGGCGATGCGATAATCGTTCACCAAGACCAAGATATTTCAAAAGATCGGCAGAGCGCCTGCGCGCCTCGGCCTTTTCAAGTCCCGCGATCATTTGCGGCAACATCACATTTTCGAGCGCGGTGAATTCGGGTAACAAATGATGGGCCTGATAGACAAAGCCCAGATCACTGCGGCGAATAGAAGTGCGCTCAGCATCCGGCAACGCCATGGTGGGCCGGGAGCCAATATAGATTTCGCCAGAGTCCGGGCGTTCTAACAAACCCGCCAATTGCAACAAAGTCGATTTGCCGGTTCCAGACGGAGCAATCAGGGCGACCGATTGCCCCGGCCACACGGCTAAATCGGCACCCTTGATAATATTGAGCGTGTGCTCGGCATCGACGAAACGGCGCTCGACTTTCCATAAAAACAAGACGGGATCGGTGCCCTTTTTCGGATTAGCATCGGTCATTCGTAACGCAACGCCTCCACAGGATCGAGACGGGCGGCACGCCAAGCCGGATAGAGCGTTGCGATCAGCGATAGAAGCAGAGCCATTCCCACCACAACGGCTACTTCTCTCGGATCAACATCGGCCGGCAAATGGCTCAAGAAATAGAACTCGGCCGGAAAAAGATTGGTCTGGGTTAATTTCGAAACAAACGCCCGCAAATTTTCAACGTTAAGCGCGATCACCGTACCCAAAGCAAATCCCGCAAAGGTACCGACAAACCCAATCGCTGCACCTGTAATGAGAAAAATGCGCATAATCGCGCCACGCGTCGTCCCCATGGTTCGCAGGATCGCAATATCGGCGCTTTTGTCTTTCACCAACATGATCAAGCCTGAAACAATATTCAGCGCGGCTACCAATACGATCAGCGTCAAGATTAAAAACATGACATTCCGTTCGACTTCCAAAACCCCAAAAAAGGTTTTGTTGCGCTGGCGCCAATCGGTCAGAAACAAAGGACGCTCAATCCGTGTCGATATCGCAGCCTTAGCCTCATCGACGCGGTCCGGATTGGCAAGGAAGAGCTCAATCGCACTCACATCGCCTTCGCGGTTGAAATAAGCTTGCGCCTCCTCAAGCGGCATATAGACAAAGGCCGAGTCAAATTCCGACATGCCAATTTCGTAAATCGCGGCCACAGGATACGTCTTGATCCGCGGCGCGGTGCCAAAGGCCGTTTGCGCGCCTTTGGGCGCAGTAAGTGTAATATTGTCGCCAGGTCGCAAGAACAATTGCTCGGCCAACCGTTTGCCAATCACGACACCAGAATTGCCGCTGAACCCGTCAAGCGTTCCCATTTTGATGTTGTTGGCAATCGCCGGAATGCGCTTGATATCGCCCTCACGAACGCCTCGAACGAGAACCCCTCCAGCACCCGCCTGCGCGGACGCGAGCGCCTGTCCTTCGACCAGAGGAAGCGCAAGTAATACCGAAGGTATTCGCTCCAACGCCTTTGATAAATCGGCATAATCAGTCAGTGGCTTATCAATCGCACCGACAAATACATGGCCGTTAATACCAACGATTTTATCCAAAAGCTCTTTCCGGAAACCATTCATGACCGACAAAACAATGATGAGCGTCGCAACGCCCAACATGATACCGACAAACGAAAAGCCCGCGATCACAGAAATAAACCCTTCACGCCGCCGCGCGCGGAGATAACGCAAGGCGATAAGCCATTCGAAGGCAGCAAATGCCTTCGAGCGGTTTTCAATCATCGGACCTTGGGCAGGCGTTACAGTCATTCGATGATCAAACGGTCAAACGCGCAATGGCGTCTTCGATCGACAGCAATTCGCGCTCGCCGGTCTTGCGCCGCTTCAATTCAATTTTCCCTTCGGCAAGCCCTTTAGGGCCCACCAAAATTTGCCAAGGTGAACCGATCAAATCAGCGGTCGCGAATTTGGTTCCCGGACGCTCATCGCGATCATCGTATAAAACGTCCTTACCGCGTGCTGTCAGCGCTTTGTAAACCGTCGCGCAAGCCTCATCGGTCGCGGCATCGCCTATTTTGAGATTAAGCAAGGACACATCGAAAGGCGCCACTGCATCCGGCCAAATAATGCCGGCTTCGTCATGGGACGCTTCGATAAGGGCAGCCACCAAACGTGACGGACCAATACCATATGAGCCCATATGCACAGGCGTTTCTCGCCCGTCAGGTCCTGTTACGGTTGCCTTCATGGGCTCGGAATATTTGGTACCAAAATAGAAAATATGACCAACCTCAATACCGCGAGCTGAAATCTTTCGCTCTTCCGGCACCGAATGATACGCAGCCTCATCATGCATTTCAGATGTTGCCGTATAAGGCGTCGTCCATGCCTTGAAAATGGCATCGAGCGCCTCACGGCTATCGAAATCTGTATCGACAGCGGGCGTCGGTTGATCAAGCACGGCTTTGTCGGCAAAAACTTCGCTCTCGCCGGTTGAAGCGAGAATGATAAATTCATGGCTCAAATCACCGCCGATCGGACCCGTATCCGCACGCATCGGAATGGCGGTTAGTCCCAAGCGGGCAAAGGTCCGCAAATAGGCCACAAACATCTTGTTGTACGAATGGCGCGCGCCTTCCTGATCAAGATCGAAGGAATAGGCATCTTTCATCAAAAATTCGCGGCTTCGCATAACACCAAACCGAGGCCGTACCTCGTCGCGGAATTTCCACTGAATATGATAGAGATTGAGCGGAAGATCTTTGTAGGAACGAACCGATCCGCGGAAGATTTCCGTGATCACTTCCTCATTGGTCGGGCCAAACAACATCTCGCGTTCGTGGCGATCCTTGATGCGGAGCATTTCCTTGCCATAGGCATCATAGCGCCCCGACTCACGCCACAAATCAGCCGACTGGATCACAGGCATGAGCAATTCGACAGCACCAGACCGATTCTGCTCCTCGCGGATGATCGCGTTGATTTTATTGAGCACTTTAAGACCCAACGGCAGCCACGCATAAATTCCGGCTGATTCTTGGCGGATCAGCCCTGCCCTCAGCATCAAACGATGCGAAACAATCTCAGCTTCTTTCGGTGTTTCACGGAGAATCGGTAGGAAATATCGCGACAGTCGCATGACAAAGGTCTCTTCTTAAGGGCAAAGCGCTCGTCAAAGCGCAAAAGGAACAGATGTTTGAACCGCATCATGCCACAAAATACAAGCGATTGCCGCCTTCCAAATGCTATAGAAAGTCACGAAAAGCCGCATTTCTAGGCGTTCGTACTTTTTTGCGGCAATTTCATGTCGGAAGGGATGACAGGCCCAAAAAAGTAGGCTAGCTTCGCTTCGCCTTGGAGATAAAAGAGGTCGCGCCCATGTGGAAGACGGCACAAGGTCCAAGTCTGGGGAGGAACTGCTACTAAGTGTTGGAGAGACTTTAAGTCCGGCCGTTATCACATCGGCTCAACCTTAGAAGTATGATGAAATTAGCAATCAAGGCAGGGATAATACCCTGCCTTTTTTAATGGCAAATCAATAGGTTGTAGCGATTATTCGACAAATTGGATAAAGAGCGATAGCGCAACCGAAACCGGTAGCGCCACCACCGTGGTAATCAGCACCTTGCGCCATAAGCGTGGCACACCCGGCGCGCCCGCCTCTGTTCCAGGCGTTACATCGCCGAGCTCTAACTGGCTTTTTACCCCAAGCGGCAAGATGGCAAACAAAGTCAGCCACCACGAAATGCCATATACCGCCAAAAGGGTCGCAATCGACATTGTTGGGCCGCCTTATAGTTGCTCAAGCTCAATGAGCGTGCCGTTAAAATCTTTTGGGTGAAGGAATAGAACGGGCTTCCCATGCGCCCCGATTTTAGGCTCGCCATCGCCGAGCACCCGCGCGCCCTCGCCCCGAAGCCTGTCGCGCGCCGCCACAATATCGTCCACCTCGTAGCAGATGTGGTGAATACCGCCGTCGGGATTTCGCTCGAGGAACTTTGCAATCGGACTTGCGTCACCAAGCGGTTCGAGCAATTCGATTTTCGTGTTCGGCAATTGGATGAAAACGACGGTTACGCCGTGATCGGGTTGTGGCAAGGGAGCCGAAACCTCGGCGCCCAGTGTTTCACGGTAGAGGCGGATGGCGCTCGATAAATTCGGCACCGCAATCGCGACATGGTTGAGGCGACCAATCATCTCGACATCCCTAGATCATGACAACTTGAACATGGCATACAGGCTTTTTACCCCAGCTTCCATTCACCGTCGACCGGACAGCCTTTTCAATGGCCGTCTCAACCAGATCAGGATCGCGCCGTTTGTTCTTAGGCAGCGTATCGAGCACGGAGAAAACCGCCTCCTCGATTAAATCTTCGAAAGAACGCCCCGCCCGATCGACTTGAGGAATGCCGGACACCGCAAAGGCCGGATCACCAACAAGCTCCCCCTTGGAATCAAGCGCAACCGCGACGGAGACAATGCCGGCAAACGCCAGCTTCCGACGCTCTGGGATCGCAGGATCGGCAGCGGGAGCCAATACTTCCCCATCTTTAAACAATTTCCCGTGGGGCGCTTCATCAACGATACCGGGTTCACCCGGAGCCAAGCGGACAATATCGCCATTCGACGCCATCACGACATCCGGAATACCAGAAGCCAAAGCATATCGGCGATGTTCATCAAGGTGTAGCGGTTCACCATGGGCGGGAATCAGCGTCTTTGGCCTCACCCATTCATACATTTTCTTCAACTCACCCCGGCGTGGATGACCTGAAACATGCACGAGCGCCGTGCGATCGGTGACAACATTAACGCCTTGGCCGACGAGCCCGTTAATGATGCGGCCAACGGCTTTTTCATTCCCCGGTATAGTGCGCGACGAGAAGATGACCGTATCGCCAGGTGCAAGAGTAACGTCTGGATGTTGGTCTTCGGCAACACGGGCCAACGCCGCGCGCGGCTCGCCTTGGCTACCGGTGAGAAGCGCCACAACCTTGTCTCTTGGCAAATAGCCATAGGTTTCTGACGAGCGGAACTCTTGCACACCTTCAAGATAACCGCATTCGGTCGCCACCTGAATAGCGCGATCCATAGCGCGACCAACGGCGATCACCTCGCGCCCGACCGCTTTAGCCGCCAGTGCAACCGAACGGATACGCGCCACGTTAGACGCAAAGGTTGTAACCGCAACGCGGCCATTGGCTTTGCCGATGACATCGATCAAACCTTTGGCGACATCCGTCTCGCTCAAGGATTCGCCCTCGCGCATCACATTGGTCGAGTCGCAAATCAGCGCTAAGACGCCTTCATCGCCAATTTCGGTGAGACGTTTGGCATCCGTCGACCAACCCGCAACCGGCTGAGCGTCGATCTTCCAATCGCCTGTGTGAACAACCGTTCCTAACGGGGTCCGGATCGCCAATGCCGTCGATTCAGGAATGGAATGGGCCACCGATACGATCTCGACATCAAACGGTCCGAGCTCGAGCCGATCACCCGGCTTCATCGTTGTGATTTTGATTTTCTTGCCCGTATGTTCGTTTTGTCGACGAATATCGAAAAGACCTGCCGCAAAAGATGTTGCATAAACAGGCGGCGTACCCAAACGCGGATAAAGATCAATCAATGCGCCGATGTGATCCTCATGCGCATGGGTGATGATAATCGCTTTCAGTCTGTTTTTTTGACCTTCAAGAAATTTCAAATCCGGCAGAATGAGATCAACGCCCGGCAAATCATCGCCCGCAAAACTCACGCCGCAATCGACCAAAATCCATTCCCGTTTGGCAGGCGGGCCATATCCATAAAGCGCCGCATTCATCCCGATTTCACCGAGACCGCCTAAAGCGCAAAAAACAAAATCATCCTTGGGCCCAACCATGGAGCCTTCCTTTCAGTACATAATGCAAACCGCCGAGCCTGAAGGCCCGCTCTTTAATCAAAATCTTATTTCAATAGAATACGTCACCGGCAATGATCGCGGTCACTTTTCCATCTTGCGCCAACAATAATTTTCCCTGGTCATCCAGACCTTGGAAGATCCCTTCGATCACATCGTTCGCCTGTCGAACCGATATCGGACCACCAATGCCACGCGCATGTTCAATCCAGCGGCTTCGGATATAGCGGAAACCGTTGCCTTTGTCGAAACAATCTAAATTGGCACGAAAGCTCTTTGCTAAGGCGGCAAACAGATCTTCTACCGTCATCGACAAGCCTTGCTCGGCTAAATCCGTTGCCGGATATGGCGTATCGAAGGGATGAGACCGCACATTGATCCCGCACCCAATAACCGCTCCAAACTCACCATCGGCCAAAACACTGCCTTCAACCAAAATACCGGAGAGCTTCGCACCATTCGATAAAACATCATTCGGCCATTTTAAGGACAGGCCATCTATCATCGTGCCGAACGAGGCCACGGCATCGTAAATCGACAGCGCCGCGACGAAACCCAACTGAAACCCGTATTCAATGGGGCAAGGCGCACGAAGCGCGAGCGATGCGTAGAGATTACCTTTCGGCGACGACCACTGACGGCCTAACCGTCCGCGCCCACCTGTTTGTTCATCGGCAACAAACCAATGATCACCGCCGCCCATTTCACGAAGAAACGAGGAGCCAGCGTCGTTTGTCGAAGCCACGCTCTCAAACCGCGTTAGGCCAAACTGATGTTCCGCCGCTATTGCCGATAGCGTCACTTTAGAAAAGGGAACGTGCGGCAGCGTTAGCGACATCGACCAAAGGAGCCGGTGCCAAGGCGAAACCAAAAACAAGGATTGCGGCAAGCGACGCAATTAAGCGCACGGATAGCGATGCGGGTGAAAACGCTTCCTTTGGCTCGTCAAAATACATGATCTTCACGATGCGCAGGTAATAGAATGCGCCAACAACACTGGCGACAACACCTGTTACTGCCAACGCATAGAGACCCGAGTTAACGGCGGCCGCAAACACATACCATTTGGCAAAGAAGCCGGCTAAAGGCGGAATACCGGCCAGCGAAAACATGATCATCGCAAGCGCAAAGGCGAGCGCCGGATTGGTTTTAGATAGTCCTGCAAGATCATCAATATCTTCATAATAATGGCCGTCTCGTTCCATCGACAACACACAGGCAAAAGCGCCGAGCGTCGTGACAAGATAAATCACCATATAGATCGCAACACCTGCAACGCCATCAACCGTTCCGGCTGAGAGGCCAACAAGCACATAGCCGATATGGCCAATCGATGAATAAGCCAGCAACCGCTTAATGTTTTTTTGACCGATGGCGGCAAAGGCACCGAGAACCATCGAAGCAATCGCGACAAAAACAATAATCTGCTGCCATTGGCCGCTGATTGACGGAAAAGCCTGCTCCACAACGCGAACCAATAAGGCAATGGCAGCCGTCTTGGGTGCAACCGCAAAGAACGCGGTAACCGGTGTTGGCGAACCTTCATACACATCGGGCGTCCACATATGGAATGGGACTGCAGAAATCTTAAACGAAAGACCGGCCAATACGAAGGCAAGACCAAAGATGACACCGATGCCAGCCCCGCCCTTGAGAGCCGAAGCAATGCCCGCGAACGACACGGTTCCTGTCATGCCATAAATCAACGACGCGCCATAAAGCAGCATGCCGGATGATAACGCGCCCAGCACAAAATATTTCAAACCCGCTTCCGTCGATTTGACCGAGTCACGATCAAAAGAAGCCACGACATAAAGCGCAAGCGACGACAATTCGAGGCCGAGATAAAGCGCAATCAAATCATGCGCCGAAATCATCAACATCATTCCGATGGTTGAAATCAAAACCAGCAATGGGAATTCGAAGGCACGACGCTTCGTTGAAGCAAGATAAGCATCGGAAAGCAAGAGCGCCGCGGCGGAGCCGATCAATGTCGTCAATTTCATAAATTGCGAAAAACGATCCGAGATAAACGAACCGCCAAACGCCTCAACCGTCTGGCCTCCGCCCGACACAACCAACACACCTGCAACAACAAGCACCAGCAAGGTCAAGCCGCGCACGAGGCCGTAAGATTTTTCACCCGAAACCGCGCCCAACAGGACCAGCAGCAAAGCGCCCGCTCCCATGACAATCTCAGGGAGCGCCGGGGCCATCATAGGAAGAGCTGTAATCGTCGATGACATCGTTTCTTCTAACCTTATGGCAGGGTGTTGGCAGCGGTTTTAACGGCACCAACTGCATCATGAATGGCAGCCAATAAAGGCTCTGTCGGTACAGCAAAAATGTCGAGAATAGCGTTGGCATGGAAACCGAAATAAATCGTCAAGAACGCCAGTGGAGCTAACAGTGCGAACTCGCGAACACTCAAATCCTTAATGTCCAACAATGCAGGCTTTTCAAGCTTGCCCAGCACCACACGCGCATACATCCACAACGCATAAGCAGCCGACAAAATGACGCCCGTCGTTGCAAATACCGCAACCCACGAATTGGCAATTCGCGAACCCAACAGCGTCAAGAATTCGCCGATAAATCCGCATGTGCCCGGAAGCCCCACATTGGCCATCGTAAAAACCATGAGGGCAGCTGCATAAAGCGGCATCCGATTGACCAAGCCACCATAGGCGGCGATCTCACGGGTATGCATCCGGTCATAGATGACGCCTACGCTCAAGAACAAGGCGGCGGATACAATGCCGTGGCTCACCATCTGGAACATCGCACCTTCAATGCCCTGTGCCGTCAGTGTGAAAATGCCAAGCGTGACATAGCCCATATGCGCGACCGACGAATAAGCAATCAGCTTCTTCACATCTTCCTGCACGAGCGCAACAAGCGAGGTGTAGACGATCGCGCCGAGCGAAAGGCTGAACATGAAGGGAGCAAAATAAGCCGACGCATTCGGGAACATCGGAAGCGAGAAGCGGATAAAGCCGTAGCCACCCATCTTCAGCAAAATCGCCGCCAGAATAACCGATCCCGCGGTCGGTGCTTCGACGTGGGCATCCGGCAGCCACGTGTGGAGCGGCCACATCGGCATTTTCACCGCAAACGAAGCAAAGAAACCAATCCAAAGCCATGTCTGCATTTGAACGGGGAATTTGAAGGTCAATAAAGTCGGTATATCGGTCGTCTTCGCCGTCCAATACATCGCCATAATAGCAACCAGCATGAGAACGGACCCGAACAACGTATAGAGGAAGAATTTAAAGCTCGCATAAATGCGGCGCTTGCCACCCCAAATACCGATGATCAAGAACATCGGTATGAGGCCCGCTTCGAAGAACAGATAAAACAGGACGAGATCAAGTGCCGAGAACACGCCGATCATCAAGGCTTCGAGCACAAGGAACGCGATCATATATTCGCGTACGCGCTTTTCGACCGAGATCCACGATGCGACAATGCAAAATGGCATCAAGAAGGTCGACAGCAGAATGAACGGCATCGAATAGCCATCGACGCCTAATTTGAAACGTATCGCATCCGAAATCCAAGCGCCTTCTTCAACGAGTTGAAAGGCGGGGCTCGATGCATCAAACCGATGCCACGCGAAGAGAGACAGAGCGAAAGTGACCAAGGTCGTGACGAGTGAAACCCAGCGGATCGTCTTGCGCGCGCCTTCATTATCGCCCGATACGAACAGCAGAGAAAGCGCGCCGAAAAGCGGCAGAAGAATGAGGCCTGAAAGAAGATGTGACATCAGTGCGCTCCGCCGAACATGTACCAGGTCAGAAAGCCCGCAAGCCCGATCAGCATGGCGAAGGCATAATGATATAGATAACCGGTCTGCATCCGAACGGTCCAATCGGTCACATTCAAGACTCGCGCCGAGACGCCATCCGGACCCAATCCGTCAATCACGCGACCATCGCCCTGCTTCCATAAGAAGCGACCAATGCGCTTAGCAGTACGAACAAAAATCACATCATAGAGCTCATCAAAATACCATTTGTTGAGCAGGAATTTATAGAGCAACGGCTGGCTTGCTGCGAGTTGCGCAGGCCATTCTGGCTTGCCAATATAAAACACCCAAGCCAAAGCAAATCCGCCGAGCATCATGATGAAGGGCGACTGCTTCACCCATTCAGGCACTTCATGCATCGTGTGCAGGATATGGTTATGTTCGGAGGTGAAGAGCGCACCCTTCCAGAATTCGCTATACCCCTCACCGATAAAGGCCGGGGCAAACACGATACCCGCAAATAGTGCACCTGCGCCCAATAAGATCAACGGGATCGTCATCACCAAAGGAGATTCATGCGGCTCATGCGAATGGCCGTGGCCGTCATCATGGTCGCCATGCGCATGCGCGTGATGGTCATGATCATGGGCGTGCTCATCATGGCCCCAACGCGGCTTGCCGAGGAACGTAAGGAAGAACAGACGCCACGAATAGAAGCTCGTCATACCAGCGGCAAGAACCAGCAAGATAAACGCATAGCTCTGGGCAGCGGAGTGCGAAGCGAACGCTGCTTCAATGATCGCGTCCTTTGAGAAGAACCCCGCCGTCATCGGAAAGCCTGTCAGAGCAAGCGTACCAACAGCCATCATCGTGCCAGTCAACGGGATCTTTTTAAACAAGCCACCCATATTGCGAATGTCCTGCTCGTGATGCATCGCGTGGATTACGGAGCCCGCGCCTAAGAAGAGCAGCGCTTTGAAGAAGGCGTGGGTGAAGAGATGAAACACGCCTGCGCCATAAGCACCCGACCCAAGCGCCACGAACATATAGCCGAGCTGCGAGCAGGTTGAATAGGCAATCACGCGTTTGATATCGTTTTGAACGAGACCGATGGTGGCTGCAAAAAACGCTGTCGTTGCGCCAACAAACATCACCACCGTCATCGCGGAAGGCGACGCCTCAAACAAAGGCGAAAGACGCGCTACCATAAAGACACCAGCCGTCACCATGGTGGCCGCATGGATCAAAGCGGAAACAGGCGTTGGGCCTTCCATCGCATCAGGTAACCAGGTGTGCAGCAAAAACTGCGCCGATTTACCCATAGCGCCTACAAAGAGAAGAAGGCAGATAATCGTCATGGCATCCCAGTCAATGCCAAGGAAATCCACTTTCAAATTCGCCAAGTCACCAATGCGCGAGAAGACCGCGTCATAAGACACCGAACCCGTCAAAACGAACACAACGAAAATGCCGAACGCAAATCCGAAATCACCAACGCGGTTGACGATAAAGGCCTTCATGGCGGCGGCAACCGCTGTTGGCTTTTCGTACCAGAACCCGATCAGCAAATAGGAGGCTAGACCAACGCCTTCCCAACCAAAGAACATCTGAACCAAATTGTCCGATGTGACGAGCATCAACATTGCAAAGGTAAAGAGCGACAGATAGGCAAAGAAACGCGGGCGCGATGGATCTTCGTGCATGTACCCGATCGAATAAAGATGCACGAGTGCCGAAACCGAATTGACAACAACGAGCATAACCGCCGTCAACGTATCAACCCGAAACGCCCAATCAACCGACAGGCTGCCCGAGGTAAACCAATTGC
The DNA here is from genome assembly GCA_947455025.1 of Hyphomicrobiales bacterium. Taxonomy (GTDB): domain Bacteria; phylum Pseudomonadota; class Alphaproteobacteria; order Rhizobiales; family Beijerinckiaceae; genus CAIUPE01. Next base: position 16,701 of record CANGLU010000044.1, read on the forward strand.
CCAATACGAGCGTCTTGCCACCCTCGCCATAGCCGGTCTTGATAAACACAATCCAAGACATAACAGCGGATGCCATCAACAAACCCGTTGTGACGATTTCGCTGGCACGCGCGCCAATGACGCGGCCAAAGAGACCCGCGATGAGGAAGCCAAGAAGTGGGAAAAGGACGATTGCCTGGATCATGGAATATCTCGCGGGGATTAAGCCGCTCAGCCCTTCATCATGTTGATGTCTTCAACCGCGATGGATCCGCGATTGCGATAATAAACGACAAGAATAGCAAGTCCGATGGCCGCTTCTGCCGCAGCCACCGTTAAGACGAGAAGAGCGAAAACCTGACCGATCAACGTGCCGCCAAAACTCGAGAACGCTACAAAATTGATGTTGACGGAGAGCAAGATCAACTCAACCGACATCAGAATAACAATGACATTCTTGCGGTTAATAAAGATCCCCAGCACGCCAAGCGTGAACAAGATAGCGGCAACGGTGAGATATTGCGAAAGACCAATCATTTCACTCACTCCCCTCCAAGACCATGGCCTGGCGTAACCTTACGCACTTCCATCGCTGTTTCCTTGGTCCGTGCTACCTGATCCGCGATATTCTGACGCTTCACACCCGTCTTATGTTGCAAGGTCAAAACGATGGCGCCGATCATAGCGACAAGCAGAATGAAACCGGACACTTCGAAATAATAGACATAGTCGGTGTAGAGAACGCGCCCCAACGCTTCCGTATTCGACATCGCATTATCGGACGCCTTAGGAGCTGTAACGACAGCATCCGGTGCCATGAAGTAAGTCAGCACCAATGATAACAATTCGCCAAAGACCAACAGGCCCAGCAACGCGCCGAGCGGTAAATGCTTGGCAAAGCCTTGGCGCAGTTCGGCAAAATCGACATCGAGCATCATGACCACGAACAGGAACAAGACAGCCACGGCACCGACATAAACGACGACCAAGATCATAGCCAAAAATTCAGCGCCCATGAGCAGGAAAAGCCCCGCCGCATTCACGAAGGCCAAGATCAAAAAGAGCACCGAATGCACAGGATTGCGCGAGGTGATCACCATAAAGGCCGACCCGACCAAGACGGCCGAGAAGAGATAAAAAAAGGCCTGAGCAGCGCTCATATTTTCAAGTCCCCAACGCGATCCGGCCAGGCCGGACACAATCCAAAATCCAAACGCCAATCAGCGGTACGACGCATCCTGCTTGATATTGCGAGCAATCTCCCGCTCCCAACGCGCGCCATTCTCTAACAAGCGCTCCTTGTCATAGAACAGCTCTTCGCGTGTTTCGGTCGCGAATTCGAAATTCGGTCCTTCGACGATGGCATCCACTGGGCAGGCTTCTTGGCAGAAGCCGCAATAGATGCATTTCGTCATATCGATATCGTATCGGGTCGTGCGGCGCGTACCATCATTGCGGCGCGGGCCAGCCTCAATGGTAATCGCTTGCGCGGGGCAAATCGCTTCGCAGAGTTTGCAAGCGATGCAACGCTCTTCGCCGTTCGGATACCGGCGCAGCGCATGTTCACCCCGAAACCGCGGTGACACCGGGTTTTTCTCAAACGGATAATTAATCGTTGCCTTAGGCTTGAAGAAATAGCGCATCGACAGCGCAAACGCCGAGATGAACTCTCGCAACAATAAGGATTTGGCGGCCTGATCCAGTCTCATGGTCGTGATCCTCTCAATGCCCCGGTGCCCAGCCCGTATATTGCAGCACACCGGCTACAACAACGACCATGAACAACGAGATGGGCAAAAACACTTTCCAACCAAGACGCATCAGCTGGTCATAACGATAACGCGGCACAAAGGCCTTCACCATCGCGAACATAAAGAATACCGCGCAAACCTTAACGATGAACCAGACAGCGCCCGGTACCCATGTAAACGGCACAACATCAAAAGGTGGCAACCATCCGCCCAAGAACAGGATGGTGGTCAACGCGCACATGGTCACAATGGCCACATACTCGCCAAGCATGAACATCATGTAAGGCGTGGAACCATATTCCACCATAAAGCCGGCGACGAGCTCCGACTCCGCTTCCGGAAGATCGAACGGCGGACGGTTCGTTTCAGCCAAAGCTGAGATAAAGAAGATGATGAACATCGGAAACAGTGGCAGCCAAAACCAGCCGAACAGGCCGTATTTGCTGTGTTGCGCGTTCACAATATCGGAAAGGTTCAACGAACCAACGCAGAGCAACACCGTGATGATCACAAAGCCGATCGAGACTTCATAAGAAACCATCTGTGCAGCAGAACGCAGCGCACCCAGAAACGGATACTTCGAGTTCGATGCCCAGCCGCCCATGATGACGCCATAAACACCCAGCGACGAGATCGCGAAGATATAGAGAACGCCGACATTGATATTGGCGATGGCCCAACCATCCATGACCGGCACTACGGCCCAAGCGGAAAGTGCCAGCGTTGTTGTTACCAGAGGTGCCAAAAGGAAAACGCCCTTATTCGCGCCCGCCGGAATCGTTGGTTCCTTCAACATGAACTTCAGCAAATCGGCGAAGCTCTGGAACAGGCCAAACGGGCCGACCACATTCGGCCCCCGACGCAGCTGCACCGCCGCCCAGATCTTACGATCAGCCAGCAGGATAAAGGCCACAAAAATCAACAGAGCCACGACAAGCACGACGCTTTTTAAAAGCGTCAGTCCCAAAGCCAAGGCCCAACCGTAAGAAGCGATGTCCGTACCCAACGTCTTCTCCTTATTCCGCTGCCATCGCGTGACGCGATGACGCCAGAGCCGAGCAATCGGCCATGATTTTAGAGGCGCGAGCCACCGCATTCGTCAGGTGGAAATCCTTCACCGACGAATGGAAACCATCCTTGCCCAGAGAACCACCCAATTTTGCCAAACCGGCAATCGCGGAAGCATCACCAGCAGCAACACTCCCCAGCACCACAAAATGCGGATGCGCCTCATACAACGCCTTGCGAAGCGCGGTGAGTGAATCAAACGGTAAGGCCTTGCCCAACGCGGCTGAAAGCGCACGCAGGATCGACCAATCTTCGCGCGCCTCACCGGGGGCGAAAATCGCCCGATTGGCCAATTGCACGCGGCCTTCGGTGTTCACATAAAGTCCAGACTCTTCGCTAAACGCTGCGCCCGGTAAAATAACATCCGCACGGTGCGCGCCCTTGTCCCCATGGGTGCCTTGATAAATCACGAACGCACCTTCCGGCACGTCGATCTCATCCACACCCAGCAAGAACAGTACATCAAGCGCTCCAGCCCTGGTCATCTGAGCCGTGTCCAACCCGCCCTCGCCCGGCACAAAACCGATATCGAGCGCGCCAACGAGGGAAGCTTCGGTATGGAGAATGTTAAAGCCGTTCCAGCCGTCTTTAACGACGCCCGACTCTGTAGCGAGTTTGGCAAGGGTCGCCAAAACCGCTTCGCCATCGGCGCGGTTAAGAGCACCTTGGCCAATGATCAGCATCGGCTTTTCTTTGCCTGCGAAAATCTTCGCCGCCGCTTCGGCAAGGCTTTCTGGGCCTGCGCCAAGATAGGTGTAAGGATAGGTCAGGTCAGCCTGCTCACCCACAACACCAATTGCCGCGCCACCCTTCAAATAACGCTTGCGAATACGCGCATTGAGCACAGCGGCTTCGCGCCGCGGATTAGAGCCGACAATCAAAATCGCATCAGCCTCTTCAATGCCAGCAATGCCGGAGTTGAAAAGATAAGAACTGCGACCATGCTTCGGATGAAGCGGCGAGCCGGGGTAACGCGCATCAATATTTTTTGAACCGAGCGAAGCCATCAGCGCTTTAAGCGCAAACATGTCTTCGACGCTTGCCAATTGACCGGCTAAAGCGCCAATCCGCTCAGGTGCCACGCCCTTCACCTTCTGGGCAATCGCTGCAAAAGCCTCCTGCCAGCTAGCAGTCGTAAGCTTGCCGTTTACCCGAAGATACGGGCGGTCCAGACGTTGTGTTTTAAGCCCGTCAAAAATGAAACGCGCTTTGTCCGAGATCCATTCCTCGTTCACCGCCTCATTGAGGCGGGGCATCACGCGCATCACTTCATTGCCGCGGCTATCGATACGCGTCGCAGATCCAACGGCATCCATCACGTCGATCGATTCCGTCTTGGTCAATTCCCAAGGCCGCGCTTTAAATTCGTAGGGCTTGGAGGTCAGCGCACCAACCGGGCAGAGATTGATAATATTGCCTTGCAGCTCGCTGGTCATCGCCGCTTCGAGATAGGACGTAATTTCCACATCTTCGCCGCGACCAATCAAGCCAAGATCGGTAACGCCTGCCACCTCGGTCGAGAAACGAACGCAACGCGTGCATTGAATGCAGCGCGTCATTGTTGTCTTAACGAGCGGGCCAATATGCTTGTCTTCCACCGCGCGCTTGTTTTCCTGATAACGCGAGGTATCGATGCCATAGGCCATCGACTGATCTTGCAAATCGCACTCGCCGCCCTGATCGCAGATCGGGCAATCGAGCGGATGGTTGATCAGCAAAAATTCCATCACGCCTTCGCGTGCTTTTTTGACCATTGGCGACGTCGTGAGCACCACAGGCGGCTCGCCATTCGGGCCAGGGCGCAGATCGCGCACATTCATCGCACAAGACGCTGTTGGCTTGGGTGGGCCACCCTTCACTTCAACGAGGCACATGCGGCAATTGCCCGCAATTGATAGCCGCTCATGGAAGCAGAAACGTGGCACTTCAGCGCCCGCCGCCTCACACGCCTGCAACAGCGTGTAATCGGCTGGAACGTCAATCTCGGTGCCGTCGATGATGATCTTGCTCATGACGTCCTCTTACTCCGCCGCCATCATGCGAAC
>CANGLU010000045.1 GCA_947455025.1 Hyphomicrobiales bacterium
GAAAAGCCACATCAACGGAATTGAGAATTTTTGGAACCAGGCTAAACGGCACCTGAGGCGTTACAACGGCGTGCCTAAACAGCACTTCTATCTGTTCCTGAAAGAATGCGAATGGCGGTTCAATCATCGCCCAGCCAGAAACCTCTTGGCCGCACTCCTTAAATGGAATAATCTCACAATACTGTAACCCTATCTAGGCCAGCCCCTAAATTTTAATTCTGTCTGACACGTTACGGACGGCCCACGCTAATATATCGAAACCCCTTAGCCCTGATATCAGCTGGTCGATAAATATTCCTGAGGTCAACAACCACAGGTTCTTTTAGGACGGCTTTAATGCGATCAAGATCAAGGGCGCGGAATGCATCCCATTCCGTAACAATAACGAGAACATCCGCATTCATTGCGCAAGCATAAGCATCCGCTGCGAATTCGACGCCAGCTGTATATATTTGAGCTTGATCCATTCCGATCGGATCATATGCGACAATATTTGCACCGAGATCCTGTAGAGCCGTAATTAACGAAAGCGACGGGGCGTCACGCATATCGTCTGTATTCGGTTTAAATGTTAATCCTAAAATGGCGATGCGCTTACCACGTACATCGCCACCACACGCTTGAACAATTCGCCGCGACATGCCCCGTTTGCGCTGATCATTGACCGACACCACTGTCTCAACAATCCGGAGTGGAACACCTGAATCTTGCGCCGTTTTTACAAGAGCTTGAGTGTCTTTAGGAAAACAAGAGCCACCATAGCCGGGACCGGGATGCAAGAATTTTGCGCCGATGCGGTTATCGAGGCCTATTCCCCGGGCCACCTCTTGAACATTAGCGCCTACCTGTTCGCACAAATCTGCTATCTCATTGATATAGGTTATCTTTACGGCAAGAAATGCGTTAGCGGCATATTTTATCAATTCGGATGTCCGCCGATCCGTAAATAAGAGCGGCGGCTCGTTGAGATAAAGCGGCCGATAGATCTCCGTCATGAAGCGGCGTGCATTTTCATCGGTCGTACCGATCACGATGCGGTCGGGCCTTTTAAAATCACCGATCGCTGCACCTTCTCGAAGAAATTCAGGGTTTGATACGACCGAAATCTGAAGCTCCGGCCTTATTTCACGCATGATACGTTCGACCTCGTCCCCTGTACCGACGGGAACGGTAGACTTCGTAACAATGATGGCCTTACCGTCCGTACGATGGGCAATATCGCGAGCGGCCGCATACACAAAAGAAAGGTCGGCGTGGCCATCCCCGCGCCTAGAGGGCGTACCGACAGCAATAAAGATGGCATCAGCACCTTTAATGGCAAGTTCCATATCCGAGGAGAAGACTAATCGGCCGTCTTTGACGTTTTTCGCAACAAGATCATCTAATCCTGGCTCATAAATCGGTAATTTGCCTTGATTTAGGGCGTCAATTTTGTCTGTATTGAGGTCCATACAGGTTACATAATGTCCAAAATCGGCAAAACAGGCCCCTGATACCAAGCCTACATAGCCTGACCCGATCATTGTAATCCGCATCACACTTCTCCAACCCAAAAGGCGCAAATTTGCCGCCCAATCCTAGTTCTTATGCCAGTAAACCGTGACAGCTTTCCTTCACATGCATCTTGGCCTACAGGCAAGTGATGAAAACTGAATAATTAAATTACCATTGTTCAAGAAAGGCCGTCATTATGGAAAATCCAGTTCTCGTTGAAGTCCTTCGTGGCAATGCCGTGGAGTCACGCCATCGGGGTTCCGTAGCCGTCGTAGACGCCGATGGCGGCGTCGTGCTGTCGCTTGGTGATATCGAGACCCCCGTATTTCCAAGGTCCGCGGTAAAGGCCTTTCAGGCGCTGCCTCTTCTCGAAAGCGGTGCAGCTGACCGATTTGGATTAACGCCTAAAGAAATAGCGCTCGCGGTGTCTTCCCACTCCGGTGAACCAGAACACGTCGAAACAGCATTAGGTATTCTTAAAAAAGCGGGGCGAGATGCATCTTGTCTTGAATGCGGATCCCATTGGCCAAGTTCTGGAGAAGCGGAACGCGCGTTAGCAGCATCGGGGCAAAAGCCGTCACCCCTCCATAATAATTGTTCAGGAAAGCATTCTGGCTTCGTTTGCTTGGCGTGTGGCTTAGATGAAGATCCCAAAGGCTATATTCGCCCAGACCATCGCGTGCAGCGTGAAATTCGAGCTGCCGGCGAAGAAATCATGGGCTTCCGTTTTCTCGACGAATATATGGGAACCGATGGTTGCTCAATTCCCACCTATGCTGCTCCCTTAAAATCCATCGCGCTTGGGTTCGCCCGATTGGCGACTGGACAGGGACTTGCCCCAGTACGCGCCAAGGCGGCCAAGCGTATTCGTGAAGCAGCAGCAGCCAACCCATTTATGGTCGCTGGAACCGGCCGTCTTGATACGGTTGCAATGGAGCTATTTCGTGAACGCGTTTTCATGAAAACTGGAGCAGAAGGTGTATACTGCGCAGCCATTCCGGAACTCGGACTTGGCATCGCACTAAAGGCAGATGACGGAGAGGGACGTGCGGCTCAGGCAATGCTGGCGGGAATTCTTCACCGATACCTCCCGATGGATGATGCCACCCGAATTGCGTTTGATGGAAAAGCGTGGCCTACGCTCAAAAATTGGAACGGAATGACCGTGGGGGCTATCCGCGCCTCAGCCTCCCTATTAGGGAAATAAAAGCCTCGTCCAATTCTCGTCATGATTGAGCTCTATGAGATTAATGCACTCTTGTGAGCATAGGTTAAAAATGAATCGGTTTTCTAACGCCCATCATCCTTTAAGAATTATTCAGTGGGTTTGCGTTGGCTTAAGCGCCTGTATATTGAATGCCTGCTCTGGCACATCTGGAAAGATGGCTGCCTTACCCGCTGCATCTTCGATTCAAATGACCGGCGAAGTCGTGCCGATTTTTATCGCAACAAGTCGTAAAATGCGATCAGATGGCAGTGTTACTGCCGAACTATCGTCAACGACAAATTATCTAATGACTCTGATAAGTATTCCTAAAGATCATCAGACAGGCGTGATAGAGCGACCGAGTTGGGGAAGCGAAAGCCGTAAATCGCATTTTACGTTTGTTGGTCAACGTATCCTTGAGCGTGAAACATTCCGCAACGAAGTCGCGACCCAACTTTCAGGGCGTATAGGTGCAAGCAAAGATATTCTTTTATACGTACACGGCTTTAACACGGGGTATGATGAGGCTCGTTTTCGGTTAGCTCAAATTTCAACCGATTCAGGTTTCACAGGCGTACCTGTTCTTTTCACTTGGCCGTCTCAAAACAAAATGTTTGCCTATGGCGCGGACAAAGATAACGCCATGGCATCCCGTGATGACTTACATCAGGTTTTATCAGATCTCGGTACGCTACCGGGGGTAGGCCGAATCCATATTTTAGCCCATTCGATGGGGACTTGGCTCACTATGGAGGCACTGAGAGAGGCCGCAATTGCCGGCCAGGGGGATCTCGGCGGCCATCTTGGCGAAGTGATGTTGGCAGCTCCTGATATTGATTTGGATGTCTTTAAACAACAAATGGGTCGCGTTGGTTCCTATACACGGGTCTCAATTTTCGCTGCCTCGGATGATAAAGCGCTATCCATCTCGAGCTCATTAGCCGGTGATCGGCAACGCGTAGGTGCACTTGACGTTTCAAATAAAGATCAACGTGCTGAAATTACTAAACTTGGCGTGAGAGTATACGATTTAACCAACTCCGACACCGGCGACTTTTTTAAGCATGGCACATTTGCCGAAGCACCCGTGGCGGTTCGCGCCATTGGAGCGCAACTCTCTGCGCCTCCGGATGATTCTCGGCAGTCCCAAGCTTTCGAAGGGCAGCAATAGACTTTCTTAATACGGCTTTGGTTGAAGATAACCTAGTCGTTCGTTCAATCGCTCAAGAACTGTCATTGCCGCTTCCGAAACAACCGTTCCAGGCGGAAAAATGGCATCAGCACCGGCGTCGGTCAGAGCAGCAAAATCCTGCTCCGGAATAACACCGCCAACGACAATCATAATATCACCCCGCCCTGCTTTATCCAAAGCAGCCTTTAACGCCGGCACAAGTGTCAAATGCCCGGCGGCAAGCGTAGAAACCCCAACGACATGGACATTTTTTTCTATGGCTTCTTGGGCAGCCTCGTCAGGCGTTGCAAAGAGATCTCCGACTTCAACGTCAAACCCCAAATCGGAGAAGGCGGATGCAATGACTTTTTGCCCGCGATCATGGCCATCTTGTCCCATTTTTGCCACAAGAATTCTGGGCAAGCGTCCGTCATTTTCTTTGAAGGATGCAACCATATCGCGTGCTCTGCCGAAAGCTTCATCAAGCGCACCGATCTCTTTGCGATAAACACCTGAAATAATTTCAGCCGTTGCCTTGTGACGCCCGAATACATTTTCAAGGGCCTGTGAAATTTCACCTACCGTTGCATTGGCACGCGCTGCGTCTACGGCAAGAGCCAACAGATTTCCGGAACCCCGCGCGCCCGTTTCGAGCGCATTGAGTGCCACACGCACCGCCTCGGCATTACGCTCCGAACGTAATCGCCGCAACTTACCAAGCTGCTGTGCAAGAACGGCTGAATTATCAACCTTCAAAACATCAATGTGTTGCTCAAGTTGTGATCTGTAACAATTAACCCCAATAACAGCCTGTTGGCCGCTATCAATTCGTGCCTGGGCTCGGGCCGCGGCTTCTTCAATACGGCGCTTTGGAATTCCTGCTTCGATGGCTTTTGCCATACCACCTAGAGCCTCAATCTCCTCAATATGAGCCCACGCCTTTTCCGCAAGGTCGGCCGTTAACCGCTCGACATAGTAAGAGCCGCCCCAAGGATCAATAACCCTTGTCGTGCCGCTTTCGGCCTGTAAAAAGAGCTGCGTATTACGTGCAATACGAGCCGAAAAATCAGTTGGTAAGGCAAGTGCTTCATCGAGAGAGTTTGTGTGCAAAGACTGAGTATGTCCTTGCGTAGCGGCCATGGCCTCGATCTCTGTGCGGATCACATTATTAAAAACGTCTTGCGCCGTTAGTGACCAGCCCGATGTCTGTGAATGCGTGCGCAGAGGCAGTGATTTTTCTGATTTAGGATTAAATTGGCGCACGAGCTTTGTCCAAATCAATCGGGCGGCACGAAGCTTGGCAATCTCCATAAAAAAATTCATTCCAATCGCCCAGAAAAACGAAAGGCGCGGGGCAAAGGCATCAACGTCAATTCCAGCTGCGACGCCTGCACGAAGATATTCAATTCCATCAGCTAGCGTATAGGCAAGTTCTAAATCCTGCGTCGCTCCGGCTTCTTGCATGTGATAACCGGAAATCGAAATCGAATTAAATTTCGGCATATGTTTCGACGTAAAAGCAAAAATATCCGAGATGATGCGCATTGATGCATCTGGCGGATAAATATAGGTATTGCGAACCATAAACTCTTTAAGAATATCATTCTGGATCGTGCCGGATAATTTTTCCGCGCTAACACCTTGCTCCTCTGCGGCGACAATATAGAGAGCAAGTATTGGCAATACTGCTCCATTCATCGTCATAGAAACGCTCATTTCGTCGAGAGGGATTCCGGAAAAGAGGGTTCTCATATCGTAGATAGAATCGATTGCAACGCCTGCCATTCCAACATCACCGGAAACTCGAGGATGATCCGAATCATATCCACGATGGGTTGCCAGATCGAACGCTACAGATAGACCTTTTTGTCCAGCAGCAAGATTTCGGCGATAAAATGCGTTTGAGTCTTCTGCCGTCGAGAACCCCGCATATTGGCGGATCGTCCAAGGCTGATTGACATACATTATCGGATACGGTCCGCGGACGAAGGGGGCAACGCCCGGGAGCGAGTCGACAAAGCTCAAACCATCGCGATCCGCTTGCGTATAATTACCTTTTACCGCAATGCCCTCTGGAGTCATCCAAGGTGATTTGGGTTGATCGAGGTGCGGCGTCGTGACTTCAATAAAATTTGCGTTCGCAAAATTTGGGATACGGCTCATAATACCGCTCCTTCTTTATCTTGATAACTATCAAACGGCTCTGAAAGTCGATAGGGGCAAAGGGGAATGAAATTGCTTCTAGCCAGTTTATAATTTGCCGGAAGAGGTTCTAACAGCGGTACTGGCTTTTCATCTTGATTAAGAAAGGCCGTTACACCAACCATAATAGATTTTTTATGCTCTAAAGCCTGATCACGGGAAGAGCGAGTAATTGCAACACGTCCTTGTAAGGCGTCTGAATCAAGCGAAGCTACGATACCTCCCTCTGACTCGATCATCTGAAATTGTTTCCATCCCTCTGCGACAAGTCCATCGGTTAGAGCTTCATAGACGCCAGCGCCAGCGGTAGGATCGTTGACCTTTGCAAGATGAGCTTCCTCGAGTAAAACCAGTTGCGTATTTCGAGCCAGTCGGCGCGCAAATGGGTCTGGAAGTCCCAATGCAGTCGTAAAGGGTAGAACTGTTATTGCATCAGCTCCGCCAATCGCTGATGCAAAACATCCCATCGCTGCCCTTAATATATTTACATGAGGATCACGACGCGCCATCATTCGATAAGCCGTTTCCGATGTTAACAATATCGGCTTCGCTTGAAGTCCGCATTGTTTCTCTATGCTCGCCCAAAGGCGACGTAAGGCACGGTGCTTCGCTATCGATAACAATTGGTCGGTATCAGAGGATAGACGAAACTCAATCATGCGCCGTGCGTCTTCAAGTAAAATTCCGGCAGCTTCCAAAGCGCGGAGATAGAAGACGGCACTCGCAAGGACAAAGCCAAGTTCTTGGGCTTCAGAACCACCAGCGTTATGAATAATCCGTCCATCGACAACAACAAATGGACCAGCAAAGCCTTGACCGATGAGATCATTAACACTGGCACCAATATTGACGGCTATTTTATGACTGTCGGCCGGAAATGTTCCATCACGCGCACCTAGGCCAATTGGATTCAGCCCAAATCTGACGTTAACGGCATTAGCCGGAAATCCCAGTGTCTCGCATGCCCCAGAAAAGGCATGGGCAGCATCACGGCCACGCGGTCCGCAATCAAGCGTTATGTTAATACCCGCGTCTAGATAGATACCCTTTAATACTTCTGCGAGCGTCTTCTTATTTGCTGATAATCCAAAGCCGTAAGATCCGACGGCGTCTTCAAATACCAAGATAAGGCCTGTCGCACCATTTTCTAAATCTATGAGAGCTTGCGTGTTTGCCCGTGTTGAATCTTGGTCATCTATACGACCAATGATCGTCCAGGGCGCGCCAGCTGAACGTCCGAAAAGGGGAGTATTGCCTTTGGCCTTGCCGTATAGTGGCTCAATCCGAAGACCATCCGCAGTTTTTGACGTTAAAACCGCATCAAATTCGGCACCTTTTAAAATTGCCTCCGCACGCTTTCTCCATACGGATTCATCGGTTGCCACCGGATCGTTAAACTCAAGTGCCATTGGTTTTATCCCTCAAACTAGGCTTATAATGGCATAAAACAGGTGACCTATTCCACTTCGCCTTTCGAGGTATAGGATCAGGCCTTGACCAATCGCGGTCGACCCGTCGCCACCGCTGTTATTCGGCTTTCTACAAAGATGTCCTGGCCATCTGCAAAGGCTGATACATCTTTCCGATCAATAACAATCTCAGCATTATCGGCACCCGCGGCTTCCGCTCGAAGGGCAATATCGTTCCTTAATCCATCAATAGCGGTTCGGGCTGCCGATTCTAGGTCATGAAAGTCATGGCTAGTAGCAGGTCCATGGATTCGGAAACGGCCAGAGCCCGGGGATAAGATAATGCTTTCACCGGTAATTTTAACATGCCCCACAACAGCGCCAAGAGCATTGGCGACGTCAGCATGTTCGGGCATTATGGTTTCGCTATCGAGTAATTCTCCAATCATCGGATAATAGGTCGGAGCCGACGCACCTACACCTATAATCGGTAGATTAAAATCAAAGCGGACTGACGAAACGCCGTGCTTCTTATCAAGCGATGCAATGATTAATGGATGTAAGCTTGGACGATCTAATTTAAATCCATCTTCATCGAGAGCAACATCAATGAGTGCTTCCGCAGAGCGGCGAACGAGTTTTTTGATAATGGCATGTGCCACATCCTCTTTTGTCTCGAACAAAATTTCGCCTTTTCCTCCCCGGCGGCGTGCCACGAGCTCAGCAGCCATTTGTGCAGCTTCTCGGTCCCAAATTTCATGAATTTCGAGAACATGAGCGGCATCTGACGGTGTGAGTGCCGAGATCATGATGAGACCATTCGTAACCAATCGAGTAAGCGCGCCAAGCTCTGTGCGCGTTTCAGCAACTTTGTCGACCGCATGGGGTTCATCACCAATTTTAGCAAGCAGTGCGGATTCAGCCGGCGATAGTCCCGCTCGTGCAGCGCTGGTAACCGGCATCGGAACGACGAAACGCGCATCGGTCGGTCTTGGGATTTCGGCCCTTAATTGGCGATCAAGTGCTTGGTGAACCGTATCACGATGATCCATCGCCAATAGGCTTATCGGCATCGCTCGCCGCGGCCCAAGCTCAAGTTTTATCGATAAACCCTCCTCAACAAGGCGTACTTCGCTATCACCGCCCAGCCCGATGGTGCGCATAGCCACGGCCTGCACCATCGTTTGAAATCCGCCAACCCGCGCTCCCAGCGGATCAAGCCGCGGAGTACCGTTTTTCATCACCGCAATATCTGTTGTCGTGCCGCCTATGTCGGATACAATCGCGTCGTTCGAGCCCGTTAAAAAAGCAGCACCAACAAGCGTTGCGGCGGGTCCCGAAAGAATCGTTTCAATGGGCCGTTCGCGCGCAATATCGGCTGCAATAAGTGCTCCGTCACCCCGTACGACCATGACAGGGGCATTTATTCCACGGGTCGCTAGAAATCTTCCAGAAGCTTCGATCAACCCATCAATTAATGGAATGAGCCGGGCATTTAACAGGCAAGTTAACGCACGACGGGGACCGTCCAGCTGATTGGTCAATTCGTGGCTGCAGGTTACCGGTAAATGTGTGCGCGTGCGGATCAAGTCACGAGCTGCAATTTCGTGCTCTGGATTGCGCGTCGAGAAATATCCGGCAATTGCATAACCCGTTACGGTGCCTCCGTCCTTTGCAAGCCAATCTTCAAGTGTAACCAAGTCTATCGGTTTAGCTGCATCACCCGTCACCGTATGGCCGCCCCCAATATGGATCATCGGATCATTGCCAAGCGCTATCTCAAGTCCTGCGCGTTTTGCGTCCGCTTCGCCAAAGCCAATCATGACAAGGCCAATGCGGCGCTGTTGGCCTTCTACGAGAGCATTTGTTGCTAGCGTTGTAGAGAGGGAAACGAGCTCAATGGAGGATGGCTCCGTCTTGGAGAGCTCAATAACCCGATCGACCGCGCCGGAAATGCCAATCGCAAGGTCATGTCTGGTGGTAAGGGATTTTGCTTTTGCAACGACCAAGCCGGCTTTGTCGTCAAAGAGGACGGCATCCGTATAGGTACCGCCTGTATCAATACCGAGGAGAATCGCCATCAGAACTTACACCCAAACCAATAAATTGACGTATTTACGCGTCTATTTTAACGCCAGACTTTAAATTGTGGCTTATCGTCGGTAATTTCGTACCAATCCGGCTTATCCGCGACATAGATATGTTCTTTAATATGAAGACCCGTTTCACCATCGAGCGAACCCGCCGTGATAGAAATCGTATCGCTTCCAAAAGCGCGCCAGAATAGATTGCTGCCACATAATTTGCAGAAGCCGCGCTCGGCTACATCGGACGATTTATACCATGCCAAACCACGCTCTTCGCTAATCGTTACTTCGTCGGTCGACGCATTCGTCGCGGTGAAGAAATTTCCAGTAGTTTTCCGGCATTGCCCGCAGTGACAGGCAATAACCTCACGCATTTGTCCTTTAACGCTGAATTTTACAGCACCGCACAAACATCCACCCGTCCGGTACTTAATTTCAGTGGTCATCGTCAGCCCCCTTAAGCGATAGCTATCGTTCGCATCGTAATCGATGGCTCGCAGGATAATATCTTAATTCGGACCATCGATAGAGTCAGACGGACGGGAAAGGCGCGCAAAGACGAGCTTAGTCTCTCCATAAAGACGCTCTTCAATCGTCTCAAATCCGGTGGGTAAAATATCGTTTTGATCGGCTCGTTCCTCGACAATCACAAGCGCATCCGACGTTAGCCAGCCACCTTTCAGGGCAGAAGCAAGGGCCAAGGCAGCAAGGCCTTTGCCATAGGGCGGATCACAAAACACAAGCGAGAATGGCTCCGCAGGTGCGACGGGACCCATATAGGTCGCATCCCGCCGATAAACTTTCGTGATGCCTGCTACACCTAACGTTTCAACATTGGCTTTGATTAAGCCGCGCGCGGCAGCCGCCTCTTCAACAAATTGTACAAAGGCTGCCCCTCGGGAGAGGGCTTCAAGGCCGAGCGCTCCCGTGCCTGCAAAAAGGTCAAGCACGCGGGCATCTGTGATAGGATCGCCATAACCGTGAGCGAGCACATTGAACAGTGCTTCGCGTAACCGATCCGAAGTGGGCCTCGTCTCCAAACCTGAAGGGGCCTGCAGCGTTCTGCCCTTAAATCGTCCGGCGATGATCCGCATCGTCAGCTGCCTCGCCAATCACCGCGTCCGAGGTGGACGCGGGCCACGACCGGCTCCACCTGAAGCTTTACCACCACCAAAGGGCTTACGCCCATCATTCCGGCCTGTCGCTGGCCGGTCAGCCGATGATTTGCCAGCGAAAGAGCGCCCGCCGGACGGCTTATCGCCAAACTTTCGGTTTCCGCGATCAGGACGTGCGTCACTCTCGCGTGATGCCGACTCGTCGCGCGGCCGGCGTGGCTTAAAGGCACCTTTTTCGCTGCGCGCGGGAGCGGTTTCGCGCACAGTTTCGTCACGCCGAGAAGGAGCTAATTTTTCGACCAAAACCGATTTACCGCTGCGCGTCTTGATGCTACCGGAACGGCGATGCTCGCGTTCGGCATTTTCGCTCCGTATTTCCTTTGGGTCAGCCCCACGACGCGGTGATTTGGGCGTCGAACGTGTTGAAGCCTTTTGCTCGGCATCATCGGCTCGCCAAATGCTCCGTAACGGCTCGGTCGGATGCCGCCATTTTGGCCGCACCGGTCCGTCAGCCTCTGCCTCAGGTGGACCCTCTCCCCGACCCCGCGCGGGTTTGGGTGCCGATGGACGTGGGCCTGCGCCCCGCATCCGGTCGGGCCGGTCGCGGCGCTGATCGCGATCATCCGACCTAGCACGCTCAGGGCGATCCGATCGCTCAGGCGATCCGGTTCGTTCCGTCCGCTGATAGCGCTCGCGCACGGGCTCAAAAACAGGTTCGGGCTCAGGCTCGTGGTTGAAGATCGGCGCATCGAAGTCAACGCCAGATTCAGCAATCAAAGCTGGCCCAAGCTGATCCCGCAAAAAGCCTGTTTTGACTTCTTCAACGGCGCCTTCGTCGAGCTCGCCGAGCTGAAATGGCCCAAAGGAAACACGGATCAACCGATTAACTTGTAGGCCAAGATGTTCCAAAACGCGCTTAACTTCGCGGTTTTTGCCTTCGCGCAACCCAAGCGTCAGCCAGACATTGTCACCTTTTTCGCGATCCAGCGTGGCCTCGATCGTACCATAATTCATGCCTTCGACCGTAATGCCCCCGCGCAAACTATCGAGCACCGGTTGCGAAATCTCGCCATAGCAACGTACGCGATAGCGACGTAGCCAGCCCGTTTCTGGCAATTCGATAATTCGCGCTAATCCGCCATCATTGGTTAGAAGCAAAAGACCTTCGGTATTAATGTCGAGACGCCCGATGGTGATCACGCGGGGAAGGTTTTTAGGTAACCGCGAAAAAACGGTTGGTCGGCCTTCGGGGTCCCGCGCGGTTGTCACCAGACCACGCTCTTTGTGGTAAAGGAAAAGCCGGGTGCGTTCCCGCATGGGCAACGGTGTTCCGTCAACCAAGACTTTATCCGTCGGCAATACATCAAGCGCTGGGCTTTTAAGGATCTCGTCATTGACCATCACCCGGCCGGCCAAGATCCATTCTTCGGCATCGCGGCGCGAGCATAGACCAACACGCGCCATAACTTTGGCTATACGCTCGCCTGGATTGACCTTCGGCGCGCTAAAGCTGCGCGTTTTGCCTCGAAAGCCTGTTGGTTTGCCTGATCGCTCACCATATGGACGTTCGCCGCGAGGCCGGTCGCCGCCAGACCGGTCATCACGCGGACGGAATGATCGCTTTTCATCGCTTGAGCCTTCCCGTGCAGGGCGGGTTGAGTAAGGTCTATCTCCTGCCGGCCGATCCCCTCTTGGCTTAAAGGGGCGCTTGCCCTCTCCGGAATTATCCCGCGGTGGCCGCGGCGAAAACGGACGGTCGCCAGTAGGGCGATCACCAAAGCTTTTCTCGCTTCTCGGCTTAAAAGGGCGCTTTTCGCCCGAATTTTCAGTCGCGCCACGCGATTCTGCTGGGCGACGGGGGCGGAATGCTTTTTTGCCTTCCTCATCACCCGATGGACCGCGTGGCGCGGGCGTACGCGATTTGTGGAACCCGCGAGGGGTGGATGAGTCACCACGTGTGCCGGGGCCGCGACCGCGACCGGCACCACCGCTTGGTGGCCGACCTTTGCCGCCACCACGATTTTTGCTTTTGTCATTCATGCGCCGCTGATAGCAGAGTATTTCAACGGTTGCGAGCTTCGCATCACAAGAAGATGGAACGAAATATAATGACGCCCATGGAACTGGCCTTTGCGGCCGCAAAAGAGGCCGCCGCCAGCGGCGAAGTTCCTGTTGGTGCCGTTGTGACCCGCAATGGCGAGATTTTAAGCGTTGCAAGCAACCGAACCCTGATCAACCGTGACCCGACCGCCCACGCCGAAATCCTCGCTTTGCGCGAAGCCGCCCATAAAATCGGCTCGGAACGACTGATCGGCTGCGATCTCCACGTCACCCTAGAGCCCTGCGCCATGTGCGCCGGTGCGATCTCGCTGGCCCGCATTCGGCGGCTTTACTATGGCGCTGCCGATGAAAAAGGCGGAGCAGTGGATCACGGCCCGCGCTTTTTCTCGCAACCCACCTGCCACCACGCGCCTGAAGTGTATGGCGGGATCAGGGAAACCGAAGCAGCCGAACTGCTGCGCGGGTTTTTTGCTGAACGGCGAGGGTGAGGAACCTTCCGCCCTTACAACCCTTGGTTAGTTTTATGTGTCGGGCTTTTGCGGGAAGCTGAGCCCGTATCATCCAAACGGGAGTTGGCAATGGCAAAGCATGGCAGTTTTTTCTGGAGCGAATTGAACACCGGCGATGTGGAAAAAGCGAAGACCTTTTTTGGCCAAACCATCGGCTGGACCTTTGCCACCATGCCAAACGGCGACCCCAATTATTGGATCGCGTTCAACGATGGCGTCCCGCAAGCGGGCATTGTGCCACTCTCGATGTTCGCCCCACCCGGCGCGCCACCGCATTGGTTTGCTTATCTGGCGGTCGATGATGTCGATAAAAGGCTCGAAGCGCTTATCACAGCAGGCGGCGTTGTTCTCCGCGCACCGTTTGACGTCCCCGACGTAGGCCGCATCGCGATTGTGCAAGACCCAACGGGCGCGCCGATGGGGTGGATGACGCCGGTGGAGCGGGGGTGAAGTGGATTTCAACCGCGTAAGTTGAAACAGCCGGCCTTTCGTTAGGGCTTTAGGCGTTCGTTGCTCAGAGCGATTCACAGGATCGTTTTCCCCAGCGCTATGCGCCGGGGCGTTTCTCACCCACCCACATTAAATGCGGCCAACACCGCCATGTTCACAATGTCCGAATCCTTCGCCCCGAGCGGTATAATTTGAACCGCCCGATCCAGTCCGACCAGCAACGGACCAATGACCGTCGATCCGCCGATCGTCTGCAGCATTTTGGTGGCGATGGAGGCCGAGTGGAAGGCAGGCATCACCAGCACATTGGCCGTGTCGGTCAATCGGCAAAACGGATATTGCGCCATGATATCCTTGTTGAGCGCCACATCGGCGGCCATTTCGCCGTCATATTCGAAATCGACGCGGCGCTTGTCGAGCAATTTGACCGCTTCAATCACCTTGGCCGAGCGTTCGCCCTGCGGATGGCCGAAGGTGGAATAGGCCAGCATCGCCACGCGTGGTTCATAGCCCAGACGACGCGAAACGCCTGCCGCTTCAACCGCAATATCGGCGATCTGCTCGGCAGTCGGCATTTCGGTAATCGCGGTATCTGCCACCACCACCGTATGCCCGCGGGCGAGCACGAGAGAGGCACCCATCAGCTTATGGCCGGGCTTGGTGTCAATCACGTTCAACACATCGTTCAATGCGACGGAATAATTGCGCGTGGCACCCGTCACCATGGCGTCGGCATCGCCCAAAGCCACCATGGCGGCACCGAAATAGTTGCGGTCCTGATTGATCAGCCTTTGGCAATCGCGCAGCAAATAGCCTTTGCGCTGCAACCTTTCATAGAGATATTGCGCATAAGCGGGGTTGCGCTTTGAAAGCCGGGCATTGTGGATCTCAATACCCTCGCGGCCATCCATCTCGATACCGGCAGCCATTGCGCGTTCACGTACCCGTTCTTCGCGGCCCACCAAAATCGCGGTGCCAAGCCCTTGCGAGACAAAGGAAACTGCCGCGCGGATGACTTGCTCTTCCTCGCCCTCGGCAAACACAACACGCTTCGGGTAACGCCGCACGCGCTCGAAAATACGCTGCAAAGCGCCTGCGACCGGATCTCGCCGGGCGGAGAGTTGCGCCTTATAGGCGTCCATATCCGCAATTGGCTTGCGGGCGACACCGGTTTCCATGGCCGCTTTCGCTACTGCAGGGGGAATAACGTGGATCAGCCGCGGGTCAAAAGGCACCGGAATAATATAGTCCCGCCCAAAGCGCGGACGTGCGCCCTGATAGGCGGCGGCGACATCATCGGGGACGTCTTCTTGAGCGAGTTCAGCCAACGCATAGGCGGCAGCTATTTTCATTTCCATATTGATGGTGGAAGCCCGCACATCGAGCGCCCCACGGAAAATATAGGGGAAGCCCAAGACGTTATTGACCTGATTGGGATAGTCGGAACGGCCTGTGGCGATGATCACATCGTCGCGCACGGCATGGGCCTCTTCCGGCGTGATTTCAGGATCCGGATTGGCCATGGCAAAAATAATGGGGTTCGGTGCCATGGATCGAACCATCTCAGCCGATAGCGCCCCTTTGGCAGAGAGGCCAAAAAACACGTCTGCACCGCGCATTGCGTCTTCCAGCGTGCGGTCTTTCGTTTCAACGGCGTGGGACGATTTCCACTGGTTCATGCCCTCGGTACGGCCGCGATAGACGACGCCCTTGGTGTCACACAAAATCACGTTTTCAGCCGCAAAACCCATGGCTTTGATAAGTTCCAAGCAGGCAATACCGGCGGCTCCTGCGCCATTGCAAACAAGCTTGGTGGTTTTGAGCGCACGGCCTGTGAGCTTCATCGCGTTCATGATGCCGGCTGCCGCAATAATCGCTGTGCCGTGCTGATCATCGTGAAAAACCGGAATATCCATCAATTCGCGCAGTTTTTCTTCAATAATGAAGCATTCCGGTGCCTTGATATCTTCCAAATTGATGCCACCGAAAGACGGGCCGAGATACCGCACTGCATTGATGAATTGCTCGGGGTCTTCGGTATCGACTTCCAAATCAATCGAATCGACATCGGCGAAGCGCTTGAACAGCACGGCTTTGCCTTCCATGACGGGTTTGGACGCAAGCGCGCCGAGATTGCCTAAACCCAAAATGGCCGTACCGTTTGAAATAACGGCCACCAGATTACCCTTGGCGGTATAATCAAAAGCCAAAGCCGGATTTTCGGCGATGGCCTTAACCGGAACGGCCACGCCAGGTGAGTAAGCCAGCGACAAATCGCGCTGCGTCGCCATTGGCTTGGTCGCAACAATCTCGATCTTGCCAGGGCGGCCCATCGAATGGAAATCGAGCGCCTCCTTGTCGGAAATCGTAGGACGCGTCCGCTTTGTCGACTTGCCGTCAGCCATTCCTATTTACCCCCACCTGAAGACTATCTTGCTCCAACCTTAGGGCCAGCGCGTCAGAAGCTCAACAATCCTTCCATTGCAGAAGTAAAAAATATCGGATTATTGGGCTGTGATGGCGTTATAGCGCATTCAATAGGCGCCGCATCCTCGTCATTACATCTTCAGCATACCGGCGTGAAAATCCGATAGATGTGAGCTAGCCCATTTTCCCAAAGCCTCCAAAGTGGGGCGCAGCGCTGCGCCACTTTCGGTTAAATGGTAAGCATTGTTGCGGCTAGCGGCATCCGGGTTTGTTCTTTCAATCAGCTTTAGACAGGTGAGCAGATCAAGCCTCGATGCTAGAATATTTGTTGAAATATGCTCAGGCGATTCGAGAAATTCGGAATAAGTACGCGTGCCATGAATAATTAAATCGCGAATGATCAACAACGACCACTTATCGCCGAGCACATCCAACGCTGAGCTGACCGGACATGGTGAACGCCAGTCCAGATTTTTTTCACGATACGCCATACATAATATCTTTACTAAAACTTTCAGCTACGAACACACTTATTTCCCATTCAACGCAAGAGGGTTGCTGCCATTTCTTTGAAGGCGTTGGCCATAGGCAAAGGTTGCCAGTTCAGTATTTTGATCGTTGAGCTGGTATCGAGCACAGCCTTTTTTCCAATAAAAGGGAGCATTCCAAGCGCTTCGCGATCGACAAGGCCCATCAATTTCAAAACAAACGTCGGCGCTTTCATTGTCGGGACCTTCTTATAGCCCGCGTCTCGCAAGATTTTGGCCAATGTAGCCATTTCAACCGGCTCAGACGTACACGCGATAAAGCGGTTTCCGGCTGCGCCCACGGCGGTCATTGCCGCGACATGAAGCTTGGCAACATCGCGTACGTCCACCATGCCCATTGCCATATCGGGGATCATCGGGATTTTGCCCGCTATCATTTTGGTCATTAAGGAAACGCTTTGGCCATCAATTTTGGCCCCTAGAGATGGCCCGAAAACTGCTCCGGGATTAATAACGCTCATTTCCATGGCGCCGTTCTCAACCGCCTTCCAAGCGGCACGCTCGGCTAGCGTTTTGCTCTTGGCATAGGCACCAATATTGGCGTCGGTATCCGACCAATCGGCTGGGCCATAATGGCCTGTTTCTTTTCCGGCGATGATGGAAAATGTCGATGAGGTCAAAACAAGCCGCTTAACCCCCGCTTTCTGCGCAGCCGCGATGACCCGCTGAGTGCCTTGGACGGCAGGGGCGATCATCTCGTTTTCATCTTTCGGTTCGACCAATACAAAGGGGGATGCGACGTGGAGCACATAGGTGCAGCCTTTCATCACCTCGTCCCAACCATCATCCGAAAGCAAATTGACTTCCGCGAAGCTCAAATGTTCAACGGGTGCAACCTTTGCAATCCCCTCTTTGGTGGATTGAGCCTTAATGCGCGAGCGGATGGTGCCAATAACCTCGTAACCGTGCCGCAATAGTTCGGCAGCGCAATGTTGCCCGATATATCCGGTAACGCCTGTGACCAATACTTTTTCCATCGAACCATCTCCAAAGACACGTTTTATAACTTGTTATTTGCAAGCTAGCTGGATAACTTGTAAAGTGCAAGTGAAAATTCATTGCCGTTGGTATCTTGAGTTCACAACGCATCGAATATCTTCGGATAAGTCCGCTTTAAGGCGTGAGTTCGTGGTGTGCCTTTGCTAGCGTGGTTTTATGAGCCGCACCACAGACCCCACATCAGACGACCGCCCAACGCCCATGATGGCGCAATATATCGAGATCAAAGGCGCGAATCCGGATTCGCTCCTGTTTTATCGAATGGGCGATTTTTACGAGCTGTTTTTTGAGGATGCAGAACTTGCATCGCGAACGCTTGGCATCGTGCTCACCAAACGCGGCAAATATCAGGGCGCTGATATTCCCATGTGTGGCGTGCCAGTGGAGCGCGCCGACGAATATTTGCAGCGCCTGATTGCAGGAGGGCACCGCGTTGCCGTTTGCGAGCAGATGGAGGATCCGGCTGAAGCCAAAAAAAGAGGTCCCAAATCGGTTGTCCGCCGCGATGTGACGCGCCTCGTAACCCCCGGGACCATTACAGAAGATCGGCTCTTGGATCCGGCGCGGGCCAATTTGCTCGTTGCGATTGCACGCACCCGCCAAGAGGACGGGGCTTGGCGGTATGGAATCGCTTCGGCTGACATATCAACCGGTCGTTTTCGCGTGACCGAGGCCGACGAAGCCTCGCTTCTCGCTGAAATTGCTCGTCTTGAGCCGCGTGAAATTCTGCTCCCTGACGCGTTAATCGATGAATCGGGTCCTTTAAAAGCCCTCTACCGAGATATGCCGGGCATTGTTACGCCAATGGCGCGGGATGGGTTTGACGCGACTTCCGCCGAGCGACGTTTGCGGGATTTTTTTAGCGTCGCTTCTTTGGCTGGCTTTGGAGCCTTTACAAAGGCAGAACTGGCGTCAGCCGCAGCGATTACGGCCTATATCGAGCGCACCCAATTGGGCGTTCGGCCGCCTTTGGCACCACCCGTCCGAGAATCCAGTAACGGCGCGATGCAAATCGACGCGGCAACGCGGGCTAATCTCGAATTGACGCGGACCTTATCAGGTGAAAGGCGGGGCAGTCTACTTGCTACGATTGATTACACCGTAACGCCGCCCGGAGCCCGTTTGCTGGCGGAGCGTATTGCGGGCCCGCTGACGGATTTGGACGCCATCATTGCCCGGCAAGAGTCCGTTGGCTTTTTCTTAGACCGTAGAGCCTTACGGGGCGAAATTCGGGGGGCATTGAAAGCGGCGCCCGATATGGCCCGGGCATTATCGCGTTTGGCCATGGATCGAGGCGGGCCGAGGGATCTTGCAGCCTTACGGGACGCTTTCAACCTCACCCATTGGGTTGCCGCGCGGATCAAGGCGAATGACGAGACGCCTTCTGAAATTCGGACGGCTTCTCACGCCCTTGAGGCGCTTAACCCTGATATTTCGCATTATTTTCAATCGGCTTTGTCCGATGACCTGCCGCTTAACAAGCGCGATGGCGGCTTTATTCGCGCGGGCTTTTCGACCACGCTTGACGAGGTGCGAGGCTTAAGGGACGAAAGCCGTCGCATTATTGCCTCCTTGCAGGCAAATTACATCGAACAAACAGGCGCTCGGACCTTAAGAATAAAACATAATAATTTTCTGGGGTATTTTCTTGAGGTCCCCCAAGCCGCCGGGGAACAGTTTCTCCAGCCCCCCCATTCAGCACTGTTTATCCATCGGCAAACCATGCAAGGCGCCATGCGGTTTTCAACCGTTGAATTGGCCGATCTCGATAGCCGTATCGCATCGGCTGCTGACAAAGCGCTGGCGCTTGAACTCGAAATCTTTGCTGATCTTGCGCAGCGGGTCATTGCGCAGATGGAAACGATCAAACAGGCTGCCGATGCTTTGGCCCTTATTGATGTTTCAGCGGCCTTCGCCGAGCTGGCCGATGATCAATCCTATGTTCGGCCAACCATGACATCGGGT
Organism: Hyphomicrobiales bacterium; assembly: GCA_947455025.1. GTDB lineage: Bacteria > Pseudomonadota > Alphaproteobacteria > Rhizobiales > Beijerinckiaceae > CAIUPE01. The sequence goes on from CANGLU010000045.1 coordinate 19,645, forward strand.
CTCGATTTTGAGATTGAAAATGGCCGCCATCCAGTCGTTGAAGCCGCGTTAAAACGACAAGGTGAAGCGTTCGTCGCCAATCATGCCACGTTATCGCCACCAGACGGCGCGAATTCGGGGCGTATTCAAATCATCACCGGCCCCAACATGGCGGGTAAATCGACCTATCTTCGGCAAAACGCGCTCATTGCCGTGCTCGCTCAAGCCGGTGCCTATGTGCCAGCGAAACGCGCAACCATTGGTATTGTTGATCGGCTCTTTTCGCGGGTTGGTGCTGCCGATGATTTAGCACGTGGACGTTCAACTTTTATGGTTGAAATGATTGAAACGGCCGCCATCCTTAACCAAGCGAGCGAGCATTCCCTCGTCATTCTGGATGAAATCGGCCGTGGTACGGCGACTTTTGACGGATTATCGATCGCATGGGCGACGGTTGAACACCTCCATGAGAGTAACCGCTGCCGTGCTTTGTTTGCGACCCATTTTCATGAATTAACGGCGCTGACCAAACGCCTTAATCGCCTCGTTAATGCGACGATGCGCGTTACAGATCATCATGGCGACGTGATCTTTTTGCACGAAGTAGTTCCCGGTACCGCCGACCGATCCTATGGCATTCAGGTTGCGCGTCTGGCTGGGCTGCCCCGTTCGGTTATTGAGCGTGCCACGACCGTCTTGGCAGAGCTCGAAGCATCGGACCGACAAGCGCCTGTCGCCAAGATGATTGACGATTTGCCGCTGTTTTCGGCCTTAATTCAGCCGCCGCAGCACAATTCCAAACTACCCAATCAACCGGACCGGGTTCGTGACGCACTTGCTGCGCTTCAGCCAGACGAATTAACGCCGCGTGAGGCCCTAGACGCCCTTTATCGCTTGAAGTCCGTGGCCGTCGATTAGCCTGTCACATGTGACAGGGGCCTTAAGCCAGGTCCACCGCTATTGTCATCATCGTCATGACAAAGAAAATGCCTGCCTTAATCAATGGGATTGTGACGGCGCGGGCTGCCAAACGATGGTAGCCCGCGTTTCAACCGTCGCTTTTGAGGGCATTGAAGCAAAGCCCGTGGATGTGCAGGCGCAGATCGCTCCGGGCAAAGTTTTATTCAATATTGTGGGCTTACCCGACAAAGCCGTAGCGGAATCACGCGAGCGCGTTCGATCGGCTCTTGTGGCTTCTGGCCTTGCGCTGCCTGCCAAACGCATAACGGTCAATCTTGCACCAGCCGATATGCCGAAAGAAGGCAGCCATTTCGATTTGCCGATTGCTCTGGCCCTTATGGCGGCCATTGGGGCCATTCCAGCCGATGCCCTTGAAGGATTTACGGTTCTAGGCGAATTAGGCTTGGACGGGTCCATTTCTCCGGTGGCGGGCGTGTTACCGACGGCTATCGCCGCTAATCAACGGGGTCACGGGCTTATCTGCCCGTATGGATCGGGCTCGGAAGCCGCGTGGGCATCGCGGGATATCGAAATTATCGCGCCCCGCTCCCTCATCCAGCTGGCCAATCATTTTAAAGGCACGCAGATTTTAAGCAGGCCGGAAGCGGCCATACGCGGTGACGGCGCACCCTTACCCGATCTGGCCGAAATCAAAGGACAGGAATCGGCGCGGCGGGTTCTCGAAATTGCCGCAGCCGGTGGCCACTATATGTTACTCTTGTATCTAATTAAATTATCTTTGGCGGTTTCAGGAATCTAGCGCAACGGGGCTAATATGGGCTCCGCATGACACAGAAGCAGTATAGTCGCCTCAGCTTTGAGGATCGAGAAGCCATCAGCCGTGGGTTGGCCGCAAGTTTATCATTTGCTGAGATTGCTCGGCAGGTA
>CANGLU010000046.1 GCA_947455025.1 Hyphomicrobiales bacterium
AAAGAATGACAGCGTCTTCGCCGCATTGCTTCATCACGCGGGCCATGGCCTCACGGCTATCTTCAGCGACGATTTTTGTACGTTGCATCATGGCTTAGTTCTCCTTATGCGCCGCCGATTACGGCAACAACAGTTACGCGTTTGTTTTCAGGAAGTTCTTTAAACGATAGGACAAGACCGTCGGGCGCTACTTGGCGCACTAGACTTGCTAATTCACGCCGTAAAATTGGCGTCGTAATCACAACCAGTGTCTTGCCGTTTTTGGCGAGTAGATTGCTTTGCTCTTCAAAGGCCTGCATCAGCTTTTGCGCAAGACCCGGCTCAATCGCATTGCCACTTTGTCCGTTCTGGCGTGCATTCTGGATCATCAATTGTTCCAGACCGGCATCGATGGTTACGATTGGCAATTCTTCTTTCGGTGAAGAAATACGCTGGATCAAAATCGGTCCGAGAGCGATACGCGCTGCTTCAACGAGATCGTCAATTTCACGGCCCTTTGAGCCTGATACGGCCTCAAGAATACGCTTCATATCCGATATCGGAATCTGCTCGGCGATCAGCGCCTTCAAGACCTGCGTCAGTTGCGAGAGCGAAACCATTTTAGGCACAACGCCTTGCACCAGATGCGGCGACGATTTTGCAAAATGGTCGATGATTTCTTGAACATCGTCTTGACCAAGCAGATCGGCCGCGCGCTGAATAAGCAGCTGATGCAGATGTGTGGCAATAACGGTACCAGCATCCACCACCGTATATTGGGCGGCGATGGCGCGCGGTTTATCGGCTGGGTCAATCCAGACCGCATCAAGACCGAAGGTCGGGTCTTTAACCGCTTGACCGGGAAGCACGAGATTTGTGTTGCTGCCTTGGATCGCCAGCAATTTGCCATTGATCACTTGGTCTTCGGCAACGATAACGCCGGCAATCGTGATACGATAGGCCGAAGGCATCAGGGTGAGGTCGTCACGGATGCGAACCTGCGGAATAACAAAGCCGAGATCGCGCGATACTTGTTTTCTAAGGCCGGTGATCCGCGAAATCAGAGCGCCACGGGCTTGGTCTTCAATCAACGGAATGAGACCATAACCCACTTGCACCAAGAGAGGCGTCGTATTGGTGACGTCCTTGATCGAGACTTGCTCACTATCGGTATCGCTTTCGGCTTCTTCAGCACCGGGAAGGGCTGCGGCGGCTGGTGCAGCAGCGGCTTCTTCAGACGCTTTGCTGTTCCCCAAATTACCATAATAAGCGATCGCTCCGGCAATCGCCGCTGCCCCCAAGAAGAGTACATTCGGCATGCCCGGCATGATACCGATCAGGGCCAGAATACCTGTGACGGGCCACCAAGCGCGCTTCAGGCCGATCTGCTTCATCAAGGTTTCGGTCAGGTCGGCACCGCCCGCTTCACGCGTCACGATAATAGCGGTTGCAATCGACAAAAGAAGCGACGGGATCTGCGCCACAAGGCCGTCACCAATCGTCAATGTAATATAGGTGGCGGCCGCTTGGCTGGCTGGCAGGCCATGCTGCACCATGCCGATCACCAAACCGCCGAGAATATTAACGCCGAGAATGATGACGCCAGCAATCGCGTCACCCTTCACGAATTTCGTCGCACCGTCCATTGAACCGTAGAAATCGGACTCTCTGCCCACTTCAGCGCGTCTTTTGCGGGCTTGGTCGGGTGTCAAAAGACCGGCATTCAAATCGGCGTCAATCGCCATCTGCTTGCCGGGCATAGCGTCAAGGGTAAAGCGGGCGCTCACTTCAGAGACGCGGCCGGTACCTTTCACGATCACGACGAGGTTGATGACCATCAAAATAATGAAGACGAGGATACCGACCACAAAATTGCCGCCGATCACAAATTCACCAAAGGCTTCAATGATTTGGCCGGCAGCCATCGTTCCTTCGTGCCCATGCACCAACACCACACGGGCAGAGGCCACGTTAAGGGTCAGGCGGAGGATGGTTGCAAAGAGGAGAATGGTCGGAAACGACGAGAAGTCGAGTGGCCGATACATATTCACGCTGACCATCAGGATCGAAAGCGAAATAACGATATTGGCCGTGAAAAACAGATCGAGCATAAAGGGCGGGATTGGAATGACCATCATGACAATGAAGGCGACCAATGCCAACGGCAACATAAGCGCCTTGGTCAGGCGGCCTACGTTATTCTGTTGGTTTATCGACAGCGCTTCAGTCACTTCAATGGATCCCTTATGTCAGAATTCCGTCGATTTCTCGGCGGAAGGGCCAAATTCGCCTCAATTTCGTGAGGAGACGTCGGCCGCGCAATCTGAGAAGCAAGGGATGTGCCAAAGTCCTTAGTAACCCTTGCAAAATCAGCTGGCACCAAAATTGCTAAACAGGGTCGAGCCGATATGTAGCGAGCATCGATGGCCACGATGCGATGTGTCTTGGAAAGGGCCTGTACTTTGAAAATTCGTGATTTTGCCTTGTTCGCCTCCTTTTCCCTTGTCGGGTCTTTGCTCTCGGCGTGCGCTCCGGCCATGGAAAACCCCAACGTCTCCGCAATGTCGTCAGGCGCCATACGCGGCGTCGGCTATGCAGCCATCTCGATCCAGCCGGGCAAGACCCGCGTTCAAAAGCAATTGATGGCCATTCGCGCGTCGCGGCTCGCTGCTATGCGGGAATTGGCCGAAAAAATTTACGGCATCGATATCAACTCCTATTCCTCTCTGTCTGAAACGGTCATGCAGGCCGATACGCTTCGCGGCACGGTTGCTGGACTTGTCCGCAGCGCCCGCACCGTGAGCATCGGTCCGATCAAAACCGATATCTACGAAACCATTTTGGAAATCGACGCCTCCGATGCCGCAACCATGGCGGCCAATCGCGCGCCCGCTCCTAAGTAAGCTTTATCATGCGCTCACGCCTCTTCCTTTCAACCCTCGCTTTGATCCTCGGAATGTCGGCTTCGGCAGATGCTGGAACGCGTCTCATTCATGCCGTGGGTCGAGCCGCTATTGCTGGCAAGGATATCGCAGGCGCCCGTAAATCCGCTTTAGCCGAAGCCCTTTATGATGCCGCCGGACAGGTTCGCATGGTTGTTCGCGGTTCGTCTTTTCTGTCAAATGCCGGCACGATCCATGAGGAGAGTGGCATTGCGGTGTCGGGCCTGTTGAAGGGTTATGACGTTGTCGAGGAACATCGTGAGGGCGACCATTACGTCGTTACCATTGATGCACTTGCCGAAAGCGATGACAGCGAATGCGGTTCGGTTAAAAAGGCCGATATTGCGATTGGCGGCATCGCCATTCGCGTGGCACCCGGCCTTGGCGGCGCGGTTGAACGTCAAGCGCGGGAAGGCATCGAGGGTTTGATTTCTGAACTCAAAGACCAGGACACGCTGCATGTGATCGATGATCGCCGCTTTAATCCCGTGGCTTACACATCATCAGCCGTCGCACAAAACACCAAATATCTGGAAGCGCTCGCCGGACATAGCAAAAGCCCCGGTGCCTACACGCTTTCCGGTTCGCTCATGCTTGAACGCACACGCGTTGATAATGCGTTGGTTGGTGAGGCCGTCATTGATGTAACGGCGGATTTCCAGCTCATCGATAATGTCTCGGGCGCGGTGAAAGAGACCATAACCGAACATGCAACGATGGCGCTCGATAAGCATATTTGGGGCACCGAAATTAACCTGCCCCAAGAACACCCGAACGATCTCACGGGTCTGTGGCAATCTATTGCCGAGCGTATTGCCGAGCATGTTGGTTGCCAATCCTTAAGAGCGGTGGTGACGGCGGTGAGCGGGAATCGCGCGACATTGTCAGCCGGCAGCTCTAACGGTGTGAAACCCGGAGACTTCTTCCTGGTTGAATTGCCGTCCCAGGATCGTAATTCATGGCAAATCATTCGCGTTGAATCCGCTGGTGCATCGCAATCGGTCGCCCGATTGATGAAGGCTAGCCCTGCTGTCCATCCAAGTTCCGTAGCGGTTCTCTTGCAATGAAGGCCGATACAATGAAACGCCACATCCTTCTGAGCGTCTTGGGCCTCTTTCTTTCGGTTGCAAATCATTCAAGCTTTGCAGCTGAAGGGTTTTGGGGTCCGGAAGATATCCGCGGTGCGGTCCGCACCTATATGGCAGCTGCGGGAAAGCCGATTGATGCGAAAGTTGCGATCGGTCCTTTGGATGATCGAATGCAAGTTCCTGCTTGCGGTACAGCGCCCGATATCGCACCTCGCAGCGCCTATAGCACGAGCCTGATTGTGCACTGTAACGGGCCGCAGGCGTGGACGTTTAATATTCGTGTAGATGTTGACGGAAACATTCCTCTCGTTCCGACTCAGGCCACCAAAGCCATGACGAATGGTCCGGTTCAGCAATGGCACATTGTTGTACCCAGAGTATCCTTGCCAAGTGGCACGATTTTAAACGCTTCCATGGTTGAAGAACGCGTGAGCGATGTTCCGCCGGGTGGCGCAACGCTTAAAAGCCTCGAAGAAGCGATCGGCTTACGAATCACGTCCGCCGTTTCCCCCGGCATTGCTTTGACCACGCGAAATGTCGCTCGTGCGCCGACGATCATGAAGGGTGAAACCATTACGCTTTCGGCGGAAGGCGATGGCTTTTCAATTGAAACGCCGGGTCGCGCGGAAGAGGACGGATATGAAGGCGATATTTTAGCCGTTCGAAATATCAAAAGCGGGATTGTGATAACCGGTCGTGTGGCCCGTGCCGGCTTGGTTTTGGTGCGTTAAATAAAGCATTTGGAGACTTAATTTCTAATGTCTGAAATTGTCCTTCTCGATACGATCGGTCGAACAGCCGATATTTTGGCGGCTATGGAGTCCTCCATTTTAGAGAAAGACCGCTCGATGATTGAAACCCTGACGTTCGATCTTCACGCGGTTCTCGCTGGCATCACGGCTTGCGTGCCGGGTTCCGACGACGAGCGCTTTCGTGCTGAGAAAGTGTTGGAGACAACGATCCGTCTCGAAAAATTGCTTGCTGATCGAATGACTGCTAAGGATAGTGTGAGTGTTCGGCGCAAGCTGAAAAACAAACCGGGCCGTGTTAGTTATTGTCAATGAACGTAGCAGACTTCTTTATCGTATGTGCCATTTCCTTGGTCTTTTCCGGCTTGCCGGCAGTGGCTGCAATTTATTACGTCTATCGCAAGAATGCGCTTCACCAGGCGTCCACCCAATCCAAGCTCGATGAGCTTTCGGACCGGTTAGCAACCATCGATTCGTCGGTCGTTCGGTCCAGTATTGCGTTAGAGGGTTCCTTCACCGAGACCATCCGGAAGGTTCAGGCCGAGATCAAATCGCTGGAAATCGTGTTCCGGGGTGCAGGTCAAACAACGCGCGAGAATCCGGAGTCGGTTGATGCGGCCATCCGTTTGGCCCGCGAGGGTGTTTCAAGCGATTTGATCGTCGCCAAAACCGGATTGCCGGTTCATGCGGTCGAATCAATTATCTCGCTGCATGGCGGCCGCCGATAATCTCTCTTAAATTTTCTGCTATTTTGGCTTTGCGTTGAGCCGCAGCATGGCGCCTGTCACCATTTCGAGCGTAGCCACATCTCCTGGCCTGCCGATCGCAATTCGTCCACGGGGATGAAACCCGTCTTTAACCGCCGTATCCCGTAAGAGATAGGGGCCGCCCGTAATCAAGATCATCACGCTCGAAGCATAGACAACGCCAAAGGCCAGATTGCTTGTCACATAGCCGATGCCGTATAAAAACAAGGTGGCCGCCATCATTTGCCACAGACGAAAGTAGCCGTAAGCAATCACAGGAACAGCCCACCAGATCGGCGATATGCGGTCGGGGATTAACAGCATCGCATCATTGGGGCGGATGCACGCATGATATTGCATCCACGGCCCATCCGTCTCAAGGGTAATTTCCTCGGGAATCGGATAGGCTTCTAGAATAGCGCCCAACGCACCGCCAGCCGGCGAAACACGAAAGATAACCGTGTCGCGTTGGATAATAATCCATTCATGCGAGCCAGATATATCGTCTAAAACGCTTGGCATTTCGACGGCTTCAATCGGCTCATGTTTGCCGAGTTTCAAGATGATATCGCCGGGGATAAGGCCCATTCGCTCGGCCGGCATTCCCTTTTGAACATCTTTCACCCGGGCCGCCATGCCTGAGAAAACTTCCGTCTTAACCGTCATTGATGATCTCCCTGCCCATCCTTCGTCTTATGGGTATTTGATCATCGAGTCAGTCGTTGGTACGGGCTTTCTTGCTTTGGATTTTTGTTGTGCCTCAATTGTCGCTGCCCGCGCGACAGCGGCTTGTTGGTTTTTGGCAATGTCTTCGATTTGCTTGGCGATATCCATTTTCGGATTATTCGCTTCCATCGCTTTAATTTGCTCGCGCATGGCGTCCGCCACCTGTCCAACAATCAATTTGTTGGAGGCTAGCAAATCATCCACAATCTTGCGGGTAGCCGGTGGCATTTGATTGATAATCTCGCCATTCTCCACCAACCGCGCTTCGATCGCCTTTTGGTTGGTCAGGTCGCCTTGCAACGCTACCTTGATTTCTTCTTGCTGTTCGGAGAGTGCGGCCAACCGCTTTTCCGTTGCATTGGCGGCCTGCTCGACGCGCGTTGCGGCTTCGGTAAAGGCGTTAACTTCCTCGGCAAACGCCATCAACGCATCGCGGTTTACATTGGTAATCGAGTCAAACCGGTTCATCGCTTTGAAATAAAACGCAACCGAAACGCCAAGCGCTATCGATGCCATAAACAGAAAGATAACACCGGTGCCGAGCAGCACTTTGTTCGAGCGCGAATTACCCGCAACAAGTTCGTTCACCTGTTTTTTGAGCCGTTGAATTTCTTTGGAGGCATCGGCCGCTGTACCGGCAGATGCTAAAGCAAGCTGAATGGATTCATCAATCGAAGGCTGAACCTTTGCGGGCTTTAAACTGCTCAGCGAGGCATCCGCTTTCGGCGCTTCGGCCTCGTGATGTTCTTCCGCCTCATGATGAACTTCGGGTTCGCTCGGTGCGGGAGCAGGAGCAGCTGCGGGCTTTTTTGGGGCGCTCATGAGAAATCTCCTTGAAGGGCGAAGGGCGCGAAACTTGACATGGAACGCATCCGGCAAGGTTCACCGGAATTGTTCATAATATCTCTCGCCGGATGTTGGCGTGACATAAGCCCAAAGGCTTTGCAGCCATAAGGCCGCGCGGCTTTATGGGTAATGGCGAAGTGCCGGCATCCTTGGCAGGACGTCACAGGCGTTTTGAAAACGGTTTGTTGATGTAGCGCAGGATTAGACATTGTTTTTCTCTAAGGAACGACCATTGCCGTCAAAGCGTAATTCTTCCGGCACTTCGATTTCAGGCATTTCGCCTTCCGCACCCGCATGGAATACGAAGCTAAGAACGGTAGCCACGGCACGATAAAGCTCGGCATGAATCTCGCTGCCAACCTCGGATGTGAAATAAAGCGCACGGGCGAGAAGCGGATATTCCAGCACAGGCAATTTTTTCTCGGCTGCCAATTCGCGGATGGTTTTGGCAACTTGATCCGTTCCCTTGACAACCACTTTCGGCGCCGATCCCTTTTCGAAATCATAGCGCAAGCCAATCGCAAAATGCGTCGGGTTGGTAATGATAACTTGAGCTTGCGAGATATTGGCGATCGAGCCGCGATCGGCCGCCTCGCGCTGCATCCGGCGGATCTTTTGTTTGATCTCGGGATTACCGTCCGATTCTTTGGCTTCATCTCTGACCTCTTGCTTGGTCATCATGAGGCTCGCTTTATGTTTGTTCCATTGGATCAGAACATCAATCGCCGCAATCAGCACGGCACCAAAGACCAGCACAAGCAGGGTCGATATAACAATCGAGCCGGCCTGGCTCATCGCGGCTTCGAAAGGCAGTCCGCCAATCGCCATAATTTCGGTGATACGGCTGTTGAGATAGTAAACGCCGAAGGCGCCGACAATGCCGATTTTGGCGATTGATTTTGCGAGTTCAATCAAAGCGCCGGTGCCGAAAATTTTCGAAAGCCCGCTGATCGGTGACATCCGGCTTGCTTTGAAGGCAATGTTTTGAATCATAAAATGAAAACCGCCAAAGGCAATTTGGGCGATAAACAACAATATAACCAGCGGTATTGAAAAGAGGCTCAACGGAATCAGCATGTCATAGAGCCGCGTTCCGACCACGCTTAACAATGGAACATCGCGTTGCAAGACATCGCTGATATCAATGCCGGATCGGAAAGAGCCTAATAAAGTGGTGAAATAATATTGACCACCAATGCTGAGTTGAAGAGCGCCGCCCAGCATGACGACGGCAAGCAATAAATCTTTCGAGGTAAGAACATTGCCTTCCTCAAGCGCTTGCTCGAGCCGTTTGCCTGTAGGGTCTTCTGTCCTTTCTTGTCCGCCATCTTCGGCCATTATTGCCCTCCCGCTCCCGATAGAAGAACAACGCGGGTTTGCTTGGCAATTTCAACCAGCAAACTGGCCATGCTGTTCGATAGGCTTGGAATGGCAATCAGGATCAAAAGGATCGACCCGATAATGGTAATCGGAAACCCGACAGAAAAAAGATTCAATTGCGGCGCGACACGCGTCAACATGCCGATGGTCAGCGTCAAGAGAAAGAGCGCTAGAATGACAGGCAGGCTGATCAGCAGCGCCGCCGAAAAAATAACACCAGCCGATTTGATGAGATTTAGCAGCGCCTCAGGCCTAAAAACACTGCTGCCAAGCGGCATGGGCTGAAAGCTGGCGGCCAATTGCTGCAACAAAATATGGGGCCCTTCGAGGGTCATAAAGGTTAGCAACATCATCACCGTCATGAACTGGGTGATCACGGGGGATGATGATCCGGTATAGGGGTCGAGCATCGAGGCAAAGCCTAGCCCGGATGCGGTGGAGATTTGCTCCCCCATCAAGGAGATCGCGGCAAAGGCCAATTGAAACATCAGGCCAATGGCGGTGCCGATAATGGCTTCATTCGCGATAGCCATCACACCTTGGGGCGATAAAATATCGATTTTAGGAATCTGAACGGAGCCCATCATCAAGACAGCAATCGATAACGCGATCACAACACGTATTGGAACCGTCACCGACGATGTCGAAAACATCGGCGCCGTGATCAACATCGCGCTGATGCGGATGGACACCAGCATAAATATGACCATTTGATCGATCAGATTCGGAGTGTCCAAAACAATCATCGGTTCACCTTGGCGACTTCGATAAAGATCGTTTGGAAATAGCTGGTTAGCGTCGAAATCATAAAGGGAGCCGATAGCGCCAATACGATTCCGACAATCAGCAATTTGGGGACGAAAGCGAGCGTCGCCTCGTTAATCGAGGTCGCGGCCTGCAAAATACCAATCAGCAATCCGGCAATAAGGGCTGCGATCAATACCGGCAACACCGTTAAAACGGTGCTGTAAAGCGTTTCACGTCCGATCGCGATAAATTGTTCATAGGGCATGGATCATCCTCCCCGCGTAAAGCTCTCGACAAGCGAGGAGAGCGTGAGGGACCAGCCATCAACAATGACAAACATCAGAAGCTTCATCGGTAGCGATATCATCATCGGTGATAGCATCATCATGCCGAGAGACATCAAAATACTGGCAACAACGATATCGATCACAAGAAACGGCAAATACAGCAAAAATCCGATGGTGAAGGCCGTGCGCAATTCACTGATCAGGAAGGCTGGAACAGCCACGAGAAAGGGAACGTCGGCGGCACTTTCATAGCCCTTATCGCCGCGCAGTTCGGCCACCATTAAAATGTCGGCCTGTCGCGTCTGCCGCATCATGAATTGCTTCATAATGCCACCGGTGCGAATACCCGCCTGTTCAATCGAGATTTGACCCGCCGAATAGGGCGCAAAGGCCGCGTCGTTCACTTCCCGAATCGTCGGCGTCATCACGAAAAGCGTCATAAACAAAGCCAAACCCACAAGCACCTGATTAGGCGGCGTCTGCTGGGTTCCCATGGCTTGCCGCAAAATCGAGAGCGTAATGATGATGCGGGTAAAACTCGTCGTTACCAAAAGCATCGAAGGCAAAATGGTAAGGGCCGACATTAAGATCAGCGTCTGGAGAGACAAAGAAAGCGATTGTCCGCCAGCAGGTAAATTTTCCAACTTCAAAATCGGCAAATCAAACAGCGATCCGTCAGCGGCCAGCGAAGGCTCGGACACAAAAACCGCGAGGGCCATCGAAACAAAAAAGCCACACGCTAGGATATAAAATTTTCTCATGGTCCGACCATCTCCGTGCTTCTTTGGGGGATGATCTCAATCGCGCCAACGCCATTGCGGCCAACGCCACAGGCCAAGCGTGTTCCATCGATCTCAACAAGGACAAGCCGCGATCCGTCGCCTAAATGCACTGAACCTTTGAGCTGGATCGGGCCTTGACCGAAATGACGGTTCAAACGGTCACGATAGGAGCGCAGGAAAACGGCGGCGGCCACAAGGCCGCCGAGTACAATAAAAGCTGAAAGGAGCGAGGTGAGGTTAGACACTAAATACTCCGCAAGCGCTGCTCGGGCGAAATAATTTCGGTAAATCGGATACCTAAGCTTTCGCCGATCAGTACAATTTCACCCTTGGCCAAAAGCGTGCCATTGACCAAAATATCGAGATGTTCGCCCGCAAGCCGATCAAGCTCGATAACCGAGCCTTCGTTCAGCTTCAAAAGATCACGGATGGTGATGCGCGTACCGCCCACTTCCACGGTGAGCTTTACTTCGATGTTCTCGAGCAGGCGTAAATTTTGCGCGGACGCTTGTGGAATTTCGCCTTGCTCGATTGCGCTTTCTGTAGACATTTGATTGCTCGGCCCTTGATGAAATTAGAGAATAGACACGGCCATTTTGCCGTCTTTTTCGCCCATTTTGGCGGTGTAAATGGCTTGTCCGTCGATATAGATAGGGATATCGGCAAAAGCATCGATTGAAACAATGGTACCGGGTTTCAACCGCAGCAATTGCGTCATATCGACGGTCGGTTCAGCAACGCGTGGTGCGATTTCAAGCGTGACATCCATCACCGCTTCTCTCAGGCGGCGCGCCCAATTCTCGTCGCGGTTGTCACCAACCCGCTGCACTTTGCTGCGCAAGAGCGGCGCGATCTGTTTGAGCATTTGCAGCGGATAGACGATTTCGATCACGGCCTGTTTGGCAAACGGCAATTGAATAGCAAACGAACACACAACCACCTGTTCGGTACCTTCAAGAAAGGACAGGAAGGCGGGGTTCATTTCACTCGTCATAAATTCGAACTGGGCCGGATAAACTTCTTTCCAAGCCTCGTTCAGGGTGCCGGTAGCGCCCTCGATCACGATTTGAATGATCCGGTCTTCGGTCGGCGTAAATTCGGTTTGCCGGGTTACATTGCTATCCCCGCGGCCACCGAAAAAGCTGTTGACCAGAATACTGATCAGGCGCGCCGGAATAGTAACCAGAATGGATCCTTTAAGCGCATCCACGCGCAGCGTCGTCATGCTTAGGAAGGGATCAAAGCTTGCCAAATGCTCGTCGAATCGAATGACCCGCGGCGCCATGGTGGCCACGCGGGGTGCGAAACGCAGCATCGGCAAAAGCACATTTCGAATTTGCCGGCCAAACCGCTCATTGATCAGTCGAAGCGTGTATAAGTCGCCGAGCAGACTGATATCGTCGGCTCCCAGAATATATTTTTTATATTCTTTTTCCGGAACAACGCCGCTGTCGACATTGATAATGCCGTCTTGAACGCCCTCAAGCAGGGCGGCGACTTCCTCGTCACTTAATTTACGCGAACTGGACATTGGTTTGGTTACTTACTCACAACTGCTACGGTCTACTGCATAACCATAGTGGTAAAGAAAACGTTTTCGATTCCACCAAAATGCTCACGTTCAATCAAAACTTTGTTAATTCCGTCTTTTAATTGGTCCTGAACCTTCTTCCGGTTCTCAATTCCGGCAAGGTCGGCTTCGGTCTCGTTGCTCAAAATCAGCAGAATCTCCGAACGGATGGCGAGTTCATGCTTTTTTAAGTTTTCAATAACGGTCGCGTCATATTGCGTGCCGACGCCCAAGCCAGCCTGGATGAATTTGCGCGAATTCCGGAGATTGGTCGTGAACGGGGTCGGGAATTCATAGTAAGACGTGACGAATTTTTCTTCCTGAGGAATGGCCTTAGCTTCGCCCTTCTTCTCGCCTTCGCCCTTCTTTTCACCCTCGGCCTTTTTCTCGCCTTCAGGCTTTTTCTCGCCTTCCTTCTTCTTTTCGCCTTCACCCTTCTTTTCGCCGCCTGCTGGGGCTTCGCCAACCTTCACCTTGTGAGGGACGCCTGCTGGTTCTGCTTCGGCGGCAGCGGGTTCATGCGCATCGGGCACATCGCTTTTCTTTTCAATGACGATCGCCAAAGGATTTTCATCCTTGGGGCCGGCGAGCTTCATATAAAGCAGCGCGCTGCCGAAACCGGTGCCGATCAAAGCAATACCGGCCACCGCAAAGATGACGATCTTGATGACGGGGCTTTTTTTCTTTTCTCCGCCTTCTTCAGTTTCCTTCGGGGCGGCTTTGGGGGCAGCTGCGGCCATGACGTTAATCCTGCTTTAGATGGTTATATCGAGGGAGAAGCTGCTTTCGGCAGCCATTTGGGAAGTGGGAATTGGGTTTTCACTCAGTTCATGTTCCGGCGAGCGCTCTTTGGGGGCGTCATCGGTTACATCGAACCCTTCAAGCGTGAAACCTTCGTGACCGAGCGCCTGAGCCAGCGATTGGCGTTCGCCAACCAGCAGGTTTGTCGCTTCGCGATTGGCCGTTTTAACGCCAACTTTAACTTTTTGCCCGGCGAGCGCCATATTGATCGTTACCTGGCCAAGCTGCGGGGGGTAAAGCGAAAGTCTGATCTCATCATGTCCTGACCGCAGCGCCGAAATGATTTGCTGCTGCAAAGCCTTATCGCGTTGAGCTATGAAGATTGGGTTATCAACCCGGATCGGCGAGGGGGCTGCGGGCGCGGTGCTGGTGGCCGATGGGCCGCCGGTCGATGACGAGGGAGCAGGGCGCGACAAAAACTCCGATCCGCTCAGTTTGGCCGGTTCTGCGTCGGTAAACACCGAAAGCGGGGCCGTTTGATCGGCCGTCGTGGCATTCAGCGTCGCGTTTGAAGGCGCGTCATCATGGGGGGTATGCGACGATCCGATCGATACCGCTTCAACCGTCACATGGTCCGGAAGGGCGTGGGACGCCGTGGCGGAACCGTTCGGCTGTTCAAAATTTTGCGCGGAATTTTGCTGATTCGATGAAGAATTTTGGAAATCAGCGCCCGATCCGGTCTGATCGCCCAATAAGGCGGATGAAGACGATAGGCGCCCTTCCGCATGATCGCCGCTATCGATGACTGGCTTTTGCGGCATGGTCTGATCAAGCCGATGCGCGTCACCACCCGCCATCAGATGCGGTGCCAAGGCTGTCGGGGCAGGGCGCTCGGCCGAATCATCGGGCTTTTCCGGCACGGTGATCGGCTGATTGGGCTCGTTCCCCTGAGCAAGGCTCGGTTGCGCCTTTTCAGCCATCAGGCCGTCAAAACGCGGTCGAGCAGGCGTCACGGGAGATGGTGTGGTTGCTGGCGCAGCGCGATCTTCCGGCGATGCAGGAACGGCGCGAAGGTCAGCACTCTTTGAACGGCGGCCTAGCGGGCGAAAACCCTCCTGTTCGCTTCTTTCAGCGCTATCATCTGCGGCAGCGGCGGGCGTGGCCTTAGCCGCTTGAGCCATAGGGGCAAGCGGTAAAACAGGATTGTCAGCGGGAGAAGCGGCATCGGTCGAGAGGGTGGCCTTTTCTGCCACTTTGGCCTTTGGACTATGGTCGACCTTCTTCGCCGTCAGGAACGGCGCTGGCGGCACGGCATCGGCCTGTGGTGCCAAGGCATCGTCCTTCGGCCCGATCAGCGGTGAAGCGACAGCGGAAGCCGGCGCGGCAAGGACGCCCTCAACGGCTTGGAAAGGCGCATCTGCTGCCACAACAGGAACAACAACAGGTGTCTCTGGCGTCGAGCTTTCCATGAGCGGCTGCGCGGCGAGAGCGTTAGCAAGGCCGCTCTTTCCATCCGAATCAGGCTCAGCGGGCCGTGTCAGTGATAGATCAGGCGCGCCGGGCAACCCGTTCAGGCTCGGCGCGGTTGGTAGGCTCTGTGCGGTCGCTGGAGCCACAGGCGCGGGGGAAGGGATTTGCACCGGCGCCGAAGGGGTGGGGCTCACCAAGGCAGGGGCAGGAGCCATCGGCAATGGGCTTGTTTCTGCCATGGCTGCAGGAAGCATCGTCTGGCTTGGCAGGGCGGGAAGAGCCGCTTCGGTGACCAATGGAATTGCCGTCTGGACACCCTCTGTCACGGCTTTGGTGCCGTCAGATGGCACCTTAAGCATCTCATTAGCCATCGCCATTAGGGGCTCGGCACTCGCCGGGGAAAGAGGCTCTCCGGCTGATTGAGGGGCCACGGCTGAAGGTGCAGGCGTAACCGCTTCGTTAGAAAGAGGAAGCGCTTCAGGAAGGCTGATCGGGGTCGGCACAGGGTCGACCGGCGTCTTTAAAAGCGCAATCGGGCTCTCGATAGCCGCGTCAGACGGAGCGGCAAGCGCCACAGTTGTATCGCTGATCTGGCTTGGCGGAACCTCGGCCAATGCAGGTTCCACGGTCGGCTGAGCCGATTGTGGGGTCGAAACCGGAGTAGACGATGGCGTCGTGCTTTTCGCCCCATCGGTTGAAGCTTTGACCAATCCTGCCGCTGACAGGACGGAAATCATCCATTCGACGGCTGGTTTTTCAATAAAGGGCTTGGCGGTTAGGCCTTGGCGGGCGGTTTTGTCCATGGCCACCAGCGCATCAACCGAAATCGGCCCATCGCCGATGGCAGGGAGCATCGTGGCACCCGATGGCGAAGGGATCGAAGGATCTGAAGAAGGCAAGGTAACCGCGTTGCCATTGGCAGCAGCTTGAGGCGCATCGGGCTGGGCGGAAACATCCGCAGGGGCTGCACCGGGCTTGGCTGCGAGCGAGATCAGGTCGAAAACAAGGCCCATTGAGGAGGACGAAGAACTCCTGTCCATGGCGAGGGAATCGCCAGGGCTGCGTTGAACCGCTACCGCTTGAACAGCTGTCGTCTCAACCAAAGAAGCATCCTTTTCGCGCTTTAAACGTCAAAATACAGACATACCAGACGGATAACTCAGCAATATTTATGCCAGTTAGGAATTCCGCTTTAACGGCACAAGCGCCTGTAAACGCTCAAAACGCTCATTCGCCTCGGCCTTTTTAAGCTGCTTGGCTTCCGATTGGAGCGTATCGACTTGGTTTTTCTTCTGCGCCAACATCACGGCCATGCGTTGGCGTTCCACTTCCAGCAATTCGCGGCGGTTGTGGTCAATATCGCGACGATCATTGAGGTGGTTATCGATAATTCGAATACCGATCAGCTCTTTCGATGTGAGCGACGGAACCCGTAATTGCTGATTGTAGAGTTTCTTAAGCGCGTCGACCTGATCAATGCGCTCGTTCAGGCGCTTGATTTCCGTGTTCAAGCGGCTCGCTTCGCTTAACCATTTTTGCAATTCGACTTGCCGTTTAAGCGCAGCCAATCGGGTGATGCGTGCCGTTTTCACGGGATGATGGCCTGCAGGCGGGCTTCGCTTTCAACCAGCCCGCTTCGCTCATTGGTCGACTGGCTGATAAAATTAACGAGCGCCGGATTGATTTCGAACGCTTGATCAAGTTCCGGATCTTGTCCGGGCTGATAACCGCCCAGCATCATCAGATCGCGGTTTTGTTCGAACAGACTCAGATAACGTCGGAATTTACGCGCGCGCAACAGATGCGATTGCGAAACACAATCCGACATGGTTCGGCTGATCGAGGAGGCCAAATCAATTGCGGGATAAATTCCCTGTTCGGCCTGCTTGCGCGAGAGAACGATGTGGCCATCCAAAATAGCGCGTGCCGAGTCAACAATCGGATCATTGGTCGTGTCATCGCCATCCGCCAGAACGGTATAGATCGCCGTAACGGCACCACTGGTATCGCCATCAAGGCCGGACCGTTCGAGCAATTGTCCGATCAGCGACACAACGGAAGGCGGATACCCTTTGGTCGTCGGCTGTTCGCCAAGGGCCAAGCCAAGCTCACGCTGGGCATGGGCGACACGCGTCAGCGAATCGATCATCAGCAAAACGCTTTTTCCCTGCGCGCGAAAATACTCGGCATAAGCGGTGGCGCGGTGCACACCGCGAATACGCAACACAGGGGATTGATCGGCCGGAACGGCAACAACAATCGTGTTGGCAAAGGTTGGCGAAGCCGAAAGCTCTTCAACCATGCCTGCTACTTCTCGGCCACGTTCCCCAATCAGTCCGAGGATCACAACATCGGCGGAGGTAAACCGTGCCATCGCGGACAATAAAGATGATTTGCCCACGCCACTGCCGGCGATGATGCCGATGCGTTGGCCGCGGCCAACGGTGAGCAGCGCATTAATCGCCCGCACGCCCGTATCAATCGGTTCGCGCACCGGCCTGCGCCGTAGCGGGTTAACGCGCTCGCCTTTCAGCGGCCAGATTTCACGCAAAATAGGCTCAGGTTGCAGATCAAGCGGCTTGCCTGCACCGTCCAATACCCGTCCGAGCAAAGCGGGGCCAACGGGCACCACATCGATGCGCCTAATCGTTTCAACGCGCGCACCGGCGACAAGCGCTGCTTGTCCGCCCGTGAGCACAAGAACCGTATAATCATCCAAGAAGCCGATCACTTCGGCTTCGGCCCATTGTCCGTCGCCGCATTCAATCCGGCATTCATTGCCAACGGCTGCAGGAAAAGCACTCGCATGCACAATTTGCCCGTCAAACCGCTTGACCCGACCAACGGCATTTACCGTCCGTCCACCCCGAAGAATGGAAAGCTCTTTATCGAGCTTGGCCGCCATATCGATCATAGTTCTTCCTCAGGAACGCCCAACATTTCTGGAACGTCTTCGACTTCCAAATCGCGACCCGTAAGCCGGAAGCCACCATTGGGCAGATCCTGGTCTTCGATGATCTTAATCGACTTAAACAAATCCTCGCCACGCAAAGCGGGCATCAAAGCCTGAGCGTCTTTTGAATTAATCGCCAAGGTAAATTCGGATCCGGCGCGCGTGAACATATCGGCGGATTTTTTGATCCGGTCGATGAACAGTTCGGGAATGGTAGCAAAGACATTGCCGGCAAGGTCCTGCGCAATGCGGCGGACATGGCGTGCCATAATCGCGGTGTTTTTTTCCAGCACTTCTTCGGTAGCCGGAATCAAATGGTCTTCAAGACGTCGCAGGGCTGCAAGCACATCCGCCAATTCCTGGCGCGCTGCCGCAACGCCTTGCTGATAGCCAATGGCGCGGCCGTCTTCGCGTGCTGTTTCAATTTCGGCAATAATGTCGGCGCTGTTAATTGGTGCTTCTTGAAGGGGCGGTGGGGGCACAAATTGCCCCGCTGCTTGCGCCTCTTGCTCCAGACGTTGCGCTTCTGCAGCCATTGCTGCAGCCTCCGCCTCGTGCGCCGCTTCCTCGCTTGCTTCCGCTAAGGCCGGCTCTTCAACATCAGGTGTGAATTCCGGTAAAGCGTTTTCATCAATGACTTCGTCTTCAACGACGACTTTGAACGAGGTTTTACCCCAAGGCACAAAGGCGCCGTCATTGGCGGATGAATAACGTCCTTCTTCGACGAAATCGCCGCCGACTTTGGCAAACATCGCCGCATCTTTTGGACGTAAGCGGCGAGAGGCTGAATTAGACATAATCGTCGCCTCGTCCGGCTAGCATGATCGTGCCCGCGTCTGAAAGCTGACGCGCCGTTGCGATAATCTGCTTTTGCGCTTCAAGCACTTCGGTAATACGCATCGGGCCCTTTGATTCGATTTCGTCTTTCAACGATGCAGCAGCGCGCGACGACATGGCACCAAACATTTTATCGCGCAGGCGCTCATCTGCACCCTTCAAGGCAATTGCCAGCATGTTCGGATCGCACGAGCGCAGCAACGTACCCATGCTCTTATCGTCAACCGCAATGAGGTTATCGAAGGTGAACATATTGTCTTGGATGGCGGTCATGAGGTTCTTGTCCGCCTTGGCAAGCGAACGCATGATGCGTTGCTCGATGGCCGTTTTGGTAAAGTTCATGATCTTCGCCGCTGCCTTCACGCCGCCAATCTTCGAGGCGCGGAGCGAGGTATTGGCCTGGAATTGCAGCTGCATGACGCGTTCGAGCTGGGCAATGGCTTCGGGCTGAACCGAATCGAGCGTCGCAATACGTTGTAACACTTCGTGCTGGATTTCTTCCGGCAGAAGCACCAAAACGTCGGCGGCGACGGCATATTCAAGATGCGAAACGATAATCGCGATAATCTGCGGATGTTCGCCTGTGATCATTTCGGCAATCGAGCGCGCATCCATCCATTGCAAGATTTCGATGTTCTTGGTCGATGAGGACGGCGTAATGCGCGTCAAGATACTGCCGGCCTTGTCTTCGCCGAGCGCCTTGGTCAAAACGCGGCGAATATAGGTGTCCGCGCCAAGGCCGATGCTGGTCTGAGCCTTGATGATGCCCAAGAACTCGTCGAGCACCATATTAACGGTCCGCTGATCGACGTCCGCCACCGAATACATGGCGCTTCCGAGCTGCTGAACTTCCCGTGGCGAGAGGTTTTTTAAAATCTCCGAGGCCTCTTCTTCACCCAGGAGAAGCATCACGATGGCACATTTTTGTGTACCCGACAAAAGTTCAAACGCGGCTTGAACGTCGTTTACTGTTGATACTTCAGCAGCTTCGGCCATGGTTAATAACTCTCTAACTTAACTCAACAAGACACTTACCGTCTTAGTTTATCTCTTTAGCGATTAACGATTTGAGAACGGCGGTCACGCGGCCTGAATCATCGCCAACGAGCATCCGGATGAGGGCAATCTTGTCATCATAGGTGTTGGCCGTATCGAGAAGGTCAACATTGATGCCGCTCTTCTTAGGCTTGAGGCGGGCCTTGATGTCGTCAAGGGTCTCACCTTCACGGACTTCCACGGTCTCGCCGTCGCCCATGGTAGGCTCGGCACCCGAGACAATCACGTCAGACATGGTCATCAGGCGGCTGAGGAATGGACGGAGTGCGCCGAGAACGATGATTCCGAGGATAATCAGGACTGCCAATTCCTTAATGGCGTCTTCAATCCATGGCGCATCATACCAGCCACGTTCCAAAGCAGGCTGCTCTTGAGCGAACGAGCTCTGGATCAGCGCGACCTTATCGCCGCGTTCAGCGCTAAAGCCGACGGCTTGCTGAATGAGTTCGGTGAGATGAGCGCGTTCATCATCGGATAATGGCTTTTCAACCGACTTTCCATCGGAATCCGTCGTCATCACCGAGCGAAGCACAACGGCAACCGAAAGGTGCTTGACGTCACCGAGCGCCGTCTTTGTCGACTTAACATCGCGGCTGACTTCAAAATTCTTAACCGAGGAGCTGGAGCGGTTCTTGGCTAGATCGGAAGACGACGAATCCGTTCCTTGCTGGGTCGAGACGACGGGCGAGGGTGGCGGCTGATTAGCCGTTGCGCCCGGTACGCCACGCGCACGGCCTTCAGCACTTTCCTGCAGCGAATCTTGCTGACTACGAATGGCCTGCTGCTGCGGATCAAAGAGTTCACTGGTCTGTTCAACCCGCGTGAAGTCAAGATCGACATTGATTTCACTGTTCACATTGCCGGGGCCAACAATTGGCACGAGCAAATTCATCACGCGCTCCCGCATCATCTTTTCAACGCGTTGCTTGTGGTCGAGCTGCTGCGAGGTGAGCCCGATATCGGTGTCTTGCTTTGGGGTCGAAAGAAGATTGCCGTATTGGTCGACAACGGTCACGTTTTCAACCGGCATATAAGAGACGCTGGCGCTCACCAAATGGACGATCGATTGAACCTGTCCAGGTCCAAGTGCACGACCAGGCGACAATTTAATAACCACCGAAGCCGATGGTGGAACTTGCTCGCGCACAAAGGCTGAGCGCTCCGGCACAGCCAAATGCACCCGAGCGCTTTCAATGTCGCGGATTTCCATAATGGAACGTGCAAGCTCTGTTTCTTGCGCTTGGCGAAGCTTGGCTGATTCAACCGAACGGCTGGTTCCTAATGGCATCTGTCCGAGAAGATCATAACCCGATGACGAAGCCTTGGGCAGACCGGCAGAGGCCAATAACATTTTGGCCTTGTAGAAATCGGCGCGTGGCACCGTCATCTGACCGGTCGTGGTGTCCAGGCGGGGCTTAATACCCTTATCCGTCAGGGTTTGCATAATCGTTGCTTTGTCGCTTTCTTCCAGCTGCGGGAAGAGAACCACATAAGCAGGGTCTTTCAAAAAGATGATGGCGATCAAGCCAACCGCGATAACGGCTGCGACCAAAATCATCGGCGCCGCACGCATGACGGCGGGTTGCCGCATGAAGCTACGAACGGACGACATGCCTTGGGTAAGGCGTGCGGCCATCGGTACCGTTTGATTAACTGTTACAGCATTAGCATCGGTCATCGTTTTTATCCCAATTACGCGTCATTCAAAGCCAGGATTAAACCGGCATTGATGTGATGTCTTTGTAAGCGCTCAGCAATTTATTGCGGATCTGGAGCGTCGCTTCAAAGGCGATAGAGGCCTTTTCGCGGGCAAGCATCACCTTAGTCACATCGACTTCATCGCCTGATTCAAAGGCTTTCATCGATGATTCAGCATCATTTTGCGACTTGGCAACTTCATCAACCGCCTTGCGCAATTGACTGCCGAAATCCGAATGACCGGCATTATCGAACGGGCGTAGCTTAGGGGTTGCCCGGGTTAGAATGTCACTTGAAAGACCAACACTGCTTGAGGGTATCATGGTGTTTAATTCCTCTTTCATGGCCAACTCTGTTCAGCTTTAGCCTGCAACCGCATGGCGCTTCTGACGGGGCTCGAAATTCACGAGCTCGGCACCGCTGTCATGCAATTCAATCATCAGATGATCAGGCTCGATAACCGCACCGCCCGAGAGAACGAGAGCGCGCTGAAGCACGTTTTCCAATTCGCGAACATTGCCCGGCCATTCATAGGCTTCCAATTTCTCAATCGCTGCTTCCGACAATTCCGGAATGTTAGGAAAGCCGCCGGTGTGTTTCGACAGAAGAAGAATAGCGATCGGGAGAATATCACCAGGGCGTTCAGCCAAGGCCTGCGTTGCCAATGGGAACACGTTCAGGCGGTAGTAAAGATCTTCTCTGAAGCGGCCTGCTTTGACCTCTTCCATCATATAGCGGTTGGAGGTTGCAATCACACGCACATCGATCGGAACAGCCTTTGAACCGCCCAAAGGCGTCACTTCTTTTTCCTGCAAAACGCGCAAGAATTTGGCTTGAAGATGCGGTGCCATTTCGGACACTTCGTC
>CANGLU010000047.1 GCA_947455025.1 Hyphomicrobiales bacterium
AAGTCCTGGCAAGAGATCCTTGCCGACGTTAACATCATATCCAGCCATCGCTTCGCTCCTTCGGTGAAAAACGTCTCAGAACCGTCTTTTACCGAGCCGAAGTGGTGGCTGCCCACCTCAGAATTTACAGCACTTTACGGACGCAACCTGAAGAGTTGGGATCTAATTAATCGAAATTTACTATTTAATTCTATTGTTATCATTAAAAAATAACAGTATTTAATATTTAGAGCTTAGTTCGTTGCTCATGTTTATTAAACAAGGACCACTATTAAATGGATAATGAAAACAACAGAATAACCTTAATTGAACTCACGACCGATATTGTTGCAAATTATGTTTCGCATAATTCAGTTGCGCCAGATGAATTAGGCCATTTAATCCATTCTACTTATCAAGCTTTATTAGGTCTGGAATCCGGCATTTCGGCCGAGCCAGAGCAACCGCTCGTTCCGGCCGTATCGATCAAGAAGTCCGTTCAGGCCGATTACATTGTCTGCTTGGAAGACGGTAAGCATTTCAAGTCGCTTAAGCGGCATCTGCGGACCTCGTATGATATGACGCCGGATGAATATCGCGCGAAATGGGGCCTACCCCATGATTATCCAATGGTCGCGCCAAACTATGCCGCAGCCCGTTCCTCGCTCGCTAAGTCGATGGGCCTTGGCAGTGTTCGCAAGAAGATTACGCGCAAAAAAGCCTAAATGACGGGTATCGTCCTATAGGCTCTTAAGTATAACCGATCAGGCTGTGAGTGCCGCTTTGGCGGGACGAGCAGCCTTTTTTGGTGCGGTAGCGGACAAAGCCGGCTGCAATTCAAGCAATCGCTCCTGTGCGAGAGCGGCGTATTCAAGATCGCCTAGCTTATTGGCGCGCTCGATGATCAATTTCAGCTCATCGGCCTTCACATAGCTCGACATCGGCTTTGAAGGGCGCGCTAATTTTGGTTTTGTCGAAGTCAGAACGTTTAATTCGGCCGATTTTTTATTTTTTGGCATCGTATTTCTCCGTTTCTGAAACGAGGATAAACGATCAACATGTCTAATTTCAGGCAGATCATGATAGAGTAGAATAAATTATTCGGCAGGAAACGGATCAACAATGCTCAGCCTATTAAAATCTGGTGTTCTTGCGGCCTTTATCGGGTTGCTCTTTATGCCGTTCGCCCATGCGGCCGAGACGTCTTTGATCTATATAAGCGCCAGAAACTGCGGTTATTGCCGTGTCTATGAAGCTTCCCTTGAGGATCAGGTGAAATTGGTCGCAAAAAAGCACCATACGACCTATCGCACGGTTTCCGTTGCCTCTTTTGCCAATATTTCGGATGAGCAAGATTATCCGCCGGATCTCAAATGGATCGCTAAAACCGCAAATCTGCAGGATTTGACGCCAACTTTTCTTCTCATCAGCGGTCAAAAGATCGTGAAAAGAGCCCTCGGCACAGGTCAGTTGGCGGCCTATATCATGCCACTGCTCGAGTGATCGACCGCGCCTCGAATGAGGCTTAAGCGGTCGGATGGGCGTGTGGCTCGGGCTTTAGGAAGCGAGCGCGCTGGAAGCCACATCGCTCAGCGGTGCAGAACCGATTGAGCTGAGCAGTTTCAAATGATGTCGGCTTCGATCGCTCATCTTCTGATTGGAGTTCGACGAAGGAGCGCCCGAGCGGCCACCCTCGATCACTTGAAATCCGTTGACCGTCTTCACCGAGCCTTTGAGATCCTGATAGCCAAGCAAAAGCACAATGTCACTGACGGTTAAGCGATGCGTCTGATGACCCTCGATATCGTCGAAGACTTCAACCCGCACAATGTCCATTTTAGCGCTCCGTATGCTTGAGATCTTTCTTTGATCCTCTTTCAGCAATTACCGTGCCGCTTTTTGGAAATGGACAAAAATCCTTAAAAAAGCTGATTTTTGACGGGGTAGGTCCGGTCAGCGACCATTTCGGGCCCGCTCGTCCGACGATACGACATCCGTCACGCGAATACCCAGCGTCTCGGCAATGGTAACGATCTCCCCTTTGAGGACGAGGGTTTCGTTGATCCGGACGTCCAAATGCTCCCCCGCCAACCGATCAAGCTCGACCACCGATCCCTCATTGAGCTTCAGCAGATCGCGAATGGTGATCATCGCAGAGCCCGCCTCAACCGACAATTTAACTTCGATATTGTCGATGGTCTTTAATTTTTGATCTTCCGACATCGAAGAGAGAAGCGCTGGATTATTAGGATCGGACATTATTCATCCCTGTGCAGAGGAGCCATCATCCGACTCTACGAGCTAAAACGTCACTATTGTATGAATATTATCGGCGTAAAGGCGTCACGAGGCGCTTTATGCCGCATGGCCGTCGAGTACCTTTTTATGAACTTCAAGGGTAAGCGCTTCCAACCGTTCGGCCAATTCTTTGATCGTCTCGGTCAGCTGCGTGTTTTGCTGCAACATTTCAACCAGCAGCGTTGTTTGGTGGGCGGCCAAGGCTTGGCGCTCGTCGCTGGCCCTTGCGATATCCTCGCGATGTTGGGCATCGGCCTCGGCATGGGCTTTATCACGATCAGCCTGTCGGGTCTGGGCCAGCAAAATCAGGGGCGCGGCATAGGCGGCCTGTAAACTAAAAGCCAGATTGAGCAAGATGAACGGATAGACGTCAAATTGGGCGAACCCGACCATATTGGCGACAATCCAGAGCGCGACGATAATGGTCTGTCCGATCAGAAAAACGGGCGTTCCGAAAAACCGGGCAAAGGCCTCCGCCTTCAGCGCAAACCAGTCATCTCCGAATACAGAATTGAGATGAACATGGGGCAGATGGAACCTAAAAAACAACGAGCGTTGAATGAAACCGGACTTGGCTTTTTCAGGATTGTTGGAAGGATTGGACATAATCGATACGCCTCTCGTGGTACGGACATTGTATGCGATGCACTTAACTTGAAGAACACGCTAACATTGATAGGTGCTTCACAATAGCCGTTGCGACCCATCACTGAGCTGAAGCTTTATAGGCCAGTTTCGGCCTTGCCGTTTCCTGTTGCGGTCATGGAACATCGTCCGTTTTCAGAGCCGATTTTTAAATCATTGACGCAGACCCCTGTTCCGCGGCCGCAGCCTTATAGGACGGCATTTTTTAAGATGTCGACGCGTTTCGGGGGCAAGTTGAACCCAAAAGAAAAGGCCCGAATAGTTTCGGGCCTTAAACTTTTGATGACAGATTAGGTGTCATCACACGTGTGAGAAAGCTAAGAAAAGGCTCAAGCCTTTTTCTTCTTATGCTTTTTCTTCTTTTTGGCTTGTGTCTGGGCAACCACATATTCTTTGGTCGTCTTTGAAGCGTTCATCGATGCCGATGACGAAACAACCGAGAGTGTCGTTGCTTGGGTCGAGGACGCAAAGCTAGGCGTCGCGGCGGCAAGCGAAACGGCCGAGATCAAAACTAAAGCGGGGATAATACGCATTCCGTAGCCTTTCATAGTAAAATGTACGCGAACAGAACAAACGGGGGCGTTAAGAATGTCCCAATCGTCGAATCACGATGCGTTTATGATACAAAATACTGAGAGCGCAAAATAGCAAAAAGATCATCCGGAACAGGCATGACCGAACAAAAGAGAGAAACACCCCCGCCAAAGCGCGCCGGTTTCGCCAAACGGCTCGGCGAATTGGGACTGATTTCACTGGCCGTTTTCGCAACGGCTTTTATCGGCAGCGCTGCAACCATCCCCAACATTCCCGCTTGGTATGAAGCGCTGAACAAGCCCTTTTTTAATCCGCCCAATTGGCTGTTTGGCCCCGTCTGGACGCTCCTCTATCTGATTATGACAGTGTCCTGTTGGCGGGTGATCGATCAGACGCGCGGCACGGCCAAGTGGCGCATGGTGGTGGGCATCTTCGCGGTTCAACTCTTTTTCAACGGGCTTTGGCCGGTTGTGTTTTTTGGCATGCACGAACCGGGACTGGCGCTTCCGGTTGTCGTTGCGCTTGATCTGTCTGTGTACGCGACTTTATGGATCTTTTTCAGGATTGACCGTCTGTCCGGTCTTGCGCTTGTGCCTTACGCGGCATGGGTCAGCTTTGCATCGGTGCTCAATCTGGCAATCTATGGTCTCAACCTCCCCTCTTCATGAAGCCCCAGAGCCTTGTTTTCAAAGGATAGTGCATGACCAATGACTTAATTCTCCGCTCACTCTTTGTTGGTGCCTGCGGTACCGCGGCCATGGATGTCTGGGCGCTCGTTCTTCATTACGGCTTCGGGCAACCTAAGCCCAGTTGGGGCCTTGTCGGCCGCTGGTTTTTATGGGTTCCGCGCGGCTTTGTGTTTCATAAAGATATCGCGCTCGAAAAAGGCTATTGGTTCGAGGAAGAAGCCGGTTGGGCCGCCCATTATGCCACGGGCATCGTCTATGCGGGCGCCTTGATGCTCTGGCAGGGCAAAGACTGGATCGCCCACCCTGCGCTTTTACCAACGCTGTTGCTGTCATGGGTTACGGTTGGCGCGGGTTGGTTTTTATTACAACCCGGCATGGGAGCCGGATGGGCCGCGTCCAAGCGCCCTAACCCATGGAAAATCCGCGCGATGAATCTCGTCGCCCATACCTGGTTCGGATTGGGTATGTGGGCCGGGGCATTGCTGATTGCGGCATAAAAAACGGCGGGGTTTTCCCCGCCGAAATTCAGTCTCAACGCAATAGCGTTCAAACGATTATTTCATCGCTAGCGCTTTATCGATTACGACATCCGTCGTGGCACCTGCTGGTACCTTCGTGATGACCGGATCAGAACCGCCACCCATCAAGGTCTTAACCGTCCGCTCGTAATCAGCCTTGTCGAGCTTGCCATTTGAACCTTCGGTGAGCTTGTTGATCTCGTCCATCATGCGGATCTGGTGCTTTTCAGTCTGTGCACCGGAGGCATCATTATCGAGCACGATCTTGGCGGCTTCTTTCGAGTGCTCGCGCGCCCAAGCCCAGCCCTTCATCGAGGCCGCAACAAACTTCGCCATTTTGTCGACGAAAGCCGGATCCTTCAGCTTGTCTTCCATGACATAGAGGCCGTCTTCCATCGTGGCGACGCCTTGGTCTTCATATTTGAACACGACAAGCTTGTCGGCTGGAATGCCACCGTCGATGACCTGCCAATATTCGTTGTACGTCATGGTGGAGACGCAATCGGCCTGCTTCTGCAAGAGCGGGTCAACGTTGAAGCCTTGCTTCAACACTTTCACGCCGCCTTTCGAGCCATCCGTCTTGATGCCGAGCTTCGACATCCAGCTCAAGAACGGATATTCATTGCCGTAGAACCAAACGCCGAGCGTACGGTCCTTAAGGTCGGCTGGCGTCTTGATGCCGGTTTCGGCGCGGCAGGTCAGCATCATGCCGGAACGCTTGAACGGCTGCGCGATATTGACCAAAGGCACGCCTTTTTCACGGGTCGCCAAAGCCGATGGCATCCAGTCCACCACAACGTCAGCGCCGCCACCGGCGAGAACCTGCGGAGGCGCCACATCCGGACCGCCTGGCTTGATGGTGACGTCGAGACCAGCGTCCTTAAAAAAGCCCTTATCCTTGGCCACGTAATAGCCCGCAAACTGCGCTTGCGTGACCCATTTAAGCTGTAGCGTCACCTTGTCGGCGGCGTGCGCGGAGGCAACACCAAGCCCCGCTAAGGCCATCATTCCGAGAACAATCTTCCGCATTCTACTCTCCCCTTTGCTAAAGGCTTTCGCCCGACCCTACATAACTCCCTGACGATAGGAAGCATGCCAGAATGTGGCCCGCCGCTCAATCAGCGCGAGCAATCCGTAAAAAAGCGATCCCGCAACGCCCGCGACAACAATCGTTGCCCAGACCATATCAATATTCATGCGGCCGACTTCGGTGTTAATTCTAAACCCCATGCCGACAATCGGGGTGCCGAAAAACTCAGCCACAATCGCGCCGATAAAAGCGAGTGTTGAATTGATTTTCAGCCCATTGAAAATGAAAGGCAAGGCCGCCGGCAAACGAAGCTCGAGCAGCGTTTGGGTATAGTTTGCGGCATAGGTCTTCATCAGGTCCCGCTCCATATGACCGGCAGCGGCAAGGCCTGCAACCGTGTTCACCAGCATCGGGAAGAAGGTCATGATGACGACAACGGCCGCTTTCGACTGCCAGTCAAAACCGAACCACATCACCATGATCGGCGCGACACCGACAATCGGCAGCGCGGAGACGAGATTGCCAAGGGGCAAAAGGCCCCGTTGCAAAAACGGCACGCGATCAATCACAATCGCTACCAGCACGCCTGCACCGCATCCGATGGCGTAGCCCGCAATAACGCCTTGCGCTGTTTGCACAAAATCGGCCGCCAAGGTCGGAACAGATGTGACAAGGCGCATTAAAATGGCGAAGGGCGTCGGCAAAATTACCTTCGGCACGTCAAGCGAGATGGCTAGCGTTTCCCACAGCACCAACAAGGTCACGCCGAAAATCATCGGCACGAGCAACCGCATAAAAGAGGCGCGTCGGCCACGCGCTGGCGTGCGGGAAATAACAATATCAACCGTCCGCCAAGCGGCAAGCCAAACCCCGCCAATGGCGCAGAAAAAGCCCCAGCCGCGCACGCCGCTCATATGCGCCAGATCAACAATCTCAACCGCAGCAAGCAAGGCGGCAAAGGGCAGGTTCCAAATTGCGTTTGCCGGTTGCGGCGTATCTTGGCTGTCGCGCAGCGCGGTGACGCCCAAAATGCCAAAGACCATCCGCGACCACAAATGATCGCCAAGCGCCAAACCATCAACACCGAGATCAATCGGTGCGACAGCGGCAAAAATCGCCAATGCACCCGCCAATAGCGCGATCGGACGGTGGAATTTCACACCCACCATCATGGTCGTGCCCCCATGGCCCGCGTTACCAAACGGTCCGCGATGCCGACAAGCGTTACAAGCACCCATGCGCAAGCCGCTGCTGCAAAAAGCGCTGACCAAATCTGGATCGTTTGTCCGTAATAAGAACCGGCAAGAAGCCGCGCACCAAAGCCGCCATCTTCGCTCTTCGTCAGTTCAGCCACAACGGTGCCAACCAGACTGGCTGCAACCGCCACTTTGAGACTCGCAAACAGGAACGGCATGGAAGCCGGAACGCGTAATTTCATAAAAATCTGCGAACGATCCGCCGAATAGGTTCGCATCAGATCAAGCTGCAACGGATCGGGCGAACGCAAACCCTTCACCATGCCAACGGTTACGGGAAAGAAAGAGAGATAGGCGGCAATCACCGCTTTCGGCACAAGCCCCGTAATGTCGAATTGGTTCATGATCACGACGATCATCGGTGCTAACGCGATAATCGGGATGGTTTGGGAAGCCACAACCCATGGCATCAGGCTGCGATCAAGGCTTTTGACGTGGACGACCAAAACCGCAAGACCCATGCCCAAAACTGAGCCGATTAGAAAGCCTAAAAGCGTTGCCGAAACCGTCACCGAGCCATGATAGACAAGGCTGCGCTTCGACGTAGGCGCGGTGTCTAAAACCGTCTTGTTGAGTTCAACCAAAATCTGCCCCGGCGTCGGCAATTTAGGCCGCTCTTGCGACCAGGTTCCCTCGATTAATTCGGCCATGGTGAAATCGGTTTTGCCCGCATTGGCAAACGCATCGCGCTGCATATCCGCATTCAGCCACACCGATCCGGCATACCAAAACACCGCAAGCACCGCGCATACGGCCAGCACCGGAAGCGTCTTGCCCTGCCAGAGCGCGTTCAGCATGGGAGGCATCCCTTAATCGACATAGGAATGGCCCTCGCGCAAACCCTGCCGCACGCGGTTGGCGACATCAAGAAATTCCGGCGTCTCGCGAATATCAAGCGTGCGATCCGTTGGGAAATGACACTCAATCACATCATGAATTTTGCCAGGACGCGGCGACATCACCACGATCTTGGTCGATAAAAACACCGCTTCGGGAATTGAATGCGTCACAAACACAACGGTCTTTTGGGTTTTTTCCCACAACCGCAACAATTGCTCGTTGAGCTTGTCGCGCACGATTTCGTCGAGCGCGCCAAAGGGTTCATCCATCAGTAAAAGATCGGGATCGAACGACAGCGCGCGCGCAATGGAAGCCCGCTGCTGCATGCCGCCTGAAAGCTGCCAGGGGAATTTCTTTTCAAATCCGGTGAGGTTGACGAGTTCAAGCCCCTTACGCACGCGCTCGGCACGTTCCTCTTTGGAGTAGCCCATAATCTCCAGCGGCAGCGCGATATTCTTGCCAATTGTCCGCCATGGATAAAGCGCGGGCGCTTGAAACACATAGCCATAAGCGCGCTTCAACCTCGCTTCATGCGGACTCATGCCATTCACGCTGATCGAGCCCTCGGTTGGTTGCTCGAGATCGGCAATCACGCGCATCAAGGTTGTTTTACCGCAGCCTGATGGGCCAATCAGCGAGACAAACTCGCCTTTGTTAATCGTCAGCGAGATATCCGAGAGCGCATGAACAGGCCCATCGCCCGTTTCAAAGGTCAACGAAAGTTCAGAGGTTTCGATAACGGGCGATGCGCTTTTGGACAGTACCATTTATCGGGCGACTTTCTTAGGCTGGGTAAGGGTTTTCCATGTCGCAAGCGCTTTTGATTCCGCGGGGAAAGGCTGACGGGCCACGAATTTTCCGCGCCCCGTTTTAGCCGTTACCTTGCCGCCTTCATACACGATTTCGCCGCGCGACAACGTCATACGCGGCAAGCCTTTGAGCTTTTGCCCTTCAAACACGTTATAATCAATCACCGATACTTGCGTCGCAGCCGAGATGGTCTTGGTTGCTTCCGGATCCCAAATCACGATATCCGCATCGGCACCCACCGCAATCGCGCCCTTTTTCGGATAGAGATTGAGGATCTTTGCGATATTGGTCGAGGTAACGGCGACAAACTCGTTCATCGTCATGCGGCCTGTGCCAACGCCATGCGTCCACAAGACCGGCATACGGTCTTCTAAACCGCCCGTACCATTCGGAATTTTGGTGAAATCGGTAAGTCCGATTTCTTTTTGTTTGGTGGTAAACGCGCAATGGTCCGTTGCGACCACTTGCAAGGAGCCGGAGCGCAAACCATTCCACAAATCATCCTGGTTTTTCTTGTCGCGGAACGGTGGCGACATCACGCGGCGGGCGGCATGCACCCAATCCTTGTTCATATATTCGCTCTCGTCCAATACGAGATGCTGCACCAATGGCTCACCATAGACACGCTTGCCAAGTGCACGGGCGCGGGCCACCGCCTCATGCGCGGGGATCGACGACACATGCACGATATAGAGTGGCACGCCTGCCGCATCGGCAAGCATAATCGCGCGGTTAGCGGCTTCGCCTTCCACTTCCGGTGGGCGGGAATAAGCATGGCCTTCAGGCCCCGTTATGCCTTGGGCGAGAAGCTTTTTCTGCAAGGCTGCAACAATATCGCCGTTCTCGGCATGAACGAGCGGCATAGCACCCAATTCGGCGCAGCGTTGGAACGATGAGAACATCTCGTCATCATTGATCATCAACGCGCCTTTATAGGCCATGAAATGTTTGAACGTGGTGACGCCATGCTTCACCACTTCCGCCATATCTTCGCGGACCTGATCGTTCCAATAGGTGATGCACATATGGTAGGAATAATCGCTCGCGGCTTTGGACGCGCGCACGTCCCAATCTTTCCATGCATCCATCAAACGCTGGCCGTTACCAGGAATGCAGAAATCCACCACCATCGTGGTACCGCCGGAAAGCGCAGCCTTGGTGCCGCTTTCATAATCATCGGCGGAATTTGTGCCCATAAACGGCATATCGAGATGCGTATGCGGATCAATTCCGCCCGGCATGATGTAGGTGCCTGTCGCATCAATCACTTTGTCGCCGGAAAGCCCCGTTCCGATGGCGGTAATGCTTTCGCCTTCAATCAGGATGTCAGCCTTATAACTGCGATCAGCGGTAACAATCGTGCCGCCTTTAATGAGTGTGGACATGGAGCTTCTCCGTTACAAAGAAATCAGCCGACAATTTCTGCTTTTTCAAGCACGGCATGCATCAGCACATTGGTGCCCATGCTTGCCCATTCTTCCGAAATATCTTCCGCCTCGTTATGGCTGATGCCATCGACGCACGGCGTGAAGATCATCGAGGTAGGCGCAACGCGCGCAATGTAGCACGCATCATGGCCCGCGCCTGAAACAATGTCGCGGTGCGAATAGCCAAAATGCTGCGCCGCGCGCCTAACTGCATCAACGCATCCTTTATCAAAGGCCACGGGCTTGTAATTGAACACTTCCTTGATCTCGAAGCTAAGACCAATGCCATCCGCAATCGCCTTCACCCCATCCGCCAAGGCTTTATCCATCGCGATCAAAGTCGGCTCTTCCGGATGCCTAAAATCAACCGTCATAAACACTTCGCCGGGGATCACATTGCGTGAATTAGGGTAGGGGTTCAACATGCCGACGGTAGCGACCGCCAAAGGCGCCTGCGCAAGCCCGATCTGGTTGACGAGTTCAACAATCCGCGCGGCACCGAGCAACGCATCTTTGCGGCGCGGCATCGGCGTCGAGCCTGCATGGCTCTCAAACCCGGTGAGCTTGATCTCATACCAGCGTTGGCCTTGGCCATGGGTGACAACGCCAACATCCAAATGTTCAGCCTCAAGAATGGGCCCTTGCTCGATATGCAATTCAAAAAACGCATGAATAGGCCGCCCGCCTGTCGGCAGCTCGCCTTGATACCCGATGCGCTTTAATTCATCGCCCAGCGTCTTGCCTTCCGCATCCACCCTCGAATAGGCGAATTCCTCGGTGTAAACGCCCGCAAACACACCCGAGGAAACCATCGCTGGCGCATAGCGCGAGCCTTCCTCATTCGTCCAATTCGCCACTTCCACCGGATGTTTGGTTTTGATCTTCAAATCATTCATCGAGCGAATGACTTCCAAAGCACCGAGCACGCCGAGCACGCCATCAAACTTGCCGCCCGTTGGCTGCGTATCGAGATGGCTGCCCATCATCACCGGCGGGAGCGAATTGTCGGTTCCGGGGCGGCGGGCAAACATATTGCCCATGCGATCAACCGAAACAGTGCAGCCTGCAGCCTCGCACCATTTCGTAAACAGCTCGCGGCCTTGCTTGTCGAGATCGGTCAGCGTCAGACGCTTGCAGCCGCCTTTGGGCGTGCCACCAATCTTGGCCATTTCCATTAAGGTGTCCCATAGCCGCGCGCTATCGATGCGAAGATTGGACAAATCGGCCATGGCTCAACTCCGGCTCACAACAGGATAGTAAGCGAGGCTATGATAAGTTTGACCAATCGGTCAATTCTTCTTAGATAAAAATAAAAGGATCGTCACAGGGCAGGAGCGGATTCAGGATAGATCATGGCATCCGAGTTGACCCGAACCCCTCGTTCCACGGCCCGCGAAGGCCGCGAAAAAGCGATCTTTGAAGCCGCGAGATCGGTGTTCGCCGAATTTGGGTATAAAGGCTCAACCACCGCCGAAATCGCCAAACGCGCGGAAATCCCGAAGGCCAATCTGCACTATTATTTCCCGACCAAAGAAGCGCTCTACCGCGCGGTGACCGAAGACGTGTTGAATACTTGGCTCGAAGCCGCCTCTTCCTTTGATGAAAGCGCCGATCCGTCGGAGGCTATCGCCGCCTATGTCAGCGCCAAAATGGACATGGCCCGGCAAGACCCGATCGGCTCGCGCATCTGGGCCAACGAGATTTTGCGCGGCGCACCCGTCATCGGCGATTTTTTAGAAACAACCCTGCTCGATTGGTTGAAATCGCGCGAGACCATCGTCCGCCGCTGGATCAAGGCCGGAAAACTCGTGGCCCTCGAGCCGCGTTATTTTTTCTATATGATCTGGGCCACCACCCAGCATTATGCCGATTTCGAAGGGCAGATGGCAGCGCTCAACGGCGGCAAGCCTCTTTCCGACGCGCAATTCGAAGCCGCTAAGGCGCAGGTGATTGCAACGCTTCTCCGCGGCGTCTTGCCAAGCGGAACATGATCGGCATCGCCAAACCCCAGCCGGTCGCGATCACCCCAATCGAAAGCCATTCCGGCTCACCCATAACGGCCGCACCAAGCCGCACTCCGGCCACATAGCTCAACGGCCCCAACACGGCCCCAAGCCCGATTTGCAGCAGCATTTTACCCTTCAGCCAGTGCAGGCTGCCATTGGGCAGCGTGCCGAAGGCCAGCCAAAGCGCCGAGATCCAGAGCGGCGGCAGCATGGCTCCGGTGTCGCTGCCGGCATAATGCAAGGCACCAAGGGTGATAAAAGCGGTCTCGACGACGAGACCCAACAGCGTCACGCCTAAAATAAGCCACGCCTCCCCGCGCCATGAAAGCCGGTTCAACCCGAGATGCAGCATAACAACCGCCACCGCCGGTAACCCCGCAAGCCCGCCATAGCCGGATGCACCGCCCATAATGGCCGCAAACCAAGCGAGCTGGAACAGAGCGAAATTGACCACCGCATGCAGCGTGGCGGGAGACGGGCGTGTAATCATCCGCATAGTCCAATCGATCGTGACAGACGTAAAAACCACATGGTGAGATAGTGATGG
Source organism: Hyphomicrobiales bacterium (assembly GCA_947455025.1). Lineage (GTDB taxonomy): Bacteria > Pseudomonadota > Alphaproteobacteria > Rhizobiales > Beijerinckiaceae > CAIUPE01. The sequence continues at coordinate 12,580 of CANGLU010000047.1, forward strand.
GGAGAAACTCTACCGTGCGTATCAGCCAAAGGTTTACGATCAAGGGTCGGTTTCAGTTTTTGAGTGTCGCAACGGCCCTTCTCGCAGGCCTTTGGGTCGGGCAAGCCCATGCAAGCTCGGAGCCCGGCAAAGAGAAACTCCTTCAAGGTTCCGTTATTACCGAAATGGTAAAAGGCAAACGCATCTATATCGAGGTCCCCTTTGGCGGCGAGATCCCGCTTTATTACCGCAAGGGCGGGCATGACAAGCGGGGAGAAGCCATTCACCCACCGTCATTGCGAGCGCAAGCGAAGCAACCCCGTTGATGGCGACAAGAGAGCCTCTAGGGCTTCGTCGCCCCTTTGTGTTCAATGTGTTCGATCAACTGCTCTATTTCCATCTTCGCGTCTTCCAGCAGGGACGACAAAGTCTCAGCCGCGCGGAGCATCGAAGGCTCTTCTTCATCGTGAAACATCGCATGATCGCGCAATTGCACGAGCGCGTGTTGCAACCCAACGCACACGGCCTCGCTGCTATCGTAAAAACTGACGGGCTTTGAATAATCAATCAGTGGCATTGGCACCCCCTTCAAAAGGAAAATGGCGCCAGCGCAAAACCGCGCTGGTGCCGGGGTGTTAAGACAACCACCTAAACATGGCCGCAACGCTTTTAGTCTCGCGACTTGGACATAACGCCGCCACCCCGACGTGAAAGCGTCAGGGCAGTTTGGTGACGGCAGATGCACTGCCGGCTTAGGTGGGGTGTCTTACGCCCCAAGCCATGCGGATACATGACCTAAGGGAAACCCTACCACCGCACCAATCAAAAACCAACCCGTCACACTCAGCGTGAAACCGATTGATAGCAGTTCAAAGCATTATGCAATCTTAAGTTGCAAGTGAGGATTTTAACGAACGTAACATCCAACCGTCATGGCAGGCCTTGTGCCTGCCATCCACGACTTGAGACGAAACAGAACAGGCGAAAGTAAGTCATGAATACCAGCCCCAAGGGCGGGCATGACGAGCGGGGAGAAGCCATCCATCCACCGTCATTGCGAACGAACGTGAAGCAACCCAGTTAATGGTATCGAAAAGGGCATGATCGAAACGCCGCACGTCAATAACGAGAACTAGCTGGATTGCTTCGCTCTCGCTCGCAAGGACGGATTAGACGTTAGCCCTTCACCCAAACCGCTTATCAATATACTCCGCCACCATCGTCTTAAACTCGGCAGCAATCGTCGGCCCGCGCAAGGTCGCGGCCTTTTGTCCGTCGATAAACACAGGTGCCGTTGGCGTTTCCCCCGTACCCGGCAACGAAATCCCGATATCGGCGTGTTTGGATTCCCCCGGTCCGTTCACGATGCAACCCATCACGGCGACGTTGAGATTTTCAACGCCGACATAGCGCGTTTTCCATTCGGGCATCGAGGTTGAAATCCAGTCCTGAATATCCCGCGCGAGTTCTTGAAACACGGTTGAGGTCGTGCGTCCGCAACCGGGGCAGGCGGCGACCAAGGGCACGAAGGTACGAAAGCCCATCGTCTGCAAAATCTCTTGCGCGACTTTAACCTCTAGCGTGCGGTCGCCATTCGGCTCCGGCGTCAGGGAAACGCGGATCGTGTCGCCAATGCCTTCTTGCAGCAAAATGCCCAAAGCGGCAGACGAAGCGACAATGCCTTTCGAGCCCATGCCCGCTTCGGTCAAGCCCAGATGGATCGCGTAATCCGAGCGCGCGGTCAACATGCGATACACAGAAATCAAATCCTGCACGCCCGACACTTTCGCCGAGAGGATAATCTTGTGTTTGGGCAAGCCGATTTCTACCGCCCGTTCCGCCGATAAAAGCGCTGATTGCACCATCGCCTCGCGCGTGACAGAGCGGGCATCAATCGGGTTGGCCGCACCCGCGTTAATATCCATCAGATGCGTCAGCAATTCCTGATCGAGCGAACCCCAATTCGCCCCAATCCGCACGGCTTTGTCGTGCTTGATTGCCATTTCCACAATCGCGGAAAATTGCTTGTCGCGCTTGTCTTTAAACCCGACATTACCGGGATTGATCCGGTATTTATCGAGCGCCTCCGCGCAAGCCGGATGGTCGGCCAAAAGCTTGTGGCCGATATAGTGGAAATCGCCAACCAGCGGCACATTCACGCCGCGTTTCAAAAGCTTCTCGCGGATATGCGGCACGGCGGCCGCCGCTTCATCGCGATCCACCGTAATGCGCACGAGTTCCGAGCCTTGCCGCGCCAAGGCCGCCACTTGCGCAACGGTGCCGTCAATATCCGCCGTGTCCGTATTGGTCATGGATTGCACGACAATCGGTGCGCCACCCCCCACTTGCACATATCCCACCATAACCGGCACGGTGCGATGGCGCTTTTGGGGTGATGCTTCAACGGGGGCGGGCAGGCAGGAAAGATCGTTCATGATGCGATAGGCTCTTTTTCACGGCAATGGGCGCAACAGCCCTGTAATTCAATCACACGGGCGCGCGGTGTAAAGTGATGATCATCCGCAATGGTTTGAAGCGCATGGGTGAGCGGTTCAGACGTCACTTCATCCACCCCGCCGCACGCTTCGCAGATCATAAAAACAACAAGATCACCGTGGTTATGGCGAAACGGGCAGGCGATAAACGCGTTATGGCTCGCAAGCCGATGCACGAACCCTTCCGCCATCAAAAAATCGAGCGCGCGATAGATGGTAACCGGCGCCAAGCGCTTCACGCCCATCGCTGCCAAGCCGTCGATCACATCATAGGCGCTCATCGGGCGATGGGTGGTGTAAAGCGCTTCCAAAACCTGTTTGCGGATCGGGGTGAGCCGCACACCACGGGTCGCACACGCCTCCACGGCCTCGGCCAACGCCTCGGGCGCGCGCGCCACATGCGCCGATTCATGCGCGCAAGTCTCGTGATGGGGGTGTGAATGCTCCATAGGCGCTTTCTACCATGGCTTTACCGAGAAATCAGTCCCCCGAAGGAGCCAAAAGGCGAAAAACCTTGGTGCGTTTCACTTCCGTATCTTCAATCGCCCGCGTCGTTGCCACGCGATATTCCGCCAGCTCCAAAAGGTCCGCTTTCGGCAAAAAGGCCCGCCCGGGATCGCCGATCACCACTTCCATGCCGGAGCGTTGCAGGTCTTTTAGCCAAGGCAGCACCAGCGCCACCATATCGCGGTCGTAACAAATATCGCCCGCCAGCACGATGTCCCACGCGCCCGTCTGGCCGACAATATCGGCGCAGCGTATATCAACCGCAACCCCATTCACCGCCGCATTGAGCCGCACCGCTTCAACCGAGAACGCGTCAATATCCACGGCCTCGGCGCTTTGCGCGCCCGCCATCATCGCGGCAATGGAAACAAGGCCGGAGCCTGCCGCAAAATCGAGCACGCGCTTGCCGCGCACCAGCTCCGGATGGTCGAGAATATACCGCGCCAAACCCTGCCCGCCCGCCCAGGCAAAAGCCCAAAAGGGCGGGGCAAGGCCGATACGCTCCAGATCCTCTTCGGTTTTGTGCCACAGATCGGTGACTTCATCGGCCACATAGAGCCGAATTTCCGGCGCATGCGGCACGGGCAGCAGCACGGTATTGGCCTGAATAAAGTCGGCCCGATCACTGATCATCCATGTCTTTCAGGCGCGGGGATGGGCCGCCTCAAACGCTTTGAGCAGCATCGCACCATCCACTTCCGTATAGATTTGCGTGGTGGAAAGCGAGGCATGGCCCAATAATTCCTGGATCGCGCGCAAATCCCCGCCGCGCGACAGCAAATGCGTTGCAAAAGAATGCCGCAACGCATGGGGCGTGGCGGAATCGGGCAGCCCAAGCCCGCCGCGCAACCGCTCCATGGTTAGCTGAATGATGCGGGGTGAAAGCGGCCCACCGCGAGCCCCTCGAAACAAAGGGCTTTTCGGCGTCAACTCATAAGGGCATTGCGCCCGATAGGTCTCAATCGCCTTAATCGCAGGGGCAATAACGGGCACAATCCGCGTCTTGCCGCCTTTGCCAAGCACGCGGATCATATCGCGCTCGGTTGAAGGCGCGTCCTCGACCTTAAGCCCCAACGCCTCCGAGATGCGCAAGCCGCAGCCATACAGCAGCGTCATCACCGCCGCGTCGCGCAGCAAAATCCATTGCTCGCGTGCCTCGCCCTCGCGCTCCGCCGGATCCACCAGTTTTTTCGCCATGGAAGGGCCCACAGGTTTGGGCAGCAACCGCCCAAGCTTTGGCCCGCGGATCACGGAAAGGGCGGAGGCATCCGCCAGACCCTGTTTTTCCAAAAAGCGCAAAAAAGACCGAATTCCCGCAAGCGAGCGCATCAAACTCCGGCTGCCAACATCTTCCTCGCGCCGCGAGGCCATGAACCCGCGCAGATCAACGGGCTTGAGCTTGGCCAGTTTCTCAATGCCCTCGTCGCCATCCGTAGAGGTCCCAAGCCACGCCATAAATTGCCGCACATCCCGCCCATAAGCCTCCAGCGTCTTCGGCGAAAGCCGCCGCTCGCCCGACAAATGCCGCTGCCAAGCGAGGAAGGAACTGGACGATGGAACAGGTGACGGGGTCATCCGATCACTAGAGGGTAGAGAAGTTAAAAAGCGGTTGAATTCTTTAATAAAGTAAAACGTCAATTTACATTTGACAAATCAATCCAATGATTGCATCGTTCAAACATAAAGGCCTGCGAGCGCTCTATCTTGATCAAGATCGGCGTAAAGTACCGCCGGATTTGGTGGAAAGAATTGAGATGATTTTGGGCGTGCTAGCGGTGGCCGAAGTTCTGGATGACATCCATCTGCCTACGCTTCGGTTGCATCCTTTGAAAGGGGACCGCAAAGGATACTGGGCGGTGACGGTTCGCGCCAATTGGCGGATCATTTTTCGGTTTGAACAAGGACACGCTTTGGAGGTGGATTTTGTCGACTATCACTGAAGAAATCGTGCCCGTTACTTTGAATATGAATGCGCCACCCCATCCCGGAAGGCTGGTGCGTGATACGCTGGACGAGCGAAAGCTCAGCATCGCGTCGGCGGCGTTTGGCCTTGGTATAACGCGTCAACAATTGCACAATGTCTGCGTCGGGCGTTCATCGATTACGCCCGAGATGGCGGTAAGGCTGGAAAAGGCCTTTGGCGGCAAAGCGGAAGTCTGGCTTCGCTTGCAGGCCGCGCATGATTTGGCCGAAGTTAGGCGGCGCGAGCATGATTTGGATGTTAAATCGTTTCCGGATAACGCCGCGTGAACAATCAATCCACTTCATCTTACATCGCCGACATCCTCACCCCTGTCGCCCTCGATACCGCCTATTCCTATGCGGTGCCGGAAGGCATGGCGTTAGCGGTGGGTGATGTCGTCCATGTCCCGTTCGGCCCGCGCGAGACAACGGGTGTCGTGTGGGACATTCGCGAGGCTACATCCGGCGGACCTTCCAATCTCAAAAGCATCAAGGCCAAGGCCGATGCCCCGCCGGTGCCCGAGCCACTGCGCCATTTTATCGATTGGGTCGCCCGCTACACGCTCGCCCCGCGCGGCTCGGTCGTGCGCATGGCGTTGCGCGGACCGGAGATTGATCGGCCGGAGCGCGTGCAGATCGGCGTCCGTCTATTGGGCCCACCCCCCAAACGCCTCACCCCCGGACGCGCCCGGGTCATGGCAGCGGCAGAAGGCGGCCTGCTATATTCCAAACGCGCTTTGTCGGATTTGGCGGGCGTCGGCGTGTCGGTCATCGACAGCTTGATCGATGAAGGCACTCTGGTACCCGAAGCCATGCTCCCCGGTTCAATTACCGAGGCACCTGACCCCAATTTCGCCGCCAATAGGTTTTCACCCGGCCAGCAAACAGCGGTCGATGCCCTCATCGAAACGGTTAAACAGCGCGCCTTCTCCGTCACCTTGCTCGAAGGCGTAACGGGCTCGGGCAAAACGGAAGTCTATTTCGAAGCCGTGGGCGAAGCGCTCCGCCAAGGCAAACAAGCGTTGATCCTAATGCCAGAAATCGCGCTAACGGGCCAATTTCTGGACCGGTTCGAGAAGCGATTCGGCACAAGGCCCGCCGAATGGCATTCGGGCGTCACAGGCCGCAAACGCGAGCGGACCTTTACGGCTTTGGCGTCCGGCGAGGCGAAAGTCATCGCCGGCGCGCGCTCGGCGCTTTTCCTTCCCTACGCGGATCTGGGCCTGATCATCGTCGATGAGGAGCATGAAACCGCCTATAAGCAGGAAGATGGCGTGCATTATCACGCCCGCGATATGGCGGTGGTGCGCGGAAGAATGGAAGCGGCCCCAGTTGTTCTAGCCTCCGCAACGCCCTCCATTGAAAGCCGGGTGAACGCGGCAAAGGGCCGGTACCGTCATCTGCGCTTGCCCGAGCGCCATGGCGGGCGCCCGATGCCCGAAATTGCCACCATCGATATGAAAGCGGACGCCCCGGCGCGGGGCAAGTTTCTGGCACCACGTTTGCTTCGGGAAATGGCTGATACCATCGAGCGGGGCGAGCAGGTCTTGCTCTATCTTAACCGCCGCGGCTACGCGCCTTTGACACTCTGCCGAACCTGCGGCCATCGGTTTCAGTGCCCCAATTGCACGAGTTGGCTGGTCGAGCACCGGTTTCGCCGGGCTTTGATGTGCCATCATTGCGGCCATGTCGAGCGTCGGCCCGACTCGTGTCCGGCGTGCGAGGCGGTCGATAGCCTTACCGCCTGCGGTCCCGGCGTCGAGCGGTTGAACGAGGAAGTCGCCGAAGCTTTCCCCGATGCCCGCATTTTGGTGCTCTCCTCCGATATGCCGGGCGGAACGGAACGCCTGCGGCGCGAGATCGAGGCTGTGGCATCCGGCGAGTTTCAGATCATTATTGGCACCCAATTGGTCGCAAAGGGCCATCATTTTCCCTATTTGTCGCTGGTCGGCGTCGTCGACGCCGATTTAGGCCTGACCTCGGGCGATCCGCGCGCCGCCGAACGCACCTTCCAGATGCTCCAACAGGTCACAGGCCGCGCAGGCCGCGGCGAAACCAAAGGCCGCGCGCTTCTCCAAACCTATGACCCGACCCATCCGGTGATCCGCGCGCTGGTCTCGGGCGATAGCGAGCGGTTTTATACGGAAGAGACCACCCAGCGCGAAATGGCCGTTTTGCCGCCTTTCGGCCGCTTAGCTGCCCTGATTGTCAGCGCTGACGACCGAAATCCCGCCGAAAACCACGCCAGAATGCTGGCGCGAATGGCCGAACCGCCCCTCGGCGTCCACGTGCTCGGACCCGCCGAGGCGCCTTTAGCCGTCATCCGGGGTCGCCACCGATTCCGCCTTTTGGTCAAAACGCCGCGGGATTTCGATATGCAGACCTATATCCGCCATTGGATGGCGCGCGCCCCAAAAATCACCGGAAACATCAAAGTTTCGATCGATATTGATCCGCAAAGCTTCTTTTGAGCGGGAATTAAGGCGATTAAGCCTCAACAAGGTCCATTCGACGCTCGATCCGGTCAAGTCGAATTTCAATTCGATCAAGACGCGAGGACAAAGACGCACCCTGCTGTTCGAGAATACCGATTCTCGCCTTAATTTCACGATTATCCTCGCGGATCGCCTCCATCTGATCGGACAAGCGGCGGAGATAAACCAGTAAAAGGCTGTCTGGCTCGACCATGGTAATGCCTTATCCCAAGCTAAGCTCGTTCATTTTACATTAAAACGTAAATGAACGCGAGAGCTTGCAATGGTTCAGAGAAAAAATCTTGCGCAGGCTCTGAAGTTTGCCAGTGTCGAGTACTGTCAAACCAAAGTTGCGCTCAACATTTATTCACACCGCATTGCACTCGCCAATTCCCTATGCTAGTCACCCCCGCGTGTCGTTTTTGCTGTCGAGGCGGAAACGGGCATGTTCCAGTCCTAACGTCTGTGTTTCGTAAAGCCTGTTTGGCCTGACGCAATATGGCGTGTGTGACACCCCTTTGTTAAAACGAGAGACCTGCTGGTGGCCGCCCAACAATCGATCACATCTGGTTTTGCCGGGCGCTATGCGACCGCTCTTTTTGACCTCGCCAAGGAAACGGGCGCGGTCGATACGGTTGTTGCCGACCTTTCGACCTTTGACGCCCTGATTGAGGCGCATGAGGATATGCAGCGTTTCGTTCGCAGTCCCGTGTTCAGCGCCGAGGATCAGGTGAAGGCGTTGCAGCCGATTTTGGAAAAAATCGGCGTTAAGGGCCTCGCGCAAAAATTTCTCCTTCTTGTCGCAACCCAGCGTCGCCTGTTTGCCGTCCGTCAGATGGTAAAGGCCTTCCGCCAGCTGGTTGATCAGGACCGCGGCGTAACGCGCGCGACCGTCACACTCGCTGAAACGCCATCGTCTAAGGCGTTGGACGCGATCAAGGCGGCTTTAAAAGATGTTGCCGGTGCAGGTGCCGAGATCGATCTTGAGATCGATTCGGAGATCATCGGTGGAATTATAGTGCAGATCGGCTCGAAAATGGTCGATTCTTCACTTCGTACAAAACTCAACGGCATT
>CANGLU010000048.1 GCA_947455025.1 Hyphomicrobiales bacterium
AGTCCTGGCAAGAGATCCTTGCCGACGTTAACATCATATCCAGCCATCGCTTCGCTCCTTCGGTGAAAAACGTCTCAGAACCGTCTTTTACCGAGCCGAAGTGGTGGCTGCCCACCTCAGAATTTACAGCACTTTACGGACGCAACCTTAGTTATTCCCCACCCTTTGATTGATTTCTATTAGGTTTTATCTTATTTCGATAAATTTAATAAGATAAAACATGCTGCTGTCTGGGCCACCCGGGGCTGGAAAATCCATGCTAGCCGCCCGTTTGCCGTCCATATTGCCGCCACTCAGCCCAAAAGAACTGCTTGAAGTTTCCATGATCCAATCGGTAGCGGGGACGCTTTCAGGTGGTGAATTGACGGACCGCCGCCCGTTTCGCGCGCCGCATCACTCGTCATCGATGGCTGCTTTGGTGGGGGGTGGCACCCGAGCCCGTCCGGGTGAAGCCTCTTTGGCGCATCATGGCGTGTTGTTTTTGGATGAATTACCCGAATTTCAGCCGCAAGTACTCGATGGTTTACGACAACCCCTTGAAAGCGGCGAAGTCATCATCGCACGCGCCAATCATCGGGTTACCTATCCAGCCCGTTTCCAGCTTGTGGCGGCGATGAACCCTTGCCGTTGTGGCCGCGCGACAGAACCCGGATATGCCTGCAAAAAGGCTCCGAACGAGACGTGCATGGCGCACTATCAATCTCGAATCTCCGGTCCTTTTCTGGATCGCGTCGATTTGGTGATCGCGGTGCCGGCTGTATCGGCGTCCGATTTAATGACGCCCGGAGCGAGCGAACCATCGGCTTCGGTGGCGCGGCGGGTTAATCGAGCGCGAAAATTACAAACGCAGCGTTATCAAGAGCTTGGCTTAGGTGAAATCACGTCAAATGCCGGCTGTCCGGTCGGCAGAATTACAGAAATTGCCGCGTTAGATGATGCCAGCCTATCCCTTTTAAGAAGTGCTGCCGATGCCATGAAATTAACTGCGCGGGGCTATCATAGGGTTTTGAAAGTTGCCAGAACCATTGCGGATTTAGATGGTCACGAATCCCTTCGTCGAATTCACCTTGCCGAGGCGTTGAGTTATCGATCACGCGACATGATGGCTCGGTGACGAAGCAGCAATTCCGTCACATTCTCGTCAGCGTTTTATGATCTCTCTGTCATAATGCAGTCATTCGAATCGATGCTGCCTTTTGGCCGACGGAGGACGAAATCATGTATGATCCCAAGAGCTTAGCGGGCCCAGTCGCACTGGTTGCTCGGACGAGTGCGGATTTCATGCAATCGTTTTTCTATCGTCCATCGCGCGATGAGTTCACTTTGGGAAGAATTGGCTCGCTCGAAGTGCGTCTTGCCTCAAATAAAAAGGACATTAAACGCGCCCAACGCTTGCGCTATACTGTTTTTTGCCAAGAAATGTCGGCCATACCGGACCTTGTTTCACGGATGAAGCGCCGAGATATTGATGCATTTGATGCGATTTGCGACCATCTACTTGTCGTTGATCATGCTGGAGCGAAGCCGAAAGTCGTAGGCACGTATCGATTACTTCGCCAAGAAATCGCGGAACGGCATAGTGGCTTTTATACGGCCTCGGAATTTGACATCGAACCGATGTTAGCGGCGCATAAAGGCAAGCGTTTTCTGGAGCTTGGCCGTTCTTGTGTGGCCAGAGACTACCGCGATAAACGGACCGTCGAACTGCTTTGGCATGGCATTTGGGCTTATGTAAAACGGTTCAATATTGATGTTATGTTCGGTTGCGCCAGTTTTGAAGGAACAGATCCGGAAGCTTTGGCGCTTCCTTTAAGCTTTCTACACTATAATGCGCGCGCCGAAGGCGATTGGCAGGCTTTTGCCTTGCCGCAGCGTAATATTTCAATGAATTTAATTCAGCCAGAAGCGATCAATACAAAGCTTGCCCTGCAATCTTTGCCGCCTTTGATCAAGGGTTACTTGCGCGTTGGTGCCAAAATTGGGGATGGTGCCGTGATAGACTATCAATTTGGCACCACGGATGTTCTCGTCATCTTGCCGGTGAGCGCTATTCATCCCCGCTATATTGATCATTATGGTGAGGACGCGACCCGCTATGCGGCGTGATTTTTAGGCCTGATTTTCTTTACAAAGCACTGTATCACCGGGATTAGGGATTATTCCGGAGAATAAAAATGCTTCCGCAAGAAATTATCCGCAAAAAGCGGGATGGAGCGGTTCTTTCTGAGCCAGAAATCGCTGAATTTATCGCAGGACTCACCAATGGACAGGTGACGGATGCGCAGGCGGCCGCCTTTGCGATGGCGGTGTTTTTCCGCGGAATGACCATGCCGGAACGTGTGGTTTTAACTACTTCCATGATGCTTTCAGGTAATCAAATCGACTGGTCCGATAGTCCCGGGCCAGTTTTGGATAAACATTCGACAGGTGGAATCGGCGATAATGTCAGTTTGATGCTCGCACCTGCGGTTGCAGCCTGCGGTGGATACGTCCCTATGATTTCAGGCCGTGGGTTGGGCCATACAGGCGGCACGCTCGACAAGCTCGACTCGATTCCGGGCTACACGTCACAACCGGACATTGCGCTATTCCGGAAAGTTGTACGGGAGACGGGGGCGGCGATTATCGGCCAAACCGCCGATCTCGCACCCGCCGATAAGAAGCTCTATTCGATCCGCGATGTGACGGCGACGGTCGAGTCCATTCCGCTGATCACCGCCTCGATCTTGTCGAAGAAATTGGCAGCGGGATTGCAAGGCCTTGTGATGGATGTGAAGACGGGCAGTGGCGCCTTTATGCCAACGCTCGAAGGGTCGCGCGAATTGGCGCAAAGCCTCGCCGATGTGGCCACCGGTGCCGGACTGCCAACCACCGCACTCATCACCGATATGGATGAGCCGCTCGCGTCCGCTGCGGGTAACGCTGTCGAAGTGATGAACGCGATTGAGTATTTAACAGGCGCCCATCGCGATCCGCGTTTGCATCAAGTCGTCCTCGCACTGGGCGCGGACATGCTTCTGATTGGCGGGCTTGTTCAAACGCTGGAAGAAGGATTTAAAAAACTCGACGCAGCGATTGCATCAGGTGCAGCCGCTGAGCATTTCCAACGCATGGTAACGGCTTTGGGTGGCCCTTCTGATCTCATGGATCATCCTCAAAATTATTTACCTAAGGCACAGGTCATTGTTCAGGTTTTGGCTAACGCCAATGGCGTCGTTCAATCCATCGCTACGCGGGAGATCGGGCTAGCTGTTGTTGCCCTTGGCGGTGGCCGCACGCGCGCGGAAGACGGTATTGATCACAGTGTTGGATTCACAAAACTGCTTTCTGTCGGCACCGCGGTTTCCAACGATACGCCTTTGGGCTTTGTCCATGCGCGCACTCAAACGGATGCAGAAACAGCGTCCCTTCACCTTCGCAGGTGCTACACGATTGGTGATAAAATGCCGATCCTGCGACCGCTGGTTCATGACCGCTTTCAAGGCAAAGGATTATAAAAATGACACTGCTGGTAGCGCTTGGCTCAGGCGATCCCGATCCGTGGGTGAAACAATTCCGCGTCCTGTTACCGGACCGTCCGATTGTTAAACTCGGTGATAATTATGATCCGTCAACCGTCGAATTTTCGATGACCTGGTATCATCCGGCAGGGTCACTCGCGCAACTTCCGAACCTGAAGGCCGTGTTCTCGCTCGGCGCCGGCGTGGACCATTTATTTCGAGATCCACACTTGCCCGATGTCGCAATCGCGCGCGTTGTCGATCCTGACCTAACCAACCGGATGAGCGAATATGTTATGCTGCATACGCTTTCCATTTTGCGCCAGATGCGCCGCTATCGCACTCAACAATCCATCAAAAATTGGAGTGACGATGATTTTCAGCCCGCCGCTACCGATGTTCGGGTTGGCATTATGGGACTTGGCGTGCTCGGATCGGATGCTGCCCGGAAATTAAAACTGATGGGTTTTAACGTTGCAGGCTGGAGCCGTTCGGCAAAATCCCTTGATGGCATTCAATGCTTTTCGGGCGACGCCGAATTATCCGATTTTCTAGCGCGTACCGATATTCTTATTGTGCTTCTTCCCCTCACCGATGAAACACGCGGCATCATCAACAAGAACCTTCTAAAAGGACTTGCACGGGATGGTCGCGTGGCTGCGCCATCGCTTATCAATGCCGGTCGTGGCCATTTGCAGATTGAAACAGAACTTCTGGAATGCCTTGACGATGGCACATTGCATGAAGCCGTGCTGGATGTTTTTCAAACGGAGCCGCTACCGGAAACATCGCGGTTATGGGCGCATCCGCGAGTAACGATAACGCCACATAATGCGTCCGTGTCAGATCCGATTGCGATTGCGAACGCCATTGCCGCGCAAATCAGACGCGTGGAAAAGGGCGAGGCTTTGTTGAATATGGTGAGCCGTAAAAAAGGTTATTAGCGTTTAAGACGCCGGATGGACGTGATCGATCCCGCGCCTTTTGATTCAATGCGTTGAACAGCTACTAACAATGGCTCACTGACAACGAGCATTTGATGTCCACTCGCGTGCAAGAGTTCGTGTGCATCCCGCATGATGCCAACATGACCTTTCCAGAATATCAGATCACCGCGTTTTAATTCAGCGTCTAAAGGCAAAGGCTCGCCAACCGCTTTTTCTTGCATATCGGTATCGCGTGGAACCGCTATTCCAGCGGCATCCAAGGAAACTTGTACGAGTCCCGAGCAATCTAGACCTAGGCTTGTCTTGCCGCCCCAAAAATACGGAATACCGATAAAGCGCTCTGCCACAGCGACGAAATCGGATTCTGTCGTATCGACAGGCTTTAAATGATCAGCAATGACATAATGCCCGCGATGGGTGATCGCGAATTGGTCTTTCGTGCCCATAATGGCCACGCGGCTGCCCATGGAAAGCGTGGCCATGGGTGGCAATTTAATGCTGGGCCCGCCGAACAAAAAACTCCGCAACACGTGGACGCGATGTGTAGGTATAGCGATGTCTTGGGTGAGCGCTTTGGACGGCATAAAGCCGACATACCCGTCACGCTTGAGTTGGCCCCAGCTCCAGCCCTCTTCGTCTTGATCGTAGACGGTAAAAATTTCACCATGCAAGGCTTCGGTGTCAAGCGGCGCATCGGGTACCGGTGCGCGGCGTAGATCGACCGAGCCATCAAAGATAATCCGTTCTTCCCCCGCGACATAGCGGGGCGCGTCCACGATACCGCGCAAAGTCTCGGCAGCAAGATCGGGGCGGGCGGGCGTCAATCGTTTATCATACGCGCTCATCGCGGCAGCTCCTTGGCGCGGGCAACAATCACGTCACCCATTTTTTCAACAAACAACGCGCCTTTGACGGTACGTTGAATGATCACATTGCGCATATCCTTTTCATCCCGACGACGTGTGACGAGGTCTAAGGCACCCATCGTATCCAAGGCGCGCGTGATGACCGGTTTTGTGACGTTTAATTTGGCCGCTAATCCCCGAACAGTATGCGGGGGCTGCTCCAAATAAATCGTCAGCAGAATGGTGATTTGTCGGGAGGAAAAATCATGGCTGCCGTCGCGCACAAGATCGAGCGTCACGTCATGCCATAAGGCCAAAGCTTCCGAGGGACGAAGGGATACGCTCATGCCATCTCCGATTGTTACGGAGGCGTTATAGTCTTAGGCGGGGGCTGTGGCAAGAACAGGTATTTTCGTTAGCCTAAGGCTGTGATAGACTTTGGACATGGTGGTGCCTGGCAAAATTGCAAATCATGAGATTGTCGAGAAGCTTCGCGGGCTTGAGGTTCCCCTGCGCGAGCGCGGTGTTACTTCGTTGCACGTCTTTGGTTCCCGGGCGCGGAAAGACTTTGGTCCAAATAGCGATTTAGATTTGCTCGTAGGCGTTCATGAAGATCGTCGGTTTAGCCTGATTGATTTAGCCCATGTGGCAGTAGTGGCATCCGATTGCACCGGGCTTGAGGTCAACCCTGTGATCTCAGCAGACGCGCATTCTAATTTCATCGCCCGTGTCAAAGACGATCTTATTGAGGTTTTTTGACGATGAAGGCGACGCCTCTTGATCGTCTGCAGCATGCTTTTGAAGCAATCTCGGAAATCGAGACGCTCTTAAGCCAGCATACTTATGAACACATCAAAAAAAGCGCCTTAATGCGAGCCGCCTTTGAGCGTTTTCTTGAAATTATCAGTGAAGCCAGTCGACATTTTCCAGATCTATGGAAAGCAACTGAACCTACGATCCCGTGGCGAGAAATTGCAGCGCTCGGCAACATCATTCGTCATGCATATGATGGAATTGATTTTGATCGACTATGGCTCGTAGCAAACGATGACTTACCCGTTTTAAAATCAGCCTTGCTCAGGTTACAAAGCCAATCATCGCAGTAAAAAAGCGCCTGCGCTATTTCTACGCATCCACCTCACTCGGTGCCACCTGATAGCGCGTTGAGCAAAATTCGCATGTCACACCGATCATGCCGTCATCGGCGATCATCGCCTGACGCTCGTGTGGTGGAAAGCCTTTGATCATCGTGACAATGCGCTCGGTCGAACAACGGCACTGGGCGGTTACCGATGCCGCGTCAAACACCATGACGCCGCTTTCGTGGAAAAGTCGATAAAGCAGCGCTTCGCTCGTCAAGGTTGGATCAATGAGTTCATGATCTTCTACCGTTTCAACAAGGGCGCGAGCTTCGGTCCACGCGTCGTCGTCATGCGCTTCAAAAATGGATGCGCCTTCCGGTGCATCGCCCGGATGCAAATCCATCATCCTTTGTCGCTCAGGCGATGTCGGCATGAATTGGGCGATAATGCCACCGGCCCGCCATTTTGGTGCTAAATCGCCTGCGCCATTGGTTTGCATCACTTGGCCAACCGCTAATCGGACGCGGGTTGGAATCTGTTCCGATTGGCGGAAATATTGTTGGGCTGCTTCTTCTAACCCTTGGCCATCAAGCGCGACGATGCCTTGATAGCGCGACATGTCATTGCCTTGGTCAATCGTTAGTCCGAGTTGACCGCGACCCAAGACGTCGGCCGCCGACATGTCATCGCGAAGGCGCGTGGCATCGAAGCGCGCATAGCCGCGCACACGATCGGGTGCCTCATAGTCCACGACCAATAAATCAACCGGGCCATCCGTCCGCGTTTGGATTTGAAAACGACCTTCAAATTTAAGCGCCGAGCCCAACAAAACGGCCAATGTTGTCGCTTGTCCGAGGAGATCGGAAACGGGATCAGGATAGGCATGGCGACGCAGGATTTCGTCGATCATCGGCCCAAGACGAACCGCGCGGCCGCGAACGTCTAAGGCTTCAACGGTGAAAGGCAGCACCTGATCATCAGGGGCAAGATCATTCAAATCGATCATGATGCAGGGAGCGCTCCGAGGCACCACGCCAAGATGCCCTTTTGCGCGTGAAGGCGGTTTTCGGCCTCGTCGAATACGACCGATTGCGGGCCATCCATCACCTCATCGGTGACTTCTTCGCCACGATGCGCCGGAAGGCAATGCATAAAGAGCGCCTTGGGCGAGGCTAGCTTCATGAGCTTTGAATTGACCTGATAGGGCAAGAGTAAATTATGACGGCGTCCGGCGTCCTCATCGCCCATCGAGACCCAGCAATCGGTGACGACACAATCGGCCCCTTCGGCGGCATCTTGCGGGCTGCGGGTGACGGTGACGCGTGCGCCTTCATTCCGCGCCCAAGCGATGAGCTCGGCGGTTGGTGCCAATTCTTCAGGTGAAGCAATCGTCAACTGGAAATCAAACCGCGCGGCGGCGTGAACCCATGAAGCCAGAACATTGTTGGAGTCGCCGAGCCACGCGACATTGCGCCCCTGGATCGGACCATTATGTTCTTCATAGGTCATGACATCCGCCATCACTTGGCAGGGATGCGAGTTTTTGGTGAGCCCGTTGATGACAGGCACCGTCGCATTCTCCGCCAGCTCCGTGACCTTACCGTGATCGAGTGTACGGATCATGATCGCATCGACAAAGCGCGACAGGACGCGCGCGGTATCGGCGATGGTTTCGCCCCGGCCGAGCTGCATTTCAGCGCCCGTGAGCATCAGCGTTTCGCCGCCAAGCTCACGCATGCCAACATCGAAGGAGACGCGCGTACGGGTGGATGGCTTATCGAAAATCATCGCGAGAACTTTACCCTCGAGCGGGCGGTTCTCGTTCCGCTTGCCTGAGGCGCGGCTGGATTGGCGCGCGGCTTTCAGCGTGCTGGCGCCCTTTAAGATCGACCGTAACTGATCCGATGAGAAATCGGTCAGATCGAGAAAATGCTTTTGCGAACTCATGCGTCTACCGCTTTCTTCTGGGAAAGGCCCATTTCGGCCTCGATATGCGAACAGGCGCGATCAATCCGCGCAATGGCATCGGCTACGATGGCGTCATCGATGATCAAAGGTGGCAAAAGGCGCACGACATTATCGCCCGCACCAACGGCCAATAAATGTTCGTGCAGCAAGGCTTTCGTCATTTCGGTGTTCGGAACGGCCATTTTTAAGCCGACGAGCAAGCCTTCACCCCGCACTTCGGCGATGATGCGCGGATGGCGGTCTTTCAGCTCGGCCAGACGTTGCTTGAAGAGAAGCGCCACCTGTTCGACATGCGCAAGAAAGCCCGGCGCGAGAATGACATCTAGCACGGCATTGCCAACCGCCATCGCCAGCGGATTGCCGCCAAAGGTCGAGCCATGCGCGCCCGCTGTCATGCCTTTTGCCGCTTCGAATGTGGCCAAGCACGCGCCCATTGGAAAGCCGCCGCCAATACCTTTGGCCGATGCCATAATATCCGGCACGATGCCTGACTTTTCATGCGCGAAGAGGTGCCCCGTGCGGCCCACGCCGCATTGGACTTCGTCAAAGATCAGCAAGAGGCCGTGGCGGTCGCAGAGTTCACGCAAACCGCGCAGGCATTGCGTTGGGACAACGCGAACGCCCCCCTCGCCCTGGATCGGCTCAATCAGGATGGCGGCTGTCTCGGGGGTGATGGCTTTCTCAATCGCCTCGTGATCGGCGAAGGCTACTTGATCAAAGCCTTCAACCTTCGGGCCGAAGCCTTCGAGATATTTTTGCTGGCCGCCAGCGGCGAGCGTGGCCAGCGTACGGCCATGAAAGGCACCTTCGAACGTGATGATGCGATAGCGCTCGGGGTGGCCCGATGCGGCGTGGTATTTACGCGCCATCTTGATCGCGCATTCGAGCGCTTCCGCGCCGGAATTTGTAAAGAAGACCGTATCGGCAAACGAATGCTCAACGAGACGCTGGGCCAGCCGCTCGCCATCGGGGATTTGATAGAGGTTTGACGTATGCCAGAGCTTTTCGGATTGCGCCTTTAACGCCTCTACCAGATGCGGGTGGGCGTGGCCAACGGCGTTGACCGCAATGCCAGAGCCGAAATCGAGATAGCGCTCGCCCTTGGTCGAAATCAGCCAGGCGCCCTCGCCTCGCTCGAACGCAAGGTCCATTCGCGCGAAGACCGGCAAAAGTGCCGATGACGGGTGCGCGGCGGAACTTGTGTCGACCATAGCTCTGTCTCCTTCGAAAACGGGGCACAAAAACAAAAATGGCCGCCCTCTGGGGACGGCTCATTGCAGCTTTCTATCATAGAATGCCTTAATTCTCTGTCAATCTTATATAGCGCCTCGAATTAATTTAGGGCTTCGGGTCGAATGCCATCGAAACGACATGAAGATATCCACTACTCATCGCTGGGGAAAACCATGTGAGGGACTCCGCAATGCTTGCGGCAGAGTCACGGCATATTGTAGGTTGTCCTCACGGCAAACACGACATCTGGTGATGATCCTTCGGATCGTCCCGCGCTGTTTCAGCGGGGTTGTGGTGTCAAAGACGAGATCGGCCGACGGATTGTCGGTGTCGCGTGGGGTTAATGAGGTAACGAATGTCCTGGACCGATGAACGGGTTGAGTTGTTGCGGAAGCTCTGGAATCAAGGGCTTAGCGCGAGTCAAATCGCAGCAGAGCTTAATCACGGGATCACCCGCAACGCGGTGATCGGCAAGGTTCACCGTTTGGGGCTATCGGGTCGGGCGAAGACGCCATCGGCTCCCTCCTCGCGGCCTCGCAAGGTAACACGCGCTCCAAGCCATCCTTTGACCCATTCATCGGGTCGCACATCGGCTGCGGGGTCTTATTCATCGGTTAGCGGTGGCAGTGGTGGTGGTCGTGGTGCCGTCCGCGGCAATCTGGCTTTGGCGGCGTCAGCAGAAACGATGTTGTCGCCCGTTATCGATTATGACGTCCAGCCTTTTGAGGAAGTGGTCGTTCCAATGTCGGAGCGCATCACCATTATGGAATTGCGGGAAACAACGTGCCGCTGGCCGTTTGGTGATCCGGCCTCGACCGATTTCCGCTTTTGCGGCGGCAATTCGCCGGTTGGAACCCCCTATTGCGCCTTCCATTCCCGCATTGCCTATCAGCCGTCCAATGACCGCCGGCGCGCAAAGCCTCGCGATTAAGCGCTGGTCTGCCGTCAAACCTAATCAATAAAAAACGCCGCTGTTTTTTGCGGCGTTTTTTATTGTCCGATGGCGTCAAGCGCGGCGGGAAAAATTCTCGTCGAAGGAGTAGCCGGCACCCCGAACGGTCCGGATGGGATCGCGTTCGCGGGGTTTGTTCACGGCTTTGCGGAGACGGCCGACATGAACATCCACGGTCCGCTCGTCGATTTCCGCATCCATGCCCCAAACGCTATCGAGCAATTGGCCGCGGGTAAACACGCGACCGGGCCGCTCCATCAAGAATTCGAGGAGTTTAAATTCGGTTGGTCCGAGATGCAGCTCGCGATTGCCCCGGCGAACGCGATGGCTGCCACGATCCAGCACCAGATCGCCCAATTCAAGCGACGTCGCCAAGCGATTGGGTGATACGCGGCGCAAAAGCGCGCGCACCCGTGCGAGCAATTCTGGAACCGAAAACGGCTTGACGACGTAATCATCGGCACCCGTTGCCAATCCACGAACCCGCTCGCTTTCCTCACCGCGCGCAGTCAATAGGATAACGGGCAAACTTTGTGTCTCAGGCCTGAGTCTCAAGCGACGGCACAATTCGATGCCGGATAGGCCGGGTAACATCCAATCGAGGATCACAAGATCCGGCACCTGCTCGCGGAGCATGAGTTCAGCATCATCCCCACGGGCGGCGCTATCAACAAGATAGCCCTCGGCTTCCAGATTGTACCGCAGAAGCAGCGTGAGCGGCTCCTCATCTTCAACAATCAAGACACGTGGTTTTACGGACATAAAGGTTACTCTTGCTCTTCCGATTCAAACTTAAGGCGTTTGTAACGGCGCATATCCATCGGCCGCCCGCGGACGGTCGGTTACAACGGTTTCACCGGTGACGAGATATTTGATCGTCTCGGCAATATTCGTCGCATGGTCACCGATACGCTCAATATTTTTTGCGGAGAAAAGAAGATGGGCGCAGAAACCGATATTGCGGGGATCTTCCATCATATAGGTCAGCAATTCGCGGAAGAGCGAATTATAGAGCTGATCGATTTCCTCGTCTTGGTTCCAAACCGACATGGCCGCTTCGACATCGCGATGCGCATAGGCATCCAAGACACGATGCAAGCGATCAAGCGCAAGATCGCTGATATGGATAACGCCGCCGACAATTTTCTGAGGCGCGAATTGACCATCAATCGCAACCACACGCTTGCCGACATTCTTGGCCAAATCACCAATACGCTCAAGATCGTTCGCAATGCGAATGGCCGACACGAGCGCGCGCAAATCAATCGCCATCGGTTGACGGCGGGCGATCGTTAAAATCGCCTTCTCTTCGATCTCGCGTTCAAGCACATCAAGCTTCGGGTCGGTTGCGATGACGCGTTGCGCCAGATCGGTATCGCCCTTCACGAGCGATTGAATGGCGTTCGCCAGCATTGTTTCGGCAATGCCGCCCATTTCCGTAATCTTACGGCCAATTTCCATAAGCTCGTCGTCATAAGCACGTACGGTATGGTCTGTCATAATGCGATCTCCCCTCCGGAGGCTTTAAAAAATTAGCCGAACCGGCCAGTGATATAATCTTGCGTGCGTGGATCTGTCGGTGTCGTGAAGATTTTTGATGTTTCATCAAATTCGACCAGATCACCCAGATACATGAAGGCGGTATATTCCGACACACGCGCGGCTTGCTGCATATTATGCGTCACAATCGCGATGGTGTATTCGGCCTTTAATTCATCGATCAATTCTTCGATCTTCGCTGTCGAAATCGGATCGAGCGCGGAGCAAGGCTCGTCAAACAAGATCACTTCAGGTTTGATGGCTACCGTTCTCGCAATGCAAAGTCTTTGCTGTTGTCCGCCGGAAAGGCTCAGGCCATTGGCGCCGAGTTTGTCTTTCACTTCGTTCCAAAGGGCGGCACGCTTCAACGCATCTTCCACGCGACCATCAAGCTCCGACTTTGAAAGATTTTCATACAGCTTGAGACCAAATGCGATGTTGTCATAAATCGTCATCGGAAACGGGGTTGGCTTTTGGAACACCATCCCGATCCGCGCACGAAGTAAATTCAAATCTTCGCCCGAATTTAAAATATTACGGCCGTCAAATACCACTTCGCCTTCGGCATGTTGACCTGGATAAAGATCATACATGCGGTTAAGCACCCGAAGCAGTGTTGATTTTCCGCAGCCCGACGGTCCGATAAAAGCCGTAACCTTATTGGCATAAAGCGGAATATTAATCCCCTTAAGAGCCATATTGGCGCCGTAGAAGAATTTCAAATTTTTGACCGAAATTTTTTCAAGCATGATCGAACAAGCTCTTACCGTAAAATTGGTTGAAATTACCGGCCATCTTTCGATGCTCCGAAGAAACGTGCTGTAATATTAAGGCTCAAAACGGCAGCCGTGATCAGCAATGCGCCCGTCCATGCCAACTGTTTCCAATTTGCATCGGGGTTATTGATGAAGTTGTTGATCGTGACAGGCAAGTTAGCCATTGGCTTGACGAGATTGACGCTCCAGAACTGGTTCGACAAAACGGTAAAGAGAAGCGGCGCTGTTTCACCACCGACACGCGCCACCGCTAAAAGAACGCCCGTAATCAATCCGGCGCGAGCGGCCCGATAGGCCACACGACGGATGACGAAGGAACGCGGCAAACCCAAAGCCGATGCTGCTTCGCGTAACGTATTTGGCACCAACAAAAGCATATCTTCGGTCGTGCGGACAACAACCGGGATCACGATCACAGCCAAGGCAATCGATCCGGCAACGGCGGAGAAGCTGCGCATCGGTACAACCACGGCACCATAAACAAACAAGCCGATGATGATGGATGGCGCACTGAGAAGAATATCATTGATAAAGCGAATAACAGGCGTGATCTTTGAGTGACGGCCATATTCCGCCAAATAGGTGCCTGCCAAAATGCCAATCGGCGCGCCAATGCCAACGCCGATAATCGTCATCAAAAGGCTGCCGAAAATAGCATTGAGCAAACCGCCGCCATGTTCTCCGGGCGGTGGCGTCATTTCGGTAAAGACCGCGAAGGTTAGTCCGGGAATGCCGTTTACAAGCAGCGAAAATAAAATCAGGAACAACCAGACCACACCGATACCGGTGGCGGTGAGGCAAAGGCCCATAATGAACGTGCTGTAACGTCGGCGTGCTGCATAGCTTGCCATGATGTTAAGCTCCCGCACGTTTTTCGAGGCGCATCAACATGAAGCGCGCTGAGGCCAAGACGATAAAGGTCAACACAAACAGCAACAAACCAAGCAGGATCAAAGCGGATTGGTGCAGCCCTTCGCTTTCGGCAAACTCGCTCGCAATCGCGGCCGAAATCGTCGTGCTTGGCGCGAAGATGGAACCTGATATTTTAAAGCTGTTGCCGATGATAAAGGTGACGGCCATGGTTTCACCCAAGGCGCGACCAAGCGCCAACATCACGCCACCGACAACACCGACGCGGGTGAAGGGTAGAACCACATTGTTGACTACTTCCCATGTCGTGCAGCCGATACCATAGGCGGCCTCTTTCAAGACAGGCGGCACGGTTGAGAACACATCCACGGCAATCGCCGTAATGAAGGGCAAAATCATGATCGCCAAGATCAGCGACGCATTGAACAGGCTAAGATTGGATACCATCTCGCCGCTGAAAATACTGTTAAGCACCGGAATATTGGCAACGGCTGCAACGATGCTTGGCTCGATATAGTTAGCCAAGAAGGGTCCAAGAACGAAGAAGCCCCACATGCCATAAATGATCGACGGGATACCGGCCAAGAGTTCAATAGAAAGCCGGATAGGACGGCGGATCGAATGAGGGCAAAGCTCGGTCAGAAAAATAGCAATGCCGAGGCCAAAGGGAACAGCGATCAACATCGCAATAAACGAGGATACAAGCGTTCCATAAATCGGCGCTAAGGCACCCAAAACAGGCTCGGGCTCAAGCTGCGGTGCCCAACGACGGGTAACGAGAAATTCAAAGCCAAACGCCTTCATGGCGGGCCAAGCACCGATGATGAGCGAGATGATAATGCCAGCAAGAAGAACAAGAACCGCATAGGCTGCAGCGCGGGTAGCGAAGGAAAATAATTTGTCGCTTAAGACGAGGCTTTTGAGAACGCGAGCCCGATCCTTTGAAAGGGCCATATCCAGTTTTTTTGAACTTTCCGATATGGTTGTCACGGCGTCTCTCCGTCGAAGGGTAGAATGGAGCGGCGAAAGCCGCCGCTCCATGATTAATCCGTCGCGCAAGACTTACTTGGCGATGCCTTTCCAGGCCGAACGAACCTGGGCAATGACCGAGTCTGGCATTGGAACATAATCAAGATCTTCTGCCATCTTGCCACCGTTCGAATAGGCCCAATCGAAATATTTGAGCGCAGCGTTCGAAGCGGCCGTATCAGCAGGCTGAGCATACATGAGGATGAAGGTCGTTGCCATCATTGGCCACGAAGCTTCACCAGGAGAATTGGCGAGAATGAGGTAGAAATTCTTCGCATTCGCCCAGTCACCCTTGGCCCCTGCTGCCTTGAACGAAGCCAAATTTGGCTTTACGCGCTTGCCAGCCGAATTGACCATGTCGGTCCATGCGAGGCTGTTTTGCGTTGCATAGGCGTATTCGACATAGCCGATCGAACCCTTGGTCTGCATGACGTTTGCAGCGACGCCAGCATTACCCGCCGCACCGATACCCACTGGCCATTCAACGGCTTCACCCGCACCTACGTTCTTCTGGAAATCTGGGCTGACCTTGGAGAGATAGGTCGTGAAGTTGAACGTCGTGCCCGAACCGTCCGAACGGCGGATCACGATGATTGGCAAGGAAGGAAGCTTCGTCTTTGGATTTAAGGCAGCAATCGCAGCGTCATCCCAGGTCTTAACCTTACCCAGATAGATGTTGGCAAGCGTATCGCCATCGAGAACGAGATCACCACCGGCAACGCCTTCAAGGTTGACGATAGCGACGATGCCACCCATCACCATCGGGAACTGCACGAAGCCGTTCGTGGTGAGATATTCTTCCTTCTGAGGAATATCGGTCGCGCCAAACGTAACCGTCTTGGCTTGAATTTGCTTGCGGCCGGCGCCAGAGCCGATCGACTGATAGTTGAGGCCTACGCCCGAAACCTTCTTATAGGCATCAGCCCATTTCGAATAGATTGGGTAGGGGAAGGTAGCACCCGCACCTGAAATGTCGGCGGCGAACGCTACAGAAACAGAGCCTGCCAAGGCAAAACCAGCAGCAATCAGGGATGAGAATTTCACGGGACTATCTCCTTTTGTGGACTGCCGTGCGCCCCAAAATCAATGGCAACAGCATCGGCATAGCGCGGTTTCGTACCACGATGACATGCCAGTATCCGGTCTGCATGACAGCTTTGTGACAAATCCAAGACGGCTGAATGAATTACGGGGCAGCCCGCTACTTTATCCCGTGCAAAGGCAAATAGACGTGGAATGTCGAGCCCGAACCGAGCTCGCTCTCAATCATTAGGCGGCCGCGGTGACGATTAACAATATGCTTGACGATAGCGAGGCCAAGACCCGTGCCGCCCGTCTCGCGGCTGGCCGACGCATCGACCCGGTAAAACCGCTCGGTCAAACGCGGCAAATGTTCGGACGGGATGCCGGGGCCGTAATCCTGAACCCTTAAATGACATTCGCAAGGTTGCTCGGAATTTTGGTCGTGAACCTTGAGCGATACATCGAGTTGCTTGCCCGTCTGGCCGTATTTGATGCCATTTTCGATCAGATTTTCGGCAACCCGCATCAGCTCATCGTGATCGGCGATGACATAGAGGGCTTGATCGGGTAGGGCGAGCTTGAAACTAACCTGCCGTTCCTCGGCCACGGGCCCGAGCGTATCGACGACTTGCCGGATCAGGGCGCCGAAATCGACTTTGTCGACCGGGCGACGGTGCTCGCTCATCTCGACGCGGGAGAGCGACAGGAGATCATCGATCAGGCGCGCCATGCGGCGGCCTTGCTCGCGCATAATGTCCAAGAAGCGGGATTGGGCGTGCGGATCATTCCGCGCGGGGCCTTGCAAGGTTTCGATAAAGCCGAGAAGAGAGGCCAGCGGCGTGCGCAATTCATGGCTCGCATTGGCCACGAAATCGACCCGCATCGATTCCAAGCGGCGCGCTTCCGTCAGATCCCGAAATACGAGGACGGCGGCAGGTGCGGTGCGCGGGCTCGCATTGGCCGAGGGCGAAAGGCCAACGGCTTGAAACTCGAAAAACCGTTCAACAGGCTGGCGCTCTGTCATCGTACCGCGCGAAACGGTCGCCTTGCGGGCCAAAACATCATCAATCGCCTCGATCAGATCTGGCGCGCGAAGGGTGAAGGACAGGGGCGTGCCGCGCGTTAAAGCGGGCCATGCGAGGAGGGAGGCGGCATTGGCAAACGTGACCACTTTGCGCCCATCCACCATGATCACGGGATCGGAAAGCGCATCAAGGACTTCTGGCAATAGCGCGGACTGGATGCCGTCCATACTCCCGTTACCCTCTTTCATCCGATCAATCGATCACTCGCCGATTTGGCGTTCGACGATTCGCTCACGGATGCGTGACAGTCGCATGACAATTTCATAAATGCCAAGACTGCCAACGGCTAAAACAAAGGGGCCGAGATAATAGCACAGGCGAAAGAGCAGCAGCGCGCCCAGCAAATCGGACTTTCCTACACTCGAAAAGGCGCCGAGAATGGTGCTCTCCAACACGCCAATGCCGCCCGGAACATTGCTGATGACGCCCAAAATACAGCCAAAAGCATAGACAGCGGCAAAGGTTTCAAAGGCGATGCCGTGGCCTTCCGGCAATAAGACATAAAGCACGGCGGAAGCGGCGCAGACATCGGCGGCACCCAACGCCAATTGGCCGAGGGAAACTTTGAGGGTCGGCAGCTCGATCAAGAAATGCTTGATGCGGACATGGCGGCGTTTGGCCGCCGCCCAGACGAGATACACCAAAATCGCCGAGAGAACCGCCATGCCGGCGAGCTGGTTGAGATGGGCGGTGGCTTGATTGATGGTGGAAATCGCTTCCGACTGCCACATCAGGCCTACACCGACGACCACGGCCATGCCGAGGATAAAGGTCATGCCTGCGATCAAAGTAAGGCTCATCACCTTTGATGAGGACACGCCGCTTGCCGAATAAATGCGGTAGCGGACCGTTCCGGCCGTTAAAAGCGGGAAACCCAGCGTGAAGGAGATGGCATAGCTCGTAAACGAGGCGAAAATGACGGTGGCGAGCTTAATCTTTAAGCCGAGCTGGCGCATGGCCAACGCGTCATAGCCTGCCAAAAAGATATAGCTGAGCACGGTGAAGCCGATGGCGAGCAGCAATTGCCCGCCGCTGGCTTTATGAATGCCCTGCTGAATATCTGCGAGGGTGACGTCGGCCAACTCGGTTCTGAGCACAAAAAACGAGCCCAAAATCAGCGCAAGGCTCAGCATCGGGCCGAGCCAACGGGTGATTTTATGCTCCGGCTTCGGCTTTTCAGGCGCGGCTATCGGTTGATCCGTCGAACCCGTCATGCGTTCCTTCTCATGATCCCGATCCGCTTACGCGCACCACATCAAGGGTGTCTATGGCCTGTGATAGGAGAGGACGCAAGCGGCTAGCCGATATAAGCATTAAGTTCGGCATCGGAGACGCCGACCGATTGTCCGGCTGCCACGATCTGAAGCCATGTGTTACGATCCACCGGAATGCCATGGTCCAAACGCTCCGCCTTGGTTGCCCGCTCAGGATCACCCGGCAAGAGAACCGTTGGCGACTGGCCTTCACTGGGTAATTGGGCCCAGTGCACGAAGCTTTCAAGCTCTGAGAGGTAATTTGCCTGTGTGCCCAACGCTTCCGGCGAAACGATAATCGATAACATATTGTTTATAATGGATTTTTTCGTGGCCGGGCCTTTCATGGCTTGACCGCCCGTCAGCGCGCCTGCGAGCGCCTCGCACGCAAAGGCCAGCGTCCAGCCTTTATGCTCGCCAAAGGGCAAGATGGCGCCTGTTGGTGCTTCAAACATGGCCGCCGGATCATTGGTTGGCCGGCCTTCGGCATCAAGCAGGGTGCCATCGGGCACTTTGACACCCTTGTTATAAGCCACCCGGATTTTGCCATGGGCCAATTTGCTCGTCGCAAAATCGACGATGACCGGGGGCGCGTCCCGCCGTGGAATACCGATCGAGATCGGATTGGTGACGAGCTTGGGCACCTTGCCGCCGAAGGGGGCAACGACTGGTTCCGCGATCACATTCACGAAATGGATCGATACCAGCCCTTCCCGCGCGCATTGCTCGGCCCAATGTCCGATCCGGCCGATGTGATGGCTGTTGTTCAGCGCAACAATCGCCGATCCGGTCTTTTTCGCCCGCTCAATGCCCATCACCATCGCGTCATGGGCGATGGATTGGCCAAGACCGTTGCCGCCATCGAGAACGAGCGCGCCACCCGTATCGGTGACAAGACGCGGCGCGTGGTTAAGCGTCAACTCATTGGCTTTTAACGAGGTGATATAAGCAGGGATCATACCCACGCCATGCGAGTCATGGCCTTTGAGATTGGCTTCGACCAGATGATCCGCGAGGAGCTCACATTCGCGCTCATTCGATCCGGCTGCTTTGAAAATTGTCTTCACAACCGCGCGGAGCGTTGCTTCGGTGATCTTAAGGTCCTGCCCTGATGGAAGCGCCATTATCGTTTTCTCGTTTTTGTTACGCGACTTTTTCGCGTATTTGATAATCTTTCACATCCGTGACTTCAATGGCCGGCCAACGCTCATGCTCATAATTGAGCGTGAAGGCCGATGGCGCCAAGAAAACAGGTGCGCCATCAAGATCATGTGCGATGGCGGATAAATGGCTATCAATAAATTTCTGGAGCTCGATTTTATCCTTCGATGCGATCCAACGGCAAATCGTGAAGCGCGACGGTTCAAATTCAACGGTCACGCCATATTCCGCCTGCAACCGCTCAAGCAACACATCGAGCTGCAATGCGCCGACGACACCGACAATAGCGCCCGAACCATCGGCCGGAATAAACAATTGCACCACGCCTTCTTCGCCCAATTGCTCGAGCGCTTCGCGCAGCTTTTTCGCCTTCATGGCGTCTTTTAAACGAACGCGCCGCAAAATTTCCGGCGCGAAGCTCGGCACGCCGCGAAACACCAATTCTTCGCCTTCGGTGAGCGTGTCGCCGATGCGCAGCGTTCCATGGTTGGGAATACCCACAACATCGCCCGCAAATG
Organism: Hyphomicrobiales bacterium; assembly: GCA_947455025.1. Classification (GTDB taxonomy): domain Bacteria; phylum Pseudomonadota; class Alphaproteobacteria; order Rhizobiales; family Beijerinckiaceae; genus CAIUPE01. The sequence goes on from CANGLU010000048.1 coordinate 19,782, forward strand.
CTTCCTCGGCCAAAGCGCGGTTGCGGGCGAAAAAGAATTGCGGGGCATTGATTGGCAGAGCCTTGCCGGTGCGCACCAGCTTGGCCTTCATGCCGCGTTCCAGCTTACCCGAACACACGCGGATAAAGGCAATACGATCGCGGTGGTTCGGATCCATATTCGCCTGAATTTTGAAAACGAAGCCCGTCATTTTCGCTTCATCCGCGTTGACGGTGCGGGTATCGGCCTCTTGCGCCCGGGGTGGCGGGGCGATTTCGGCCATGGCATCGATCAAATCCCGCACGCCAAAATTGCGGAGCGCTGAACCAAAAAATACGGGCGTGAGATGGCCCTCGCGAAACGCCTCAAGCTCAAATGGCCGGCAGGCTTCGCGTGCCAAGGAAATCTGATCCAGAAAGGCCGGCCATTCATGCGGCTGCAACAAAGCCTCGACGCGCGAGTCCTCGGGGCCATTGACGATCATCGGTTCTTCATCGGTATCGATCCGGCGAACACCGTTGCGCTTAAAATCATAGGTTCCGGCAAAGCTTTTGCCCTGCCCGATCGGCCAATTAACGGGTGCCGTATCCAAAACCAGCGTCTTTTCAATCTCGTCCAACAAATCAAACGGGTCACGCGTTTCGCGGTCCATCTTGTTGATGAAGGTCACAATCGGGATGTCGCGCAGCCGGCAGACTTCGAACAGTTTTCGCGTACGTGCCTCAATGCCTTTGGCCGCATCGATCACCATGACGGCTGAATCAACCGCCGTCAGCGTGCGATAGGTATCCTCCGAAAAGTCTTCATGGCCGGGCGTATCGAGCAGGTTAAAAACACAATCGGCATATTCAAACGTCATCACCGATGTAACGACCGAAATACCGCGTTCGCGCTCGATCCCCATCCAATCGGAACGCGTTTGGGTGCCGCTCTTCTTGGCCTTGACTTCACCGGCCAGCTGAATGGCACCACCCATCAAAAGCAGCTTTTCCGTCAGCGTGGTTTTACCGGCGTCGGGATGCGAGATAATGGCAAAGGTTCGGCGGCGGGAAGCGGGAGAGGGCAAGGTCATTCAACTTTCAAACGGCGGAAGATGGCTTTTCGGTCCTTTATACAAGGACTATCGGCGTAGTGGGGATCGGGCCACGGATCAAGGGGACAGCGCCCTTATTTCATCTCGGTTTACGCGGATTGTCCTGGCTGAGGCGAGGATTGGGCACAATAGAGTGCAGATTTTTA
>CANGLU010000049.1 GCA_947455025.1 Hyphomicrobiales bacterium
AACAGGGAAATGAGCGCGCCGATCCAGGTGACGGGATGACCGATTGCGCGATAGAGCGCTTGGGGGTAACCAAAGAGCGCTTCAAACAGCAGCGCCGCTGCCGCGATAAAGAGTGCCCCTGTGACCATGTCTGCCTCTGATCCTTCAACCGCTTCGTCCGAAAGCCTCTATATCCATGGCGGCAAATTAGGCGTGGCCCGTTTGGCCTTTCCCGATGCGCCGGAGCCTTGGATTGATCTCTCCACCGGCATTAACCCGATTTCCTATCCGATTCCCAACCTGTCTGCGGCAAGTTGGACGCGGTTGCCAGAGGAAAATGCGGTTTTTGCCTTGGAAACGATTGCCAAAGCGGCCTATGGCGCGCGGTGGGTGGAGAGCGTCGTTGCCGCGCCCGGAACGCAAGCCTTGATCGAACGGTTGCCGAGCCTGTTTCCCGCCCAACGCGTCGGCATTTTGGGGTTCACCTATACCGAACACGCGACCTGCTGGCGAAAAGCGGGCGCTGTGGTTGAAACGGTTGAGCGCATGGCCGATCTCGCCGGGTATGATGTCGCGATTATCGTGAACCCGAACAATCCCGATGGGCGCTATGTATCGGTGAACGAGCTTTTGACGCTTGCCGGAGAAATGGCAGCGCGCGGCGGACGTTTGATTGTCGATGAGGCCTTTGTCGATGTGCTTTATGAAGGCGCGAGTTTGGCGCCTTATCTGCCTGAGCGCGGGGCGATTATATTACGCTCCTTCGGCAAGACCTATGGGCTGGCCGGCGTGCGGCTTGGCTTTGCGATAGCGGGTTTTGAGGATGCCGAAGTGATCCGGCAAGCAATCGGGCTTTGGGCGGTTTCGGGCTTGGCGATGGAGGTGGGGAGCAAGGCGCTGGATGATCGCGCTTGGTTGGAGGCCACGCGCGAAAGTTTGATCACGAAAGCGGTGCGTCTCGATACGATGCTGCGCCAGATCGGGTTGACGGTTGAAGGCGGAACGCCGCTTTATCGGCTTGTGTCATCGGATCGCGCATCGGAATATTTCAAGCGGTTTTGCGAAGCGGGTATTTTGGTGCGCGCGTTTCGCGATCGTCCGAATTGGTTGCGCCTCGGTTTGCCGGGCGATGCGGATGAATGGGCCTTGTTAGAGAAACGTTTAAGAACACTGTAAGGGGGATATCGATGTCGCGCAATTTCTTGAGCCAGTTAACCGGATCCTTTGCCATGCCTGCGGCGGAAAACCCGACGGTGGCGATGGTGGAGGCGGCCTATCATCTCCATGGTCTAGACTGGCGCTATATCAATTGCGAAGTGCCGCCTGAAAAGCTCGCCGACGCAGTAAAAGGCGCGCGTGCGATGGGGTGGGCGGGGTTTAATTGCTCGCTGCCGCATAAGGTAGAAGTGATCCAATATCTTGATGGGCTTGGGGCTTCGGCGGAAGTGATTGGTGCGGTGAATTGCGCGGTGCGGCGCGATGGAAAATTCATCGGCGAAAACACCGATGGCAAAGGCTTTTTGCAATCGCTGATGGCGGTGATCAATCCCAAAGGATTAAACGCCGTGATGTTTGGTGCGGGTGGTGCCGCGCGGGCGTGTGCGGTGGAGATGGCGCTTGCGGGTCTATCGCACATCACCATCGTCAACCGCGATGCAAAGCGCGGGCAGGTGTTGGTGGATCTCATCAATTCGAAAACGCCTGCGAAAGCGGAATTGGTGGTGTGGGATAAAGCGTTTGCCGTGCCTGCTGATACGGCGATTGTGGTGAATGCAACCTCCATTGGACTTTATCCGGATGTGGACGCGCGGGTTAATGTCGATATGGCGTCGATTACGCCTTCTATGGTGGTGGCGGATATTATTCCGAACCCGCCACGGACATTGTTGATCCGCGAAGCAGAAGCGCGCGGGTGTCGTGTTATCGACGGGCTAGGCATGCTGGTTAATCAGGGCGTGATTGGGATCAAATATTGGACGGGTGTGGATGTCGATGCAGGCGTGATGCGGCGGACGGTGGAGGAGATTTTTAAGGGGTGAGGGGAGGTAATTCTTAAACCGCTACCGTCAGTTTCAAATCCAGTGCCTCCACAATTTTACGGATCGTTTCGTGGCGCGGATGCGCGCCGGGGGAGAGCGCTTTGTAGAGGCTCTCGCGACCAAGTCCTGATTTTTTGGCGACTTCCGTCATGCCTTTTGCGCGGGCGACGGTTGAAAGGGCTGCTATAAAGACCTCAGGATTTTCGTCTTCGAGGCACGCCGCCAAAAATTCCGTCATGATTTCGGGCGTGTCGAGATAATCGGCGATGTCGAAGGGGGCGATGACACTCATAACTCGATTTCCCTTATATCTTTCGCGGCCTCGAGCGCATGTTGAATATCTCGGCTTTGCGTTGATTTATCGCCGCCACCAAGCAGCAGATAGACGGTTGTTCTACGCCGTATAAAATAGATGCGATATCCTGGGCCATAATGAATGCGCATTTCATTCACCCCCTCACGAATGGCCTTGCAATCGCCAAAATTGCCTAATTCTGCGGATTGCAACCGAGCAGCAATTCGTGCTTTTCCTATTGGATCGCGCAGATTTTTGAGCCAATGCTCAAACTGAATATGCCGCTCGAAAACAACCATTAAATCGTATCCAAATGAATACAAATTGTCAAGGCGGCTTGACGAAGTCACTCCCCTTTATTGGATCGTTTCGGATTACGGAAGGACGGGCAACTGGCTCATGTATCAGGCTTGAAATAAAGCTATGTTCTATAAGCTTCAACCAGAAGGGTATTCGGAGGCACAATCCTCACCCCCGCTCGACGAAATTCTCCAGCACCATTTTCCGCCCAGCCTTCTCGAAATCGATGGTGAGTTTATTCCCATCCACAGACGCCACCGCGCCATAGCCGAATTTGATGTGAAACACGCGTTCGCCTTCGTTGAAATTGGAGGCGGTTCCCGTGGATTTGGCGACCAATTCGCCTTCGATCAGCATCGGGCCTTTGCGCGTTGCGGGTTGGGCTTTCGGTTGAGCCTGCGTTTGCGCGCGTTGCCAGCCGGGGGTTGAATAGGAGGAGCCACCAAAGCCGCCTTGGTCGAAGCGCGAGCGGCCATAGCCGCCATGGCCGCCGAAGCCTGCGGGGGCGTCGATGATCTCGACGTGCTCGGGCGGGAGTTCATCGATAAAGCGCGAGGGGGTGGTGGCGTTCCACATGCCGTGGATGCGGCGGTTGCTGGCGAAATAGAGTTTCGCGCGGCGCCGCGCGCGGGTGATGCCGACATAGGCCAAGCGGCGTTCTTCTTCCAAGCCCGCGCGGCCGCTTTCGTCGAGCGCGCGTTGGTTGGGGAAGAGGCCTTCTTCCCAGCCGGGGAGAAACACGGTGTCGAATTCCAAACCCTTCGCGCCGTGCAGCGTCATGATCGAAACACGCTCGGCGGTGTCGTTGTCGGTCATTTCCATGACGAGCGAAACGTGTTCGAGGAAGGCACCGAGATCGGGGAATTCATCCATCGAGCGGACGAGTTCTTTCAAGTTTTCGAGGCGTCCGGCACTATCCGCCGTGCGCTCCTTTTGCCACATGTCGGTGTAGCCGGATTCTTCCAAAATTTGCTCGGCGAGTTCGCCTTGTTTCATCGTCTCGATGAGGGTGGACCAGCGGCCAAAGCTTAAAGCGAGTTCGCGCAACGCGCCGCGTGGTTTAGGCTTTAGCTCGTCGGTTTCAATGAGACGGCGCACCGCTTCCAGCATCGGGATTTGCGCTTTGCGGGCGTAGAGATGGACTTGTTCAATCGTGGCGTCACCCAAGCCACGCTTGGGTACATTAACGATGCGCTCAAACGCTAAATCGTCCGTCGGGTTAGCGACGACGCGGAGATAGGCCAGAGCATCTCTGATTTCGGCGCGCTCGTAAAAGCGTGGGCCGCCAATGACGCGGTAAGGCAGGCCTAACGTTACAAACCGATCTTCGATCTCGCGCATTTGCGCGGAGATGCGCACCAAGATCGCCATATCGGCGAGCGAATGGCCTTTGTGTTGCAGCGCTTCGATTTCTTCGCCGATCAGACGTGCTTCTTCTTCCGAATCCCATGCGCCGGTCAGCGTCGGCTTTTCGCCTTCCTCGTCATCGGTGAACAGCGTTTTGCCCAAACGGCCTTGGTTATGCGCGATGAGTTTTCCGGCGGTGGCGAGAATGTGTCCGGTTGAGCGATAATTGCGCTCTAAGCGCACAACGACAGCACCCGGAAAATCTTTTTCGAAGCGTAGGATGTTGTCGACTTCGGCACCGCGCCAGCCATAGATCGATTGGTCGTCATCGCCCACACACGCGACATTGCGGCGGCCTTGGGCGAGGAGGCGCAGCCAGAGATATTGCGCGACGTTGGTGTCTTGGTACTCGTCGACGAGCATATATTTGAAGCGCTCTTGATAGGCTTGCAGCACATCGGGGTGCTCGCGGAAGAGGCGCAGGTTTTCGAGCAGCAAATCGCCGAAATCGGCGGCGTTTAATTGCTTCAAGCGCTCTTGGTAGAGCGTGTAAAGTTTGCCGCCCTTGCCATTGGCGAAAGCGGAGGCTTCACCAGCGGGAACTTTATCGGGGGTTAGGCCGCGGTTTTTCCAGCCATCGATGAAGGAGGCCAAGGCACGGGCCGGCCAGCGTTTCTCGTCGATGTCTTCCGCGCGAATGACTTGGCGCATGAGACGGATTTGGTCATCCGTATCCAAAATCGTGAAATCGGATTTGAGGCCGACGAGTTCGGCGTGGCGGCGCAAAATTTTGGTGCCGATGGCGTGGAAGGTGCCGAGCCATGGCATGCCTTCGGCCACTTGGCCAAGCATATGCCCGATCCGCTCTTTCATCTCGCGCGACGCTTTGTTGGTAAAGGTCACGGCCAGAATTTGCGAAGGGTAGGCGGAGCCCGTGGCAATGATATGCGCGATGCGCGTGGTGAGCACGCGGGTTTTACCCGTGCCTGCACCGGCCAGCACGAGAACAGGGCCGTCGATCACTTCCACCGCGCGGCGCTGCTCCGGGTTCAGCCCATCGAGATAGGCGGCGTTCGAGCGCGCAGCGGATTGCGCACGCGCCGCCAGCCCGCCGGCTTGCGGGGTGTAGGAGAGATCATCGTCCAAATCGAGCGGATCGGCCAAAAGCGGGGCGCCTTATTGAAGGAGAACATATCGCGAATCAGTGGCGAGGATGCCGAAAGGCCGAGCGAATGTCGACCTTGCCGGTTGGATAGATGGGGATGGGGAGGCGGTTTGGGTAGGTTTAGCCTGTAATCCGTCCTTGCGAGCGATGACGGGGGTTTTTATGCCGCCCACATCTGCATTGGGCGATAGATCGCTTCCGACACATTGCTTAAAAACTGCTTGGCCGCGTTTTCGTGCGAATAGCCGAGCGCGAAATGGCGAGCCGTGTCGCGCGAAATATCCAAAGCGGCAAGCGCTGCGGCGCGTAGATTATGGTTCATCACGCCTGCGCCTGCTTGAACCAATTCTGGAATAAGGCCGTCCACGGGAAAGGCCGCAACCGGTGTACCGGTGGCAAGCGCTTCGAGCATCACGAGGCCGAAGGTTTCGGTTTTGCTGGGGAAGACGAACACGTCGGCTGAGGCATAAAGCCGCGCTAGATCTTCGCCAAAGCGGGCGCCCAAGAAATGCGCGTCGGGATATTTGGCTTCAAGCATCGCGCGATCCGGACCATCGCCGACGATGAGTTTCGAGCCCGGCAGATCGAGGGATAAAAACGCTTCGAGGTTTTTCTCGACCGCCACGCGGGCGACGCAGAGAAAAATCGGACCGTGCAGATGCATCGGCGCGCGGGCATTGGGGTGAAACAAATTCGCGTCGACGCCGCGAGACCAAATGAGGCAACGGTTGAAGCCCTGTTCCTGCAATTCGGTGCGAAGCGAAGGCGTTGCCACCATGGTTGCGACGCCCGCATTGTGGAAATACCGCATCACGCCATAGGTGACGGATTCAGGCACAGGGTAGCGTGCCGAAATATATTGCGGATAGCGCGTGTGATAGCAGGTGGTGAAGGGACGCCCCACTTTGATGGCCCAATGGCGCGCGAGCCAGCCCAACGGGCCTTCGGTTGAAATATGCAGCGCATCGGGATTTTGCGCCTCGATTGCGTCCGCGACCGATTGCGGTGTGGCAAGGGCCAATTGAATTTCCGGATAACCGGGTAGCGGTGCTTTTGGATAGTGTTGGGGGGTTAAAAAATCGATTGTATGGCCGAGGCGCTCGGCATCATACGCTAAACGGTCCAGCGTTCTCACAACGCCATTGACTTGCGGGTGCCATGCATCGGTGATGATCAAAATACGCATACAAAATCAGGCCGGATTGAGGGTTAGGAGGGACGAAGGCTCTGGTGTACGGGCGTTGCCGTCGATGATTTCAAATCGACCATCGAGATGTTCAACAAGGGCCGTTTGGCTCGTACGCCAATCGCCTGTGGTCATAAAATGGATTTGGTCGATCTGGCGATGAGCAGCGTGGGGCAAATGGCCACAAATGATACCGTCAACACCGAGCGCATTGGCGGCCGTTATGGCCGTCTTGGCATACGCATCCAAAAAGCGCGCTTCGCGGCTGGACGTTTTTTGGTAGGTCTGGCCGTGAATGGAAAGGCCGATTTGTCGGCCTATTATCTCAGCCCATTTGCTGAGAAAGACAGCCAAGGAAATAAACGGTTTTCCGAGGGGGCTGAACAAGCCAACGCTTGGTGCGATGAGATCATAGGCATCGCCGTGCACCACCAATAATCTTTTGCCGGTCACGCTTTCATGGATGGTTTCAGTGGTCATGGCGATGCCGCCAAAAAGCGCATCACCATAATGCCGCATAAAACCGTCACGGTCGCCGGGAAGGTAAAGAACCTTAGTCCCGCGGCGTCCGGCGCGCAGCAGTTTTTGTATCACGTCATTGTGCGATTGCGGCCAATGCCAGCTTTTCTTCCACTCGCGATAGCCGATCATATCCCCGACGAGATAGATGTTTTCCGGCTCATAGCGCCTTAAAATCTCAAGAAACTCGGCGGAACCGGACCGCTTCGTGCCAAGGTTCAGGCCAGCTACAAAAAGGGCTTTTACAGGGCGACCTGCGGTATCAAGCATGACAACGTTCCGGATTTTTCGACACTAAAAACCGGATTCGTGTTGCGGTTTGATGACGGTCTTGGGCCCGCAGGGCATTTTAATGCAGACCGACCTTGCCTTTGCCTGAACGGGAAGGGATTTCAATGGTACTGCCCAAATGCTCCGGCCGAGGCAGGGCTTTATGGGCGGATTGCATAATGGCGATGGCATCTAAAATATCGGGCGGGAAGGGCGATACTTTTCGCAAGGTCTTGTCGACATGCAGCGCCATTAATTCGGAAGTCGCCGCTAGCCACCCTTCGCGGGAATGGCGCATTTCCAAATAGAGATGCAGGCGCTTTGCATCATAATCGATCAGTTGAACGGTGATCCTGACGGGGCTGTCGGCATAGAGCTCTTGGCGGTATCGCAAATGCGCCTCGCCGATAAAGATCGTGCCCGGGCCTTCCGAATAATAGGTTTCGTTGAGGCCAATAAGTTCAAAAGCTTCATCAATCGCACGCTCAAACAAAACATTATAATAGGCCATGTTGAGATGGCCGTTTCCGTCGATCCAGTCCGGTTCGATCCGCAAAACGGATGAAACGAAAGGGGCGAAAAACAGCGGATTGAGCTTTCGTTTAGCCGTCATTCTTACCGTCACGCGTTGGTGTAGGCCAAAATCATCCTGCAAGCGGTGCTTAAAGGCAAGCTTTAGCGTGTTGAATTCAAAAAATAGTGTCGCCTTCGTACGGTGTTCCGCTAAATTTCATATTTTCGAAGGATAATCATCGCATGATCGACGCTTAGCCGATATCATTGTTGGAAATGAGGGCGAAATACGTCTTTATACGGTTTTGGAACTGATTAACGGGTTTTCTGTGCGCGAATTTTTGACGGGCTTGGCAATTTTGGTGATCGGCGTGCTCTTTGCAGCGCTGATTGCGCCTTTTGTCGTCGATTTTAACAGCCAGCGTCCTTTGATCGAAAACACCCTGACGCAAGCCGTGGGCTTGCCTGTGACGGTTGGCGGCCAGATCGATATTCGGATTTTACCGTTTCCGGTGCTTCACCTTGAAAAAATTGCCGTCGGGACGCCCGATAGCGGTATGGCCGCCAAAGCCGAGCGGGTGAGCTTGGATATTGCGACGATGCCGCTGTTGAAGGGCGAGGTCCATGTGATGGACGCTCTTATCGAGCAACCTTCGCTCACGGTTGCGATGGGGGCGGATGGGGCTTTAACGAGGCTGGCACCACCGTCCGGAACGGAGCCGAATGCGGGCGTATCGGTCACCATCGAAAAATTGACGATCAAAGACGGCACGATGGCTGTGACGCCCGCGCCGGGCGTGCCGGCCATGACGCTGAGCAAGCTTGATTTGGAGGTGACGGCTGCGTCTCTAAGGGGGCCGTGGCGCGTTGATGGTTCGGGTGAGTGGAACAATCGGTCTGTTGCACTGCGGATTTCCACGGGCAGCGTGGATGAGGCGGGATCTCTCCGCGTGAAGGCCAGCATGGACCATCCGGGCGGTGGGTTTAAAGCCGATATTGACGGGATGGTCGCTTTAACGCCGCGCTTCGGGTTTAACGGCAAGCTTTTGGTTGGCGGCGATATGGCATGGCCGGATGCCGATCTTTTGACGACACGGCCATGGTCGGTTGCCACGCAAGCGCATCTCGATGGCAGTACACTTGAGCTCGCAGCCGCCGAAATTAACGCAGGCGGCGATGAAGGCGGGTTTAAGCTGAATGGATCGGGGGCAGGCGTCTTGGGTGATGGGCGTTCGCTGTCTTTGCTGTTTGATGCCCGGCAAATTGACCTTGATCGTCCGTTGCATGTGGATGGTAAACCAAACCCGACGCTTTCCAAAGTTTTATCGGCTTGGCGGAATGCATTGCTGGCATCGGACGATGATTTGCGTCCTTCCATCCCTGTCGATTTGAGCATTGCGATTGATAGTGTGATGGCGGGCGGCGACACGATGCGCGGCTTGAAGCTTGAAACGCGGCTCGATTCTGGCGGCGTGACGTTGAAGCATGGCGATGTGCAATTGCCCGGCAATTCCAAATTATCGGCATCGGGTGAAATAGGTCTATCCGATGGCGGGGCGTTTTATGGCCATGCGAGTTTTGCATCGAAAGAATTGGCGCGGTTTGGCGGATGGGTGGATGGCGAAGCCTCGGGCCGTTCCGCGCGCTATGGTGAAGCGCATGAAGTGGGAGGCGAGGCCGATTTAGCCTTGTCATCCACCCTTATCGGCGCGAGCAATTTAAAGATCATGCTCGACCAATCCTCAATCACGGGGCTTGTGCGGTATGCGTTGCCGGAAATGGGGCAGCGCGGCCGTTTGGATGCGCAATTGGCTTCCGACGGATTTGATCTTGAGCAATTGCCGGAAGCCTCGATTGTCGCGGCGCGGTTTGGCGCGATTGATGCCTCCGTTGTGATTGATGCCCGCAATGTTCGTGCGCCGCGTGTGCGCGATGCACATGCTGGGCGGTTGCAAATGAAAGCGACTGCCTCGGACGAAGGCCTTGTGATTGATATGCTCGACATCGCCGATATTGGCGGAGCGAATGTGAAGGCCAGCGGTCGGTTAACGTCGGCGGGTGATCGCGTTGAAGCGCTGATTGATGCACGCGATGTCGGGCCGATTGCGGTGCTGTTTCGAAAAGTCTTTCCGGGTCCCGTTGCCAACGCGATTGCGGATCGGGCGAAGCTGCTCGGACCAGCCAAGTTTAATGTGACCGCGCAACGGGCCTCGGACAAAGCACGCACCATTCAATTGGCCTTTGATGGCACGGCTGCGGGAAGTGTGCTCTCAGGCACCGGCAATATGACGGTGGATGAGGAGGATCTCGCTCTGGTGGGCGATGTGAAAGCCAGTTCCACCGATGCGGGCCTGATGCTGCGGCAGATCGGTCTTCCGGTTTTGCCTTTGCCACTTGAAGGGGGCGGGCAATTATCCGTACGGATCGGCGGACATTCGGCAGGTGGATTTTTGCTCGGTGTAAAGGGCGATGTCGCTGGTACTGCGGTATCGGGCGATGTGAAGCTCGATACGGCTGCATCGCGGGTGAATGGCGCCGTTCGGTTGAGCTCGAATGACGCGCTGCCTCTGCTGCAAGCGCTCGCCTTTCCAACGCCTGATGTGGCAAGCCGATTGCCTGTTTCACTTGCTGCACAGGCGGAATGGGATGGCGCTGGTTTTCGTTTGAACGATCTTGATGTGCAGGCAAGTGGGCGTCGTTTTTCAGGGGCTGTTAGCTATGCTGCCGCGAGTGGAAAACTAACGGGCGATATCGCGGTAGATACCGTTTCACTGCCTGCAATTGCATCGTTGGTTGTTGGCCCCGTTGGAACGCAGACGGCAGGTGGCATTTGGCCATCAACGCGGTTTTCACCGCCCGGTCCGCCGCCCTTTGATGTCGATGTAGGGCTAACGGCCAAGGCGTTTGATACGGGGTTTGGTCCGGTCATGTCAGGTGTCGCTATGAAGCTGCTGTGGCAGCCCGATAGCGTCGAAATTCGTGACTTTAAGGGTGACGTTCTGAAGGGGCATGTGCGCGGCAATGTGGCCGTGCGGAGCACGAGCGGGCTGGGCAGCTATTTGGCTAAGCTGAGCTTAACCGATGTTGCGCTCGGTGACCTTTTGCCGAAATCAGGCGTGACGGGTATCGCTGATTTTGAGTTTGACGCGGGTGGTTCGGGTGAAAGCCTTTCGGCCTTTGCCAATGTGCTTTCGGGTGGCGGTTCGATGAGGGCCAAGAATGTAACGCTGCCGGGCTTTGATGTATCGGCGGTGGGTTCCGTTACTAAAGCGTTGGATGCGGAACGCGATCCGCCGGATCCGAAAAAGCTGAATGATTTGATTGCTACGAAATTACTGGCCAAGCCTCTCACCATTGGGGCTTTGCAGGCGCCGATGACGGCATCGGGTGGCGTTATCCGGTTCGGACCAATTGAGGCGCATGAAGGTGGCGCTTTGGTGCAGGCGAGCCTTGCGCTTGATATTCGTTCGCTGCGCGTGGATGCACGTTCAACGCTGCTCTCGGATGAGGCGCCGAAGGATTGGGTTGGGCCTCCGCCGCAGGCGACTGTTGGGTTGAAGGGCCTGGTTGGCGGGACCATGATCCGTGATGTTGATGCGTCCTCGCTCGCCAATATTATCACGACGCGCACGGTGTCGCGTGAACTCGCACGACTGGAAGCGCAAGAGGCGGATTTGCGCGAACGGAATGCGTTTGCGCGTCACTTGAAACACGATCGCGAAATGGCTGAGCAAGCCAAAAAAGCGGCTGAGGAAGAACGCTTGGCCGAGGAAGCGCGCAAGGCGGAAGCGGCGCGGGCGGAAGAGGAAGCGCGTAAAAGAGCAGAAGCAGAAGAGGCCGCACGAAAAGCCAAAGAGGCTGCCGACACGCAGAAAATTTTGGACGACCTTTCAGCGCAAACGGCGGCGGAAGATGCCGCGCGCAAAGCGAAAGAAAAAGAAGTATTGGAAGGCGTTGATCAATTGATCAAAGGTGGTGCGCCCAGTCAGCCTTGAGCGTCGAGGCGGGCCTGATAATCGCGCAAGATCGCAAGCCTTATCGCGGAGGACAGGTTTTGTTGGCCTCTTCCTGCATCGATGCGGCTGATTTCGGCATTCACGCTGTGCCCGTTGGATGTGGCGAGCGCTTGCAGCGCGTCCCAAAATTCAGGTTCAAGCGACACGCTGGTGCGATGGCCTGCAATAACGACGGAATGTTTGATCAGTCCCGTCATGAAGCGGGTGGCAAATCATCATCGGGGGTGAGACGCGCCCCGTCGACAATGCGGGCGATCTGGTCTTTGCGGGTTTTTTCAGCCAATTTTTCGGCTTTGGTCCGCCCGAACGAAGCGCGGTTTTCGGCCGCTTTCTGCTCGTCCTTCTTTTTCTGAAGGGATTTTTTGGCGCGGTTGAAGGGGATAATCTCGGCCATTATTGCTGCGTGTTACGGCTTTTTACGGAAGGCGCTGAGGCTAACGATCTCGGCGCCGCCTTCACCGTCCTTACGGGGCGTTTCGCTCGCCTCTAAAATCCGCTCGAGAAGCTGCGGGTCTTCGGCATCGGCGTGGACATCGTCCGGCGTGTCATTATCGGCGGACTCGACGCCTGCCAATTCAAATTTGAGGCCGAAATCCACCGATGGGTCCCAAAAGCCCGACATGGCATCGAAAGGCACGATCAGCTTTTCCGGAATACCGCCAAACGAGAGGCCAACTTCAAGCCCGCTATCGGTGACGGTGAGGTCCCAGAATTGGTGCTGCAGGACGATGGTCATTTCTTCCGGATGCCGCTCCAACAGCCGGTTTGAAATTTGCACGCCGGGGGATTTCGTGCGGAAGGAGATGAAAAAATGATGTTCGCCGGGCAGACCTTGTTGGGACGCGTCAACGAGCACGCGACGGACAACGCCGCGAAGCGCCTCTTGGACCAGAAGGTCGTATCGGATCATATCTTCTGGCATCTTACGCTATCCCACACCACAAATTAAGTGGAGGCTTCTGTTGCCAGGCGCCTCCGGGCCCCGCCTTACGCTGCTAAGCGCAAGGGCTTTGATTTCGGTACCAGCGCCGCATTACGCAGCGAGAGCCACCGGAGCATAGTTGTCATTTGCAACTATAGAAAAGCCCGATAACGGCGGAACCATACCGGAAGAAAGATCACCCTTTACGCCCTCGTCGATCCTATTTCGCCCCCGCCTAAGCGCATCGCTCACCATGGTAATTGACCATGCCATGCGCTTAGGTGGAGGCGCCGGGTACCGCCCCCGGGTCCGAAAGGTTTATTCCGATGCTCGTTTATCCTCATAGCCGCCTTGCGACGGCAAACTGAATATAGGCGTTCCGTCCGCTAAACGGAAGGGGCTAATCCATTGGGGACAAATAGGGGGTGTTTTATGAATTCTAGGTCCCGTTTCGGCGCCTAACAGGGTAAGGTCGCCGCCTGAAAAGGATTCGGGACATGCAAGCCTATCATGATCTATTGAAGCGCGTCTTGGTGGAGGGGGTCGTCAAGACCGACCGGACGGGAACGGGTACGCGCTCGGTCTTTGGCCATCAAATGCGGTTTGACCTTTCCAAGGGTTTTCCGCTGGTGACGACCAAAAAGCTGCATTTGCGCTCGATTATCCATGAATTGCTGTGGTTTATCGCAGGCGAGACGAATATCGACTATCTGCGCAAACATGCCGTGACGATTTGGGACGAATGGGCGGATGAAGGCGGCGAGCTTGGCCCCGTGTATGGCAAACAATGGCGCTCATGGGCCACGCCCGATAGCGGAACGGTGGATCAGATCCAATGGGTGATCAACGAGATTAAGCGCAACCCCGACTCGCGGCGTTTGGTGGTTTCGGCGTGGAATCCGGCGGATCTGGAGAAGATGGCGCTGCCGCCCTGCCATTGCCTGTTTCAGTTTTACGTCGCCGAGGGGCGGCTTTCCTGCCAGCTTTATCAGCGTTCGGCGGATATTTTCTTAGGTGTTCCCTTCAATATCGCGAGCTATGCGCTGCTCACCCATATGATGGCGCAGGTGACGGGGCTGAAGGTGGGTGATTTTGTGCACACGTTTGGGGATGCGCATATTTATTCGAACCATCTGGAGCAGACGGAACTTCTGCTGTCGCGCGAACCGCGGCCTTTGCCCGTTTTAACGTTGAACCCAAAGGTTCAATCGCTCTTTGAGTTCACCTTCGATGATATTGTGATCGAAGGCTATGATCCGCATCCCGCTATTAAGGCCGCTGTTGCGGTTTAAGGAAATTTTATGATCCGTGTTCGCCGTGCTGAGACAAAAGACCGCGCCCTTGTCTATGGGCTCATCCGTGATTTGGCCGTTTACGAGAAACTGCTGGATCAGGTTGACGCGACCGAGGCGATGATCGGCGATGCGCTGTTTGGCGAAAATCCGCGCGCTTTTTGTGAAATAGTGTCGTGGAACGGTGACGATGCCGGCTTTGCGTTGTGGTTTTACAATTTTTCGACGTTTCGCGGGAAACACGGCCTGTTTTTAGAGGATCTGTTTGTAAAACCCGATTATCGCGGCTGGGGCTTGGGCAAAGCCTTGCTGCAGCATTTGGCGCAACGCTGTGTCGCCGAAGGCCTCGCGCGCTTTGAGTGGTCAGTACTCGATTGGAACGAGCCGTCGATTGGCTTTTATAAAGCGATGGGTGCCGAGATGCTGGATGCGTGGACGGGATGCCGGGTATCGGGCGATGCGCTGGTGCGTTTGGCGGCGGCCGAATGAGCCTTCCGCTCTCCCTTGTTGTTGCGATGGCGGAAAACCGTGTGATTGGGCGTGATAATGGCCTGATCTGGCGGATTAAATCCGATTTGAAGTATTTTAAGGCCAATACAATCGGGCGTCCCGTGATAATGGGCCGGAAAACCTTTTTATCGATTGGGCGACCGCTTCCGGCGCGGGAAAACATTGTTTTGACCCGTGACCCAGATTTTTCGGCGACCGGCGTTCATGCCGTCCGCTCCATGGACGAGGCGATTGAGCTTGCCAATCGGCTCGGCGTCGAAATGGGCGCCTCCGAGATTGCCGTGGCCGGCGGGGCCGATGTCTATGCTCAAATTTTGCCGCAGGCGCACAAGATTGTGCTGACACTCGTCCATGCGAGACCGGAGGGGGATGCGTTTTTCCCGGCCTTTGAGCAGATGAATTTTCGCGAAACCTTTCGTGAAACCCATGAAGCGGGGCCGGATGATCAATATTCCTTCACTTATATCACCTATCAGCGGACCTGAAGCTTGAACGCGAGCGGGGCGTAGCCGTTGACGAAACGGTACGGAAACCCCATCTGAAAGAAAGTTGTCGGCTCAATTGGCCGGAAGCCGAATAGAAAAGGACGGATTGGATGACCTGGAGTAATCAAGGCGGCGGTGGACCCTGGGGTCCGAAAAAGCCAAATCCCTGGGGGCAGGGGCCACAGGGTGGCGGCAAAAACAATGGTCCGACGCCGGATCTCGAAGACATCATCCGCCGTAGCCAAGACCAGCTGAAATCCATGATGCCGGGCGGGGCCTTTAGCGGTCGCGGTATGGGTTTGATCGGAATGGGCGCCGTGGTGCTGTGGCTCGCGAGCGGCCTTTATACGGTTAAGCCCGACGAAGTGGGCCTCAATCTCGTGTTTGGTCGCTATGTCGGATCGACGCAGCCGGGCCTGAATTACAATCTTCCTTATCCGATCGGTTCGGTGATCCGTCCGAGTGTGACGACGGTGAACACGACGGAAATCGGGTTTCGTTCAGGCGAAGGCCGCGCGCGCAATGCGCAACGCGATCTGGCGGAAGAAAGCCTGATGCTGACGGGCGACGAGAACATCGTCGATATTAATTTTGCCGTTCAATGGCAGGTTAACCCCGCCAAGGCGGGTGATTTCGTTTTCAATATTCAAGAGCCTGAAACCTCGATTAAAGCGGTGGCCGAAAGCGCGATGCGCGAAGTGATTGGCAAGCGCAATATTCAGGCGATTTTGACGACCGAGCGTGGTGCGGTTGAGGCCGATGTGCGGCAATTGATGCAAGACACGCTCGACTCCTACGGTGCGGGTGTGGTGATCCGCCTTGTGCAATTGCAGAAGGTTGATCCGCCTGCGCAAGTGATTGATGCGTTCCGTGACGTGCAGGCCGCGCGACAAGACCAAGACCGTGCGCGCAACGAGGCTGAAACCTATGCGTCGAAAGTGGTGCCGGAAGCACGCGGTGAAGCAGCGCGTATTCAGCAAGAATCGGAAGCCTATCGCGAACGTGTGATTGCGGAAGCAACCGGTCAGGCGAGCCGCTTTAGCCAGATTTATGCGGAGTATAAAAAGGCACCGGAGATCATTCGCGAGCGGATGTATTTGGAAACGATGGAACGCGTTTTAACGGGTGCTGAGAAAACGATCATCGATCAAAACGGTGCTGCACAGCAAGGTGTTGTGCCTTATTTGCCGCTTGGTGATTTGCAGAAGAAGAATGGCGCGGGAGCAGCGAAATGAACTCGACCAATCGTTTTGTGGCGGGTATCGCCGTTCTTGTTCTTGCCTTCTTGGTGTTGTCGTCGACCTTTGTCGTACAGCAAACGCAGCAGGCGCTTGTGTTCCGATTTGGTAGCGTGGCGCGTGCGCCCATTACCGAGCCGGGGCTTTATGTGAAATTCCCGTTTATCGAAAATGTAATCACGATTGATAAGCGAATTCTCGATCTCGAATTGCCGCAGCAAGAAGTGATCGCGTCGGATCAAAAGCGGTTGGTGGTGGATGCGTTTACGCGCTATCGCATCACGGATCCGCTGCGCTTTTACCAAAGCGTGAACAGTGTGGCGGGGGCGAATATTCGCTTAACATCGATTGTGAATTCGTCGGTGCGTACGATTTTGGCGGATGCAACGCTTTCAACCGTGGTGCGTGCGGATCGCTCTGGCTTGATGCATAAAATTCGCGATGATGTGAATGCACAAGCGCAGGGGCTTGGCTTGCAAGTGGTGGACGTTCGCTTACGTCGCGCGGATTTGCCGGAGCAAAACAGCCAAGCCGTTTTCCAACGCATGCAAACGGAGCGCCAGCGCGAAGCGGCTGATATCCGCGCTCAAGGTTCGCAACTCTCGCAGACGATCAAGGCGAAGGCCGATCGTGACGTTGTTGTGTTGCGTGCCGAGGCGACCAAGACCTCTGAAAAGGTGCGTGGTGAAGGCGACGCTCAAAAGAACCGAATTCTGGCGGAAGCCTATGGTCAGGATCCGGAATTCTTTGCGTTCTACCGCTCCTTGCTCGCATACGAGACGTCTTTGAAACCCGGCGAGACGCGGCTTTTATTGAGCCCCGAGTCCGAGTTTCTGCGCTATTTTAAAGATCCGTTTTCTGCCAAGAATAGCGACCAAATTCAGGAATAATCCTTTTTTAAATGCCATTGAGAGGAGCCAAAGCAGTGCGGGTTTTTCGCTTGATAAAAGTTGCCACCCTTGTTGCCGTTCTATTCTCGCAATCGGTTTTAACGATAGGTGTTATGACGCCCGCCTTCGCGCGGGGGCCTGAATCGCTTTCGGGTCTTGCTGAACAAGTGATGGATGCGGTGGTGAATATTTCCGCATCCACCAATGTGCCTGCCGAGCAACAACGCTCGACGCCGATGCCGCAATTGCCGCCCGGTACTCCGTTTCAGGAATTCTTTGACGAGTTCATGAATCCGAAGGGTGAGAATGGCGGCAAGATGCCGCCGCAGCACAAATCAAGCTCGTTGGGCTCCGGCTTTGTGATTGATGCCTCCGGTATTGTGGTGACGAATAACCACGTCATCAGCGATGCCGATGAAATTATGGTGATCTTTAACGATGGCCGTAAGCTGAAGGCCGAGATTATCGGTAAAGATCCCAAGGTCGATTTGGCTGTGTTGCGCGTAAAGCCTGACAAGCCGTTGGTGGCGGTTAAGTTTGGCGATTCCAATGTTGAGAAAATCGGCGATTGGGTGATGGCGATTGGCAACCCGTTCGGCCTTGGCGGTTCTGTTTCGGCAGGGATTATTTCGGCGAAAAACCGCGATATTTCGGACCAGTCTTACGGTCAATATTTACAAACCGATGCGGCGATCAATAAGGGCAATTCTGGCGGTCCGCTCTTCAACATGGAAGGTGAAGTGATTGGCATCAATACCGCCATTCTATCGCCGACGGGTGGTTCGATCGGTATTGGCTTTGCCATTCCTTCCTCGCTTGCAGCGCCTGTGATCGACCAGTTGCGGCAATTTGGTGAAACGCGGCGGGGCTGGCTTGGCGTCCGCATTCAATCGGTGGACGACAATATCGCCGAGACTCTGGGGCTCGGCACAGCGCGTGGGGCACTGGTTGCGGGTGTTGACGAAAAAGGACCGTCGAAAGTAGCGGGCCTTGAGGCGGGCGATGTGATTGTGACCTTTGATGGCAAGCCCATTAAAGAATCGCGTGATCTACCGCGTCTTGTCGGGCAAACAGCAGTCGGCAAAACGGTTGATGTAGTGATTGTTCGCAAGGGTAAAGAACAGACCGTGCGGGTAACGCTTGGACGGCTCGATGAAACGGAAAAGCAAGCCAAGGCTGGTGAGCCGACACAGCCCGAGCAACCGGTCTTCAAAAAAATATTAGGCCTTGATCTCGTGACGCTGAACGATGAAGCACGCAAACGGCTCTCGATTAAGGACAGCGTTAAAGGCGTGTTGATTGCGAAGGTGGATCCGAATTCTCCCGCGGCGGAAAAGCGTCTTTCGGCGGGTGATGTGATTGTTGAAGTGCAACAGGAAGCCGTTGCAACGCCCGATGCCGTATCCAAGCGCATTGATGCGTTGAAGAAGGATGGCAAAAAATCCGTGCTTCTTCTGGTGGCCAATCCGTCCGGCGAAGTGCGTTTTGTGGCGTTGGGGCTCGACTGAGGTTTATTCCATCCACGTCGAACGCGAATAGCCTTGGGCATAAAGAAGCGCGGTTAGATCGGCATGATCGATCCGCGCGTCTGCGGCGGCGGCTACAGCAGGTTTGGCACGGAAGGCGACGCCGAGGCCTGCTTCCTTGATCATATCGAGATCATTGGCGCCATCGCCGATGGCGAGCGTCTCCTCGGGGCGGAGCGCGAATTGTTCGCGTAGTTCGATGAGCGCGTTGCGTTTGGCTTCGCGGCCCAAAATCGGCTCGGCGACTTCGCCCGTCAGCTTGCCATTATGAATGACGAGCGTATTGGCGCGGTCTTCATCAAAACCGATGGTGGCCCCGATGCGGTTGGTGAATAATGTAAAGCCGCCGGAGACGAGAGCGGTATAAACGCCCTGACTGCGCAGCGTTGATATTAGTGTGCGCGCGCCCGGCGTGATGGTGATCTTTTCGGAGATCACTTTTGGGATAACCATCGCATCAAGCCCCTCAAGAAGTTTGACGCGTTCGCGCAAGGCCGGCTCAAACTCCAGCTCGCCGCGCATGGAACGCTCGGTAATCTTGGCGACTTTTTGTTTGACGCGGAGTTCGGCTGCGAGCTCGTCAATGCATTCCTGGCCGATCATGGTCGAATCCATATCGGCAACGAACAGGCTTTTGCGCCGATGCTGAATCGGCTGAACAATGATATCGACCGGTTCGCTGGAAAGCGATTTGCGGATTTTGGCCGATATTTCGTCGAGTTCGGTTTGTGAACGGGCTGAAAAAGCCACATCGATTGCAATCTGCCGATCAAGGCGGATAAGTTTCGCACGTTCGGGCAGGGCTTGCGCAAGCTTTGAAAGCAGCGCATCCGACAAAGCGGGCTTATTGGGGTTTGAGACGAGCGTGGCAACGAAATCGGTCATGGAAACAGGGTTATCATGAAGAAGACGGCAGGTCGACGGGCGATCCTGATCGCGGGGCCAACGGCGAGTGGAAAATCGGCACTGGCCATTCGCTTGGCGCAAAGGCTCGACGGTGTCGTGGTGAATGCGGATTCCATGCAGGTCTATCGCGATCTGCGGATTATCACAGCGCGGCCGAGTGTGGCGGAGGAGGCCGAGGTGCCGCATCGGCTCTTCGGCCACGTCGATGCTTCGGAGAATTATTCGGTGGCGCGGTGGTTGGCCGATGTGGGCCGCGAGATTTCAGCGATTGAGGCGCAAGGTCGCCTACCTATTCTCGTGGGCGGTACGGGGCTTTATTTTAGGGCGCTGACGGAGGGGCTTTCGGATATTCCGCCAGTTCCGGATGCGGTGCGGGCTGAATTGCGGGCATGGGCCGAGGATAAAACGGCGGAAGACATCCACGCGCGGCTTGAGACGGTTGACCCTACAACCGCCGCGCGGTTAAGGCCGAGCGATCCGCAGCGCAATCTGCGGGCGTTGGAAGTGTTTACCGCAACGGGCCAGCCCTTATCGGCGTTTCATGACTCGAGAAGCGGCGCGGTTTTGGATCGTGCGGAATGCGTGGCCGTGTTTTTGGAGCCGGACCGCGAAGTATTGCGGCAAAGGATTGATGCGCGGTTTGACGCGATGATGGCGATGGGCGCGGGCGAGGAGGTGGAAGCCTTAATGCTCCGCGGGCTCGACCCAGCGCTTCCTGCCATGCGCGCCCATGGCGTGCCGGGGCTGATCCGCGCGATGCGGAACGAGATTTCAGTTGCCGAAGCGGTGGCCATCGGGAAGGCGGACACACGACGCTATGCCAAACGGCAGCATACGTGGTTCAGGCATCAGGCGCCGGCATTTGAATGGGTTGGTGTTGAAGAGGCGGAGAGGCGGGTCGGCGAATTAATGCTTCAGCAAGAACAATTGACGTTACGGAATTAATATGAACTATTGGGCATTATCTGCGCACTTATGATCCAAGGGCCGGACGATGACAAAGCACAGACGAGTTTACTTCTGGATTGGTTTTACTGCTTTTTTTGCAGCGATTTTATTTTATATTTGGGGCTGGCCTAGATAGCTGAAAAAGGTTATTTATGTCAGATGGTTATCGAAAGGCGAAAAAGTCGACTCCTCCCAAGTATTCAAGTAGAGCTGATTAAGCAATTTGTAGCGGGCGCAACGGCTCGAACGTCGGCCGAATTGGTCG
>CANGLU010000050.1 GCA_947455025.1 Hyphomicrobiales bacterium
CGCAATATCGCCATCATCGCGCACGTCGACCACGGCAAAACCACGCTTGTTGATAAGCTGCTCGCCCAGTCCGGTACGTTCCGCGAGAACCAGAAGGTGGCTGAACGCGCCATGGACTCGAACGATCTCGAGCGCGAGCGCGGCATTACCATTTTGGCCAAATGCACCTCGGTGCAGTGGAAAGATACCCGCATCAACATCGTCGATACCCCCGGCCACGCCGATTTCGGTGGCGAGGTGGAGCGTATCTTGAACATGGTCGATGGTGTGGTTGTTCTCGTCGACGCCGCAGAAGGCCCCATGCCGCAGACCAAATTCGTGGTCGGCAAGGCATTGAAACTGGGCTTGAAGCCGATTGTTGCGATCAACAAGATCGACAAGCCAGAAGCGCGCGCTTCTGAAGTGGTCAACGAAGTGTTCGATCTCTTCGCAGCCCTTGACGCCACCGACGATCAGCTCGATTTCCCCATCCTTTACGGCTCAGCCAAGAACGGTTGGATGGCAACGGCGCCAGAAGGTCCAATGACCGACCTTGGTCCAATGTTCGACCTCATCGTGAAGCACACGGCACCGCCCGCAACCGAAGAAGGCCCGTTCCGCCTCATTGGCACGATTTTGGAAGCCAACCCCTATCTCGGCCGTATCGTTACGGGCCGCATCACTTCGGGCTCCGTTAAGCCGAACCAATCCTTCAAAGTGCTCGGCGCTGACGGGAAGGTGATTGAAAGCGGTCGTATTTCCAAGGTTCTGGGCTTCCGTGGCCTTGAGCGCGTACCGGTTGATGAGGCTTTCGCAGGCGATATCGTCGCCATCGCGGGCATGGTCAAGGGCACCGTCGCTGATACGTTCTGCGATACATCGATCGAGCAGCCTTTGCCTGCGCATCCAATCGATCCGCCAACCGTCAGCATGCAGTTCCGCGTCAATGATTCGCCGCTCGCCGGCACGGAAGGCGACAAAGTCACGAGCCGCGTGATCCGCGACCGACTGTTCAAGGAAGGCGAAGGCAATATTGCGCTTCGCATCTCCGAATCAGCCGATAAGGATTCGTTCGAAGTCGCAGGCCGTGGCGAATTGCAGCTCGCCATTTTGATCGAGCAAATGCGCCGCGAGGGCTTCGAGCTGGCCGTGTCGCGTCCAAAGGTCGTCTATTCGCGCGATCCAGAAACCAATGCGCTGCTTGAGCCAATTGAAGAAGTCGTCATCGACGTTGATGAGGAATATTCAGGCGTCGTTGTGCAGAAAATGTCGGAGCGCAAGTCGGACATGGTCGAAATGCGCCCTTCCGGCGGCAATCGTCTGCGTCTCGTCTTCCACGCTCCAACGCGCGGCCTGATCGGCTATCTCGGTGAATTGCTCACCGATACGCGCGGCACCGCGATCATGAACCGTTTGTTCCATGGCTACGCCCCCTATAAGGGCGAAATTGCAGGCCGTCGCAACGGCGTGTTGATCTCGAACGATATCGGTGAAGCGGTGGCTTACGCGATGTGGAATTTGGAAGATCGCGGCCCGATGATGATCGAGCCCGGCTGGAAGGTCTATCAAGGCATGATCGTGGGCGAACACACCCGCGAAAACGATTTGGAAGTGAATTTGCTCAAGGGCAAAAAGCTCACCAACGTCCGCGCCGCAGGCAAAGACGAAGCCGTACGCCTCACCCCTCCAATCCGCATGACGCTTGAGAAGTCGCTCGCCTATATCCAAGACGACGAACTGCTCGAAGTCACGCCTAAGTCCATCCGTCTACGTAAAGTGCATCTCGATCCGAATGATCGGAAGCGCGCCGAACGGTCAAAGGAAGCTGTGGCTTAACATAACGGACCGCGAGCCTCCCGGCTCGCATCCGTTTTTACGCACACTGTAAATCGTCATTGCGAACGACAGTGAAGCAACCCAGTTGGTGGTAAAAGATAAAGCGCAATGGTGACATTGCGCTTTTTTTAATGCCGTCATCTGGATTGCTTGCGCCCTGTTGAAGGCGCAAATCGATTTTATATTGTGCTCAGATTTATTCCTGCAGGCTTGAAAGCCAAGCCGCCACATCCACCATCCCGCGAAACAAAATCGACGAGTCCGACACCGACGGTATAAACCCGCACGCTTGCCAATAAGCCTCTGCCTCGCGGTCAATCGCCCGCACAATCACCGCGCGTCCCCCAATCGCTTCGGACGCCGCAACACAGCGTTGCAAGGCATGGCGCAACAACCCGCTGCCGATCCCTCGCCCGTCATAGGCGCGATCCACCGCCAATTGGCCGAAGAGAATACAAGGCACGGGGTCGGGCGGGCGGCCAGTGCGTAACGCGCGAGAGAGCAGCGAGGGCGGCACCGCCGTTGGTGCCAAGCCATAAAAGCCGATCACGCGTTTGCCGTCGCACACCACCATGACACGGGTAAAGCCTTTGGCCTGATTGCCGAGCGCGTAGGTGCGGAGCCATTCGTTCAAAGCGGGCTTGCCGCAGTCAAACACTGACAGATCATGGTCGGCGGTTAAAGGCTCAGGCCCCGAAATCATGGAACGGAGACTTCGTCCCAAGGCGCTTGACGCGCCAATCGTTCCGCCAATTTAGCCGGAATGGCCGCAACCGGAGCATCAATTGCCGCCATAAAATGCTCGAAGGCTTCGGGTGCCAGCCGCACCACGGTCTCGTTCAAAATCGCAAGCTGGGCTTCTTGCAGTGCCGCGCGGCGCATAAATTCAGTTCGGGAGAGGCCGTTGAGTTCCGCACCCCGGTCAATAATACCCAAATCCTCGTCACGAAACCGCATCGAAACGGCAATATCGCGCTTTTGAAGAAGATCAACCATCTGCAACTCCTTGTATTGCGTTCTACTATACATTTTTCGAGAGCAAAAATCCAGTCCGTTATCCATAGAGCCTCCCGGCTCACTTCTCTTCTTTTAAGATGCGAGCCGGGAGGCTCGCGGTCCGATTCTGGTCCTGCCCCTTGCCAAAATGCCCTCATAACGGCACAACTCACCCCCATGATCTCACCCCTCACCCTCATTCTCGGCGGTGCCCGTTCCGGTAAGACGCGTTATGCGGAGACGCTGATTAAAGCGCTTCCGCAGCCTTGGACCTATATTGCCACGGCCGAAATCTGGGACGAGGAAATGCGCGAGCGCATTGCCCGCCATCAAGCCGACCGCAGTGAAAAGGGCTGGCTCACGGTGGAAGCCCCCGTTGAGATCTGGCATGCGCTTGAACAGCACACCCCGATGCTGGTTGATTGCCTGACCCTTTGGCTCACCAATCTGATGCTGGGCGAGCATGATATTGATGCTGCCATTACCCGCCTTGAGCAGGTTCTTGAAAAGCGCACCGCCCCTACTTTTCTTGTAGCCAATGAAGTGGGCCTTGGCATTGTGCCAGACAATAAACTCGCCCGCGATTTTCGCGATCATGCGGGCCGATTGCACCAAAGGCTGGCAGCACGCGCCGACCGCGTGGTGCTGATGGTGGCGGGATTACCGCTTGTGGTGAAGCCAAGTGCCTAAGGGCTTTCACCGAACCATGCCGGCCTTGGATGATGTTTTTGCCTTCCTTTTATCGCTTGATACGCTTACGCCGCATCCATCACTGCCTAAACGGCTTGGGCCTCTGCTGCAGGATTTAAGCAATCCTGTTCCAGCGCAGGATCCAAAACTTCTGGCCGAACTTATTCATGCGCTGTGGATTACCAATCCCGATAAGACGGCTGAAAATGAAATGGCCATCATCATAACGGCGATTGACCGCGGTGATTCAATGCAGGCCTATGAGGCGCTGCTTCACTTATCGAGGATCAAACCCGAATGGGCCGAAGTCTCCTACAAGCAAGCGATCGTTGCCTTGATGAGGGGAGAGACCGAAGCCGCCATTGGCCATCTCGGCCATACGCTAAGGCTTGAGCCGCGGCACTTCGCCGCTTTATCGCTTTTTGGGCAAATTTGCCTCGATTGTGACCGTCTCTATGAGGCCCGCATCGCGCTTCGTCAGGCGCTTGCGATAAATCCCCATTTAAAGGGGGTGAAACAGGCCATTTTGGCGATTGATGGCGCCCTTGATTCACCGAATAATCGGCTGAACGGATAATATTCGCAAAATTAAAGGGAGGAGTCCCTTGCACCCTGAGCGGAAAAAAGCTTGGATAGGGGTCTCAATCTGCGAGCAGAGGCTGCGTTTTCGGCCAACTGCGCTTGGGAAACTGAAAAAGGGAAAATCCATGTTCAACTCAAGTCTAAAACTCGCTGCCAGCGTCGGCCTCGCGGCGATGCTGATCGGCGCTTCGGCTGCATCGGCCAAAACTTTGGTCTATTGCTCCGAAGGCAGCCCAGAAAGCTTTACGCCTGCCATGAACGGCACCGGCACCAGCTTTGACGCTGACCGCCCTGTATTCGACAAGCTGACCGCGTTTGAACGCGGTGGCACCAATGTTGGACCAGGCCTCGCAACGAGCTGGGACGTAACCGACGGTGGCAAGACGCTGACCTTCCACCTCCGCAAGGGCGTGAAGTTCCATTCCGGCGTTAACGGCTTCAAGCCGACCCGCGATTTCAACGCCGACGACGTGTTGTTCTCGTTCAACCGCCAATGGAAAGAAAACCACCCATACTTCAAGGTTTCGGGCGGCAAATACGACTATTTTAACGATATGGACATGCCGGCATTGCTCGACACCATTGAGAAGACCGACGATTACACCGTCGTCATGAAGCTCAAGGAGCCAAACATGCCAATCCTCGCCAATTTGGCGATGGATTTTGCCTCGATCCATTCGGCAGAATATGCCGATTTCTTGATGAAGGCCGGCAAGCCTGAGCAGTTCGACCAGATTCCGGTCGGCACGGGCCCGTTCATCTTCGTGACCTATCAAAAGGACGCGATGATCCGCTTCAAGAAGAACCCTGATTACTTCGGTGAAAAGGCGCTTGTTGACGATCTCGTTTTCGCGATTACGCCAGATCCGACGGCACGTCTTGCCAAGCTGAAGGCCGGCGAGTGCCATTTCGCGATTGCACCTCGTCCAGCCGATCTTGAAGAAATCAAGAAAGACAAAGCACTCAGCCTGATCAGCCAATCGGGCTTGAACGTTTCTTACTGGGCGTTCAACACGGAGAAGGCTCCTTTCGACAAGAAGGAAGTGCGTCAGGCGTTCAATATGGCGATTGACCATGATGCCATCATCAAGGAAGTTTTCCTTGGTTCGGGCACCTCGGCCAAGAACCTGATTCCACCAACGCTCTGGTCTTACAATGATAAGGTTCCGTCCTATTCGTTTGATCCAGAAAAGGCCAAGGAATTGCTGAAGGCTGCCGGTGTAACAACGCCGCTCGAAATCGATCTCTGGTATCTCCCCGTTCAGCGCCCCTACAATCCAAACGGCAAGCGTATGGCGGAAATGATGCAAGCTGATTTGGCCAAGATCGGCGTCAATGCCAAGCTCGTGACCTATGAGTGGGGCGAGTACCGCAAGCGGATGCAGAAGGGTGAGCACATGACGGGTCAGCTCGGCTGGACCGGCGACAATGGCGATCCAGATAACTTCTTCTTCCTGCGTGGTTGCGCGGCATCAAAGGGCGGCTTGAACGTCACGAAATGGTGCAACAAGGAATATGATGACCGTTTGAACAAGGCCAAGAGCCTCTCGGACATCAAAGAGCGCACCAAGCTCTATGAAGAAATGCAAGTCATCGAGCACGAAGAAGCTCCAGACATGAAGATCGGTCACTCGATCGTGTTTGAAGCGATGCGTGCAGAAGTGACGGGCTACAAGCAGAGCCCATTCGGCAGCCATGAATTCCAAGGCGTCGACGTGAAGTAATCACCATCGTTCTCCCCCTCTACCCACGGGCGAGGGGGAGAACATCTTCGATAAAAAGAACCTACGCAGGACATTCCGTTTCCCATGATCAAATTCATCCTGCGCCGATTATTGCTCACGATCCCGACTTTCATCGCGTTGATGTTCGTGACCTTTATCGCCATTCGCCTTGTGCCCGGTGATCCTGTTGAAGTCCGCACCGGTGAGCACGGCATTTCGCCTGAGCGTCTCGCTTATTTCCGGCATGAGCTTGGCCTTGATCAGCCTGTCTGGAAGCAGTTTCTCGATTATGTCTGGCATTTGCTGCACGGTGATTTTGGCGTTTCGCTGTCGAGCAATGAAAAAGTTCTGACCGAATTTTTGACCCTCTTTCCCGCCACGCTTGAACTGTCGTTCGCTGGCATTTTATTTGCCGTTCTTCTTGGTATACCTGCCGGCGTCTTCGCCGCGGTGAAGCGCGGCAGTTGGTTTGATCATACGCTGATGGGTGCCGCCGTTGCAGGCTTCTCGATGCCGATCTTCTGGTGGGGATTGTTGCTGATCATGCTCGTCTCGGAAGGATGGCATTTAACGCCTGTTGCCGGTCGTATCGACATGATCAAATTTTATTTTGAACCGACGACCGGTTTTATGCTCATCGACTCGTTATTGTCGGATCAGAAGGGCGCGTTTTTATCGGCGCTGCATCATCTCGTCTTGCCGATGATTGTGCTGGGCACGGTACCGCTTGCCGTGATCGCGCGCATGACGCGGTCTTCCATGCTCGAAGTGCTGAGCGAAGATTATGTTCGCACGGCGCGCGCGAAAGGCCTTTCGGAATTTCGCGTAATTTCGCTCCATGCCTTGCGCAATGCTCTAATCCCCGTCGTCACCGTTGTGGGTCTGCAAGTGGGCGGATTATTGGCGGGTGCCGTGTTGACCGAAACGATCTTCTCTTGGCCCGGTGTCGGTAAATGGTTGATCGATTCCATTGGCCGTCGCGATTATCCGGCGCTGCAAGGCGGTATTTTGCTCATCTCGTCGCTTGTTATCATCATCAATCTACTGGTCGATTTGCTGTATGGGGCCATCAATCCGAGGATCCGTCATGGCTAATGCCCCTGCACCTGTAACCGTCCAGCCTGCTGGACCTTTTGCCGCTTTCTGGAACGCCTTCTCCCAAAATCGCGGCGCGGTTGGTGGGTTGATCATTCTGCTCACCATTATCGTGCTGGCGATTTTTGCCGACTGGATTGCGCCCTATTCGGCGATCGAACAATTTCGCGGCATGACCAAGCTTCCGCCCGCATGGACGGACGGTGGCGATAAGCACTTCTGGCTGGGCACCGATGCGCTTGGTCGTGATATGTTATCGCGTCTCATTTACGGCGCGCGGATCTCGCTCTTTATCGGTCTTTCGGTGATGAGCGTGTCCGTTGTTATCGGTATCGCGCTTGGGCTTGTTGCAGCCTTTATGGGTGGCGTGATCGACTCGGTTTTGATGCGGATCATGGATCTCATCATGTCGATCCCCAGTCTGGTGCTCGCGATTTTGGTTGTATCGATTTTAGGCCCAAGCCTCACCAATACGATTGTTGCGGTCTCTGTTGTGTATCTGCCCAATTATGTGCGCTTGGTGCGGGGCTCGGCGCTCGCCGAGTTCGGCAAAGATTACATTATCGCCGCGAAGGTCGCAGGCGTCGGCCCGATCCGGCTAATGTTTGTAACGGTGTTGCCGAACTGTTTGGCGCCGCTGATCGTACAGGCAGCGCTGGGCGTCTCGAATGCCATTCTCGAGGCTGCAGCGTTGGGCTTTCTCGGCCTCGGCGCGCAACCACCAACGCCTGAATGGGGCGCGATGCTGGCCGATGCGCGTGAATTTATTCGCTCCAACCCGTGGATTGTAACGCTGCCCGGATTAGCTATTCTCGTATCGGTCGTCTCGATCAATCTGTTCGGCGACGGTTTGCGCGATGCACTTGATCCGAAATTGAGAAGGAGCTGACGTCGATGGCGCTTCTCAATATCAAAAATCTCTCAGTCTCGTTCAACACCCGCAATGGGCCATTTAAGGCGGTTGATGGAATCGATCTCGCCGTAGAGCGGGATGATGTGTTAGCCATTGTCGGCGAATCCGGCTCCGGTAAATCGGTGGCGATGCTTGCGGTGATGGGTCTCTTGCCATGGACGGCAACGGTTACTGCCGACCGCATGGAGTTTAACGGCCTTGATCTTCTAACCATCTCGGATGAGCAGCGCCGCACCATTATGCGCCGTGACATCGCGATGATCTTTCAAGAGCCGATGACCTCGTTGAACCCGTGCTTTACGGTGGGCTTTCAAATTGGCGAGACGCTGAAGACGCATTTTGGCCTTGATAAAAAGGCGCAGAAAAAACGCTCGATCGAATTGCTCGAACAAGTGGGCATCACCGATCCTGAAAAGCGCCTATCGGCATTTCCGCATCAGCTCTCAGGCGGCATGAGCCAGCGCGTGATGATCGCGATGGCGCTGGCTTCCGAGCCAAAACTTTTGATCGCGGATGAGCCAACAACCGCGCTGGATGTCACCATCCAAGCGCAGATTTTAGATCTGTTGTTGCGGCTTAGACACGAAAGCGGCATGGGCCTTGTGCTGATCACGCATGATATGGGCGTGGTGGCTGAAACGGCGCAGCGTGTTGTTGTTCAATATGCAGGACAACAAGTCGAAATGCAGGATACGCGCGGCCTCTTCCGCGATCCGCACCATCCCTACACCGCCGCTCTCTTGGCCGCTTTGCCGGAGCGCGCGACAGGGCGCGTACTGCCCTCTATCCCCGGCGTTGTGCCCGGACAATTTGATCGCCTACAAGGCTGCATGTTCGCGCCCCGTTGTGCGTTTGCGGCCGAGCTATGTCATCGCGAGCGACCTAAACGCGCCTCAGGCGAGTTAGGGCGGGCCTTGTGCCACACGCCGCTTGTCCACGGCCAAGCGTCAATTCCGGAGGGCACACGATGAGCATTGTCTTGGAAGCCCGCAATCTGACACGGGATTATCAGGTTCGTCGCGGCATGTTTTCACCCGATGCCACCGTGCACGCGTTGGCCGGCGTCAGCTTTGATTTGGAAGCCGGAAAAACCTTAGCCGTTGTGGGTGAATCAGGTTCAGGCAAATCCACGCTCGCGCGCCTTCTGACGATGATTGAGACGCCGACGGCGGGAACGCTGCGCATCAATGGTATCGATCTTGTGCAGGCCACCAAAGCGGAGCGCAAAACACTTCGCAGCGAAGTGCAGATTGTTTTCCAAAATCCCTATGGCTCGCTCAATCCGCGTCAGACGATTGGTGACGCCCTTGAAGAGCCATTGATCGTCAATACGTCCATGACCTCCGCCGAGCGTGGTGCAGCAGTTGCGGCAATGATGGCGCGCGTCGGCTTGCGGCCCGAATTTCGCGACCGTTATCCGCATATGTTCTCGGGCGGTCAGCGCCAACGCATCGCGATTGCGCGTGCTTTGATGTTGCGGCCAAAAATTCTAGTGCTCGATGAGCCTGTCTCGGCGCTTGATGTGTCGATCCGCGCGCAGGTGCTTAATCTTCTCGCTGAATTGCAAGAAGAATTTGGCTTGGCTTATCTCTTTATCAGCCATGATCTTTCGGTCGTGCGTCACATCGCAGATCGCGTGATGGTGATCTATTTAGGCCATGCGGTTGAAACGGCGACGCGCGAGCAACTCTTCGCGTCCCCGCAACACCCCTATACCAAGGCACTTTTATCGGCGACGCCTGTTGCTGATCCCGATGCGAAGAAAGAGCGCATTGTGTTGCAAGGTGAATTGCCCTCGCCTTTTGATCCGCCTTCGGGTTGCCCGTTCCATCCGCGTTGCCCGCAAGCGTTTGATCGCTGTAAATCAGAGACACCGCCCATCACCTTAAAGCAAGGCCGCGATGTCGCGTGCTGGGCGGTCGAATAACCACCATCATTAGGAGCATCTCTCATGCGAATTAGCGATATGAACTGGATGCAAGTGGAAGACTATTTGAAGCACGATGACCGCGCCATCGTGCCTTTAGGCTCAACCGAACAACATGCGTTTTTAAGCCTGTCGGTGGACTCCATTCTCTCGGAAAAAGTAGCGCTTGATGCCGCCGAGCCTTTGGGTATCCCCGTGTTCCCTGTGCAGGCCTATGGCATCACGCCTTACTTCATGGCGTTCCCCGGCTCGGTATCGTTGAAGCTCTCGACCTATGCGGCGTTGGTCACCGATATTCTTGATTCGCTTTATGCCACGGGCTTTCGTCGTATCTTTCTGTGCAACGGCCATGGCGGCAATTCGCCCGCGCAAACCGCAGCGATTGAATGGATGGGTCGTAATCCCGGCTCTGCTGTTCGCTTCCACAATTGGTGGAACGCGCCCAAGACGTTTGCCAAAGTGCAAGAGATCGACAAAGTCGCCTCGCACGCCTCATGGATGGAAAATTTCCCATGGACGCGGTTGCCGAATATTCGCGGACCTGAAGGTCAAAAACCGATGACGGATTTGGAGACGATGCGCCTCAAAGACCCCGCAGGCGTTCGCGCGATGTTGGGCGATGGCAATTTCGGCGGCGTCTATCAAAGAAGCGATGAAGAGATGCTGGCGCTTTGGCACGTAGCCGTTGAAGAGACCCGCGCGCTGATGGAAGGGCCATGGGCATGAGGGACCCCATCGTCATTTGGGGCGCAGGAGCAATTGGTGGAGCGATTGGCGCGTTTTTTGTGCGCGCGGGCCATGACGTGTTGTTCGTCGATCAAGATGCAGCCCATGTCGAAGCGATGAACCGCGATGGGCTCACCATTGAAGGGCCGATTGATCAATTCAATGTCAAGGTGCGCGCCCTCACTCCTGCTCAAGTTGAGGGCACTTTCTCTCGCATCTTGCTCTGTGTGAAAGCGCATCACACCGAGGCCGCCACGCGTCAAATCGCGCCGCATTTGGCAAGCGATGGCTATATTGCGTCGTACCAAAACGGCCTCAACGAATTGGTCATCGCCGATATTGTCGGGCGCGAGCGCGTGATCGGCGCGTTCTTGAATTTCGGTGGTGATTATATGTCACCGGGAATTATCCAATTAAGCGGCCGTGGTGCGGTTGTGTTGGGCGAATTGGATGGCGCGATGAGCGAGCGCCTTAAAGCGTTGCATGCGCTGATGCTGATTTTTGATCCGAATGCGATTATGACCGATCATATATTCGGCTATCTCTGGGGCAAGCTCGGCTATGGGTCACTGCTCTTTGCAACAGCACTCACAAATGCCTCGATTTGTGACTCACTTGCGGCTGCCGATGCGCGGCCTTTACTGCGCAACATCGCGCGAGAGGCAACATCGGTTGCGTTAAAGCTCGGCTATGATCCGTTGGGCTTTAACGGCTATGTGCCTCAAGCGTTCACACCGGATGCGCCGGAAGAGAAAGCGCATGCGTCCTTTGATGCGATGGTCACGCACAATGCGAAATCGATTAAAACGCATTCCGGCATTTGGCGCGATCTCGCCATCCGCAAACGCAAAACGGAAGTCGATGCGCAGCTTGGTCCCATCGTTGAGCAAGGCGCAAAATTAGGAATTCCAACACCGCTCGTTGCGCGCATGATTGCGATGATTCACGAGATCGAAGACGGCAAGCGCGAACTCGATTGGGCGAATTTAGCCGAGCTTGCAAAAGCCCAATAAAGGAACACCGTCATGCTCATCGACTTTAAAGGCAAACGCGCACTTGTCACCGGTGCAGCCCATGGCATTGGCCGTGCGATTGCGTTCGCGCTCGCGCGCGATGGTGCAAGCGTAACAGGCGTCGATCACCGAGCGGTCGAGCCAAGCGAGAACGGCCTCACGATTGCGGCCCATAGCTGCGACCTCACCAAACGCGCGGCGATTGATGAGCTTGTAAAAACCAAAGGCCCGTTTGATATCCTCATCCACAGCGCCGGTGGTGTGTGCGGGCAAGTGGGGCGTCCTTTGGAAGAAATTTCTGAAGAAGATTGGGACGCTATCGTCAACATCAATATGAAGGCGGGTTTTTTCCTCTCGCAAGCCGTTGCGCCGCATATGAAGCAGCAAGGCTATGGCCGTATTGTGTTGATCTCGTCCGGCGCGGGGTTGGGCGTGAGCCTTACGGGTATTCAAGCCTATGCGTCGGCCAAAGCGGGTGAGATTGGTCTTACCCGACAACTCGGCCATGAGCTCGGAAAATTTGGCATCACGGTGAACAGTGTTGCACCGGGCTTCGTGCGATCCAATCCAACCACCGAGCGGCAATGGGAAAGCTATGGCGCGGAAGGGCAAAAGGCGATGCTGGAACGCATAGCCACGCGCCGTCTCGGCAAGGTTGAAGATATCGTCGCAGCGACCTTGTTTTTCGCAAGCGAACAGGCGGAATGGATAACGGGACAAGTGTTATCGGTGGATGGCGGTAAATGAGCGACCCTTGGCATTCAGCACCGATTGAAAATCGCCTCTTGAGCGATATGCCAAAGCATATCGAAACGCTTAAACGCTTTGTATCGATCCCAAGCGTCTCGACCGATCCGGCCTATAAAGAGGGTATTCTGAAGGCGAGCGAGTTTGTGGCCGCCGAGCTTAAAGCAGCAGGCCTCACGGATGTCGCCATTCTGCCAACCGCAGGGCATCCGGTGGTTATGGCCGCATGGCGTCAGGTGCCAGGCGCGCCGACGGTACTCGTTTACGGCCATTACGATGTGCAGCCGCCTGATCCCATCAGCGCGTGGAAATCCTCGCCCTTCGTGCCGGATATTCGCGATGGCCGGCTGTATGCGCGCGGCGTATCAGACGACAAAGGCCCGATGCTGATCCCGATTGCGGTTGCTGCCGCCTATCTCGCCGAGCAGGGCGCGCTGCCCGTCAATATGGTGTTTCTGTTTGAAGGCGAGGAAGAAGTCTCAAGCGCGCATCTCGAAGATTTTGTCCGCGAGCATAAAGAGACGCTCAAAGCCGATTTTGCGCTTTCCGCCGATGGCGCGCAGTGGCGTGCCGATCTTCCCAGCGTCACGGTAGCAAGCCGTGGCATTTGCGCGTTGGAAGTTACCGTGCATGGCCCAGCCAAGGACCTCCATTCGGGTCGCCATGGCGGCTCGGTCGCCAACCCCATTCAGGCGCTTGTGGCGCTGCTGGCGAAGCTCCACACGCCCGACGGCGCCATAGCCGTGCCGGGCTTTTACGATGGAATTGATCCGGTCCATCCCGATGAAGTCGAAGCCATTGCGGCGATCCCGTTTGATGAAGCGGCCTATCTCACTGAGGTCGGCGCGCATAAGGGCGCGGGCGAAGCGGGTTACACCCTGTTGCAACGCAACTGGATAAGACCGACGCTTGAATATAACGGCATTGTCGGCGGCTATACGGGCCCCGGTAAAAAGACCGTTATTCCGTCGGAAGCTTCCGCCAAAATTTCGTGCCGTTTGGTGCCCGGCCAAGACCCCGACCGCATCGTGGCCTTACTCGCAACTTTTCTTGAGGCCAACGCGCCACAGGGAACGCGCGTCAGCGTCAAACGCGAGACCGGCGGCACGCCTGCCTATGCGGTGAGCCATAACCACCCTGCGCTTGTCCTTTCAGAAGATGTGCTTGAATCGGTGCTCGACCGCCGCCCCGTCCGCGTCCGCATGGGTGCTACCATTCCAATCGGCGATATTTTCAAACGCGTGCTCGGCATCGATACGGTGTTTTTCTCCTTCTCTACGGTCGATGAAGATTATCACGCGCCGAACGAATTCTTCCGCCTTTCAAGCTATGAACGCGGCATGGTCGCGTGGGCGCGCTATCTTGGCAAACTTGGCGAGACATCGGCGACGGATTTCTTTAAAAGAAAGCCATGAGCCTTTTGCCAACGCTGACCTCGGACGAACTTGAACGCTATGCGCGGCATATCGTGTTGCGCGATATTGGCGGGCCGGGGCAGCAAAAGCTCAAAGCCGCACGCGTGCTCGTGATCGGTGCCGGAGGGCTTGGCGCACCACTCTTGCAATATCTCGCAGCCGCAGGGGTTGGCACCATCGGCCTTGTCGATGATGACACGGTGTCGCTTTCAAATTTGCAGCGGCAGGTCATCCATCGCACAGAAGATGTCGGCCGCCCTAAAGTGGCGAGCGCGACGGATGCGATCCACCATCTCAACCCGCATGTAACGGTTGAAGCCCACGCCACCCGCATCACAACCGAGAATGCAGCTGCATTGATTGCAGCCTATGATGTCGTAGCCGATGGCTCGGATAATTTCGCGACCCGCTATTTGGTTTCAGACACGTGCTTTTATGAAGGCAAACCGCTCGTCACCGCAGCCCTTGGCGCGATGGATGCTACGCTGACAACGCTCAAGCCGCATGAGCTTGCTGAAGACGGAAAACCCAACCCGACCTATCGGTGTCTCTTCCCCGAACCACCGCCCGCAGGCATGATCCCCGCCTGTGCGGAAGCCGGCGTTTTAGGCGCGCTTGCAGGCATGGTGGGCAGCATGATGGCGCTGGAAGTCATCCGCGCCCTTGTGGGCTTCGGTGAGCCGCTTATCGGCAAGCTTTTAATGATGGATGCGCGCGCGATGCGGTTTGAAACGATCCTCTATGATCGGGATCCCGATAACCCGCTCAACGGCGATCACCAATCAGCCTGATTGCGAAACCCGCGTCGCCATATATTTCGAATTGTGTAAAATCACCTTCGCGCCAATCGAGACGCGGTTGTAGAGATCCACAATATCTTCGTTGAGCATTCGCACGCAGCCGCTCGAGACCTGCTCCCCAATCGTCCATGGCTCATTGGTGCCGTGAATGCGGAACAAAATATCCTGCCCGTTTTGATAGAGATAAAGCGCGCGGGCGCCGAGCGGGCTATCCAATCCACCTTCCATACTGGCCGGAAGATCAGGAATGATCGAGCGCATGGTGGCGGTTGGAATCCATTCAGGCCATGCGCCTTTGCGACCAACGCTTGCGACACCTTGCCAGGAAAAGCCGCGTCGTCCGACACCGATGCCATAGCGAATAGCCGTGCCATCGCCCTGATAATAAAACAAATGCCGCCCATCAATATCGACGACAATCGTATTGGCTGGGTAATCCTCCGGCGCATCAACCGTTTCGCGTCTAAGATCGGCGCGTAAGCGTGAACGATCTACCAGCGGAATGTTGTAAGGCTCATCGGGCAGAGAACCAATATACCATTGATCCGCATCCTCGGGCGGATCCATCGGCTGAAAATTTTCAGCGCTCGCCGCAGCAACCCGATGGATTTTCGCATCCGTGCCCGTTTCGCTCGCATGGGCCGAGGCGCAAAAAACCATCGCGCCCAAAAGGAGCGCTGCCCCTAAACCGAATGAATTTGCGCGCGTCACGTTCAACATGGTTCTGATCACATCCCTATCAATGCGTCAAAATTATCAGTTGAATCATAATGATTCATTACCGATGCCAGCAGAACACCCTTAGCCGCGCAGCACCGCTCCGGTCTTTTTCGTAACCTCGGCGACGATCCGCGTCGAAACGGCGTCAATCTCCGTGTCCGTCAGCGTTTTTTCGACCGGTTGCAATGTCACGGCAAGGGCAATCGACACCTTGCCTTCCGGAACACCCGTGCCTTCGTAAACGTCAAACACAGCGATATCCGTAATCAACGCCCGTTCGGCCGCTTGGGTTGCCTTGATCATGTCCGATACCGGAACAGACTTATCAACGATGAACGCGAAGTCGCGGCTCACCGGCTGGAACTCCGGCAGAACGAGCTTCGGCTTCATGCGCGTTGGCCGCGCCTTGGGCGGTGGCAAGAGATCGAGATTGATCTCACACGCCACAACAGGACCCTTCACATCGAGCGCTTCAAGAATACGCGGATGCACTTCACCAAAGGCACCTACAACCATTTTAGGCCCGAATTGCAGCGTGCCGGAACGACCCGGATGGAACCAAGAAGGTCCCCCTTGCACGACTTGCAAGCCTGCGACCGGAATGCCGAGCGCTTCGAGCAGTGCGAAGGCATCGGCTTTCGCGTCAAACGCATCAACCGAGGAATCGCCCTGCCAGTGGCGGCCTAAGCCGTCCGGCCCTGCAAGGCCACGGCGCACCGATGTCGCCACAATCGATTGATCTTCAGGCTTATCACCCTTGAAGACCTGCCCCACTTCAAACACCGCGACATCGGAAAGGCCACGCGCCACGTTACGCCCAACCGCTTTGAGCAAGCCCGGCAAAAGGCTTGGCCGCATATCCGAGAGATCGGAGGCAATCGGGTTAGCGAGCGACAATTGCGGCTTGCCGCCACCAAACGCTTCCGCTTCCGATTTGCCGATAAAGGACCATGTCACCGCTTCAACCAACCCACGCGCCGCCAGCGCGCGCTTGGCAAGACGTGTGCGCTTTTGGATGAGCGTCAACACAGGTTTGATTACCGTTGCGACTTCACGCGGGAACGGCGTCATTTCAACCTGATCAAGTCCTGCAATGCGGATGATCTCTTCGACGATATCGGCCTTCTGCTCGACATCCGGACGCCAGGACGGCACCGCAACTTTGACCTCGTTGTCATTGCCCGAAACCCAGAAGCCAAGCTCCGTCAAAATCGCTTTCATCTCAGGCACGAGCATGGAAACGCCCGTGAGGCGCTTTACTTCCGACCATGGGAAAGGGATGATTTTTTCCGGTGCAGGAACTTCACCCGCAACAATCGCTTCGCTTGGTATACCGCCACACATCTCCATCACCATATGCGTTGCGAGGTCAAGACCCGGCACGCAGAAGGCCGGATCAACGCCGCGCTCGAAGCGATAACGCGCATCGGTGTTGATACCGAGCTTGCGGCCTGATTGCGCGATGTTGAACGCATCCCAAAGCGCGGATTCGATCAGCACATCGGTGGTATGTTCATCGCAGCCCGAATGTTCGCCACCCATAATGCCGGCAATCGATTCAACGCCATTGTCATCGCAGATCACAACGGTTGTCGGATCCGGACGATAGGTCTTGCCATCGAGTGCTAAAATCTCGTCGCCGTCTTTCGCGTGGCGCACGA
Organism: Hyphomicrobiales bacterium; assembly: GCA_947455025.1. GTDB lineage: Bacteria > Pseudomonadota > Alphaproteobacteria > Rhizobiales > Beijerinckiaceae > CAIUPE01. The sequence continues at coordinate 16,825 of CANGLU010000050.1, forward strand.
CGAGGTTACCCGCGACCTTTTTAGCATCGAACACATGCAGCGGACGGCCACGGTCAAAGGTGATGTAATTGGTGATATCGACAAGCGTGTTAATGGGCCGCAAACCAATGGCCTTCAAACGGCTTTGCATCCATTCAGGGCTTGGGCCGTTTTTAACACCGCGCACAAGACGAAGCGCGAAAGCGGGCGCAAGATGTTTGTCGTCCGTCGCAAAATTGAGCTGTACGGAAACGGGGCAAGCCCCCTCGCCTTTCACCGGCTTCAAATCATGCCGCTTCAGCGATCCCAAACCCGCAGCGGCGAGATCACGCGCCACGCCATAAACACCGAGCGCATCGGAACGGTTCGGCGTGACGGCAATATCGATGATCGGATCATCAATCTTGGCGTAATCAACATAGCGCACGCCCACAGGCGCATCCGCAGGCAAATCGATAATGCCGTCATGGTCTTCCGAAAGGCCAAGCTCAAAGCCCGAGCACAACATGCCTGCGCTCTCGACGCCCCGCACCATGCCGACCGAGATTGTAATGTTCTTGCCCGGAATATAGGTGCCCGGTGGCGAGAACACGCTTTTCATGCCCGTACGCGCATTCGGTGCACCGCAAACGACCTGCACCGGTTTGCCGTCTCCAACATCAACCATGCAAACGCGCAAACGATCGGCATTCGGGTGCTGCTCGGCGGAGATCACATAGGCCGTGATATAGGGCGCGAGTTCTTTGGCGGGATCTTCCACGCCTTCAACCTCGAGGCCGACTTTCGTCAGACCATCCACAATGGCATCGAGGGAGGCAGAGGTATCAAGATGCTCTTTGAGCCAAGAGAGGGTGAATTTCATCGGTCGCTCTCCTTAAACGCTCAAGCCGCCGGTCAGCGTTGGTAAATCCAACGGCCGGAACCCGTAATGCGATAACCAGCGGACATCGGCCTCGAAGAAGGGGCGCAAATCCGGCATGCCATATTTCAGCATGGCGATGCGGTCGATGCCCATGCCCCAGGCGAAGCCTTGGTATTCATCCGGATCAAGCCCGCAATGGCGGATGACATTCGGGTGAACCATGCCGCAGCCCAAAATCTCCAGCCAATCCTCGCCCTCGCCGAAGCGGATTTCGCCGCCTTTGCGCGAGCATTGGATATCGACTTCGACGGAAGGTTCCGTGAACGGGAAGAAGCTTGGGCGGAAGCGCATTTTGACGTCATCGACTTCAAAGAAGGCTTTGCAGAATTCCGCCAAAATCCATTTCAAATGGCCCATATGCGAGCCCTTATCGATGACGAGACCTTCAACCTGATGGAACATCGGCGTATGCGTCTGGTCTGAGTCACACCGATAGGTGCGGCCCGGAATAATCACGCGGATCGGCGGCTTCTGCGTCATCATGGTGCGGATTTGTACGGGGCTTGTATGGGTGCGCAGCAGCTTGCGCTCGCCATTCTCATCTGGATTGAAGAAGAACGTATCGTGCATCTCGCGCGCCGGATGGCCGAGCGGAAAATTCAGCGCCGTGAAATTGTAAAAGTCATTTTCGATATCGGGACCTTCGGCCACCGCAAAACCCATATCGCCAAAAATCGTGGTGAGTTCTTCGATCACTTGGCTGATCGGATGGATCCGGCCGCGCGCATTGTCGGACGGCTGGACGGGCAGCGTGACATCCACTCGCTCTGCGGCAAGGCGGGCTTCGAGTGCTGCGTCTTTCAATGTCGTGCGGCGAGTGGCCAGCGCCTCGGTAACACGATCGCGCAAGCCGTTGATCAACGGGCCTTGTTCTTTGCGTTCTTCGGGCGTCAGCGCACCAAGTGTCTTGAGCAGGCCGGAAATGGAACCCGCTTTGCCAAGCGCTGCCACGCGAATGGCTTCCAACGAGGCCTCGTCAGCAGCGGCCTTGATGGCGGTGACGAGTTCGGATTCAAGCGACGAATAATCGGTCATGGTAACACCGCAGGCTAATGACACATGGGTAACAAGAAAAAGGCCCGCGAATGCGCTCGCGGGCCCTGAAGCGATTATCTGTGCAGGATTACTACCAGATTAAGCAGCAACCGCAGCGATATGCGCCTTGGCCTTTTCAACGAGCGCCGTGAACGCCACAGGCTCGTGAATGGCGAGATCGGAGAGGACCTTACGGTCGACCACGATGCCAGCCTTGTTGAGGCCGTCAATGAAGCGCGAATAGACAATGCCATGCTCACGAACGGCAGCGTTCAAACGCTGGATCCAGAGCGCGCGGATCGTGCGCTTCTTGGCCTTACGATCGCGGGTAGCGTATTGCATCGAGCGATCAACGGCAGCCTTTGCTGCGCGGATCGTATTTTTGCGACGGCCGTAAAAGCCCTTCGCAGCCTTGAAAACTTTTTTATGCTTGGCGTGGGATGTTACACCCCGTTTGACACGTGCCATGACTGATCTCCTTCGGAAGAAACAC
>CANGLU010000051.1 GCA_947455025.1 Hyphomicrobiales bacterium
CGCCTCTATATCAACATGGATGAGTTCAAGGAGTGGCTTGTGAAGCGAAGCGAGAGTGACGTTGTCAGCAACGTCGTAACAATGGCTTTATAATCATGCCGTCATCAATCGGGCTGAAGCGAATTTACAGCAATTTTCGGACTTGACCCTCGATAGCAGACCGTAATTGGGTGTCATTGATGTCTATATTGCTCTCCAGTTTCACCTTCGGAAACTTAGGAACCGTCTGAATATATCCCTTTTCGATGCACCATGAGAAAAACTGCTTCAAATCAGTGGAGTATCGCTGGATCGTATTGGAAGCGAGAGAACCATTTCGAGCAATGGATCTCATATGATCATAAAGATCGATGATATTTGCTGTGGTGAAGTCACTCAGCATCAGTTTGCCGAAGGATGGAGCGACACGTTCCAGAAATTTGATTCTAAGTTTTGTAGAGAATTTGGGTGTCAGATCGAGTTTTAGAGTGTCCACATACTCGGATATTGCCGCTGAAACCCGTTTTCCATTGAGTTCCTGACCACCAATCACTCGAACAAGAGACTGATTGTAGAGATTATCAGCGAATTTAAACGCTTCGTGCTCGTCTGTGGTTTTGGTGCTTTGGGAAACATACCCTTTTGCACCGGGTACTTTTACTCGGCAAAACCAGATCGGCTTTTTGTAATCCGCTCTTCTGAAGAGGTAGATCTGTCCGTCTCGGAAAACTTTATTTTCGAGAATTTCTTTTGGTTTTCGCTTTCTTTTGTCCGTCAAATCCATTTTTGAAGCTCTGGATACAGGGTACGGACTTTATAGCACAGGGAATAAACGGACTAAATCTGTTTATGATCCGTTTATGGCTAAAAACGAAAAAACCCCCGAAGGGGTTTTCCTAAGTTGTTGATTTACTTGAGACATTTGGAGCGGGCGAAGGGATTTGAACCCTCGACCCCAACCTTGGCAAGGTTGTGCTCTACCACTGAGCTACACCCGCATCCTGATGTCGTGGCAACGGCCATCGACCGTCGACGACGGCTATATGACTCATCTGAACGAGAGATGCAACTGCCTTTCACACGGGGTTTTGATCTTGTTGGGCCTTGCCCCGCTCCCGCCCGCGGCCTATTCAGGCAAACATTCATCTAACAATAAGTTGAAACCCATGCTGAATGATCCGAACCGCGTGTTTGATTACCTCAAAAGCCTTCATATTCACTCGAAAACCATCGAACATCCGGCTGTTTTCACGGTGGAGGAGTCCAAAGCGCTGCGGGGCAAAATTGACGGCGCGCACGTCAAAAATCTCTTTTTGAAGGATAAAAAGAGCAATTTATTTCTGATTTCGGCGCTGGAAGACACGAAAATCGATCTAAAAACGATCCATGACATCATTGGTGGTCAAGGCCGGGTCAGTTTCTGCTCCGCCGACCAACTCCGGGAGTATTTGGGCGTCGAACCGGGCTCCGTAACCCCGCTTTCGGTCATGAATGACACCGAAAACCGCGTTAAAGCTATCTTAGATGAACGTTTAATGGCCTATGACACCATCAATGTGCACCCCCTCGTCAACACGATGACCACCAGCATCGCCCGGGATGATCTCGTGATGTTCATGACGGAAACAGGGCATAAGCCCTTGATAATAAAGGTAGGCGAGCCAGCTTCCCCTGAAGATTAGGCGCGACGGAACGTAGCGGGTCCATTGCTCTTTAGCAGCATCCTTCCTATCTCTTATGGGATATGAAATGATGGCAAAAATCATTCGTATTTAATCGGGAAAAGGACCGGGCTGATGACGCTGATGGATGGTGCTGGAACTGCGACAACCCAAATTAAAGACGTAACAACGGCCAGTTTTCGACAAGATGTTGTGTCAGATTCCATGGCGCAGCCCGTATTAGTAGATTTTTGGGCCCCTTGGTGCGGTCCATGTAAACAATTGGGCCCTGTCATTGAAAAAGTGGTTGCGGCCGCAAAGGGCAAGGTCAAGCTGGTCAAGATGAATATCGACGACCACCCGCAAATCGCTGGCCAGCTCGGGATTCAATCCATTCCTGCTGTCGTAGCCTTCAGCAAAGGCCAGCCGGTTGACGGTTTTGTGGGTGCCTTACCCGAGTCGCAGATAGCGGGTTTCATCGAACGCCTCGTCGGCCCCGTTGATGACGGATCAGCGGCCATGCTTGAAGCGGCCGCAGAATTGGCCAAATCGGGCGATTTGGCCGGAGCAATTGATGCTTATGGGGCTGTTTTGGTCGAAGATAGCGAAAATCTTGAAGCGCTAGCCGGGATCATCAAGCTGTATGTCGAAAGCGGCGATCTCGAAGCGGCACGCGGCTATCTTGAGGCGGTTCCCGAGGGCAAAGAGAATGAGGCCCCTATTGTTGCCGCGCGTGCTGCACTTGAGCTGGCCGAACAAGCCGCAACATTGGGCGATACGGCCGGATTCGAGGCTGCTATTGCAGCCAATCCCAACGATCATCAGGCACGGTTTGATTTAGCCTTAGCCCTAGCAGCTTCCGGAAAACAGGAAGAGGCGACGGATGCGTTGATTGAAATTATTAAACGGGATCGGACGTGGAAGGATGATGGCGCGCGCGTCCAATTACTGCAGTTCTTCGAAGCTTGGGGTCCGATGGATGAAATGACAAAATCGGGTCGCAGGAAACTGTCGACCCTCTTATTTCGTTAAATGATATATTCTTTAGATTTCCAGGAGATGAGCAGTGAATATCATGTATTCTGGACCATCTGATTTGCCCGATATTATTCCGATTTTTCCGCTCCCCGGGGCGCTTTTGCTACCGCGCGGCCAGATGCCGCTTAATATTTTTGAACCCCGTTATCTGGCAATGATCGACGATGCCCTCAAGACGTCTCGCTTGATTGGCATGGTGCAGCCTGAAGTCGAACAAAGTCCGCGCGGGAGGCCTGGTGGCTTATTTGACGTCGGATGTGTCGGAAGAATTACCCAATTCGCTGAAACGGGTGATAACCGATATGTCGTCTCGCTTACAGGCGTTGCCCGCTTCAAGGTGAAGGAAGAGCTCGCCGTTGTGACGCCATACCGGCAGTGCTTGGTGACATTTGATCCCTTTATTTCCGACTTTATCGCGCGTTCAGGCGAAGAAGAGGTTGATCGCCCGGCTGTTCTTTCGTCGCTAAAAAACTTTGTCGAAGCCAATCAGCTGCAAATTGATTGGAAAGGGATATCGGCGGCCTCAAACGAAGCGCTTGTTAATGCTTTATGCATGATGGCGCCTTTTGGTCCGCGTGAAAAACAAGCGCTTCTTGAGGCTTCTGACCTCAAAAAGCGGGCCGAATTGTTGGTCGCGATCACGGAAATTGAATTAGCCCGCCGCGATGACGGCTCCGAATCTTCACTGCAATAAGGCCTGAAATGGAACAGAATTCGCGCGCCAATTTAAATCCGAGCCCACCGATTGATCCGAAATTATTGGAACTATTGGTCTGTCCGCTTACAAAATCCATTTTGAGATATGATCCGAAGCAGCAGGAGCTGATCAGCTCGGCCGCGCGGTTGGCTTATCCGATACGGGACGGCATTCCGATCATGCTGCCCGATGAGGCGCGCCAAATCGACGAAACAGAACGCTAAATTGATAATATTGAGAATGATTTAGGCCATAAAATGATGAACAATACGAGCAACGAGAATTCCCTTATCGACCCCGTCAAACTCGACCGATTGGCTGAAACGGCTATCAAAGTAGGACTTCAGCTCCAACCGGGGCAGGATTTGCTAATTACAGCGCCTTCGGCGGCGCTTCCTTTGGTGCGGCGTATTGCTGAACAAGCTTATAAGGCTGGTGCAGGGCTTGTTGTTCCGTTTTTTACGGATGAGCAGCTGACTTTGGCGCGATATCAATTTGCACCCGATGCAAGCTTCGATAAGGCGGCGAATTGGCTGTATGAGGGCATGGCAAAGGCGTTCTCCGCGAACACGGCTCGTCTTGCTATTGTTGGTGACGATCCGATGCTGCTTTCGACGCAAGATCCGGGCAAGGTTTCACGCGCCAATAAAGCAAATTCAATGGCTTATCAGCCTGCTTTGGAAAAAATTGCTGGTTTTGATATCAATTGGAATATTATTGCTTGGCCGGGAACGGCTTGGGCGAAGCTCGTTTTTCCGAATGAAACGACGGATAATGCCGTTCGGAAATTGGCGGATGCCATTTTTGCCGCGTCGCGGGTGGATCGGGAGGATCCGATTGCCGCTTGGGCCGATCATAATACCAAATTGCACGAAAAAACCGCCTGGTTGAACCAAAATCGCTTTTCTGCGCTCCATTTTAAGGGTCCCGGCACCGATTTGACGGTGGGATTGGCGGATGGACATGAGTGGCATGGCGGGGCTTCGACGGCCAAAAACGGCATTACCTGCAACCCTAATATTCCGACCGAAGAAGTGTTTACCACCCCGCATGCGCATCGGGTTGAGGGGCATGTTTCGAGCACTAAGCCCTTGTCTTATAACGGAACTTTGATCGACAATATCTCGGTTCGGTTCGAAGCCGGGCGGATTGTGGAGGCCAAGGCTTCGCGGGGCGAGGATGTCCTTCGGAAGGTGCTGGAAACGGATGAGGGCGCCGCGCGGTTGGGGGAGGTGGCTTTGGTGCCGCATTCTTCGCCGATTTCGAAGAGCGGATTGTTATTTTTCAATACGTTATTCGATGAAAACGCCGCCTGCCATATCGCTTTAGGGCAATGCTATGCGAAATGTTTCCTCGACGGTGCCTCGCTTACGCCGGAGCAAATTGCGGCCCAAGGCGGCAATAAGAGTCTCATCCATATCGACTGGATGATTGGCTCAAATGAGGTGGATATCGATGGCATTGGAGTGAATAACGAGCATGTTCCGATATTCAGGAAGGGTGAATGGATAAGTTGATTCGATAAATGGTGAATAAAACGCGGTTTCGGGTGAATAACGATGAATGCCGCCCACTTTTATCGAGCCTCTGAGCTCGGTCACGCGTAGCCCCATCGGGGTGAAGCGTGGTGCCCCTGGCCGGAATCGAACCAGCACTCCTTGCGGAATCCGATTTTGAGTCGGACGCGTCTACCAGTTCCGCCACAGGGGCAACGCGGGTTCTCTATAGCGGGGGCTGTCGCGGATTTCCAGTCCCTGATTTTGATTATCTTCAGGTTTAGAATTTGGCAGGGCTTTTGCAGTAGTTCATCATGGGAAAAGTCCTGTGTCGTGCGATCAATGTTGGTTCCAATGCAAAAAGCTGCGTTAAATCTGGCGCGTAATGGCCAAAAATGGGTGGTTTTGGTACTTGTTTCGACTGTTTTGTGTGCCTGTTTCACCCAAACCATCGTCAAGCCGAATGATCAAAAGGCTTTGGACGAACAATATTATGCACTCTGGCAGGATGCCGTAGCCCATCAGGCCGATCCGCTGGCGGCCAAGACCGGGAAGGCGCTCGCCGCCTTCATGGAGGAAACCAGCGACGCTATGACCGATAAAATGGTCAAAAATTGGGTGTGCAAGCCTTGGAATTTGCAGGGCAAGGAAATCAAACTGATTACCGGGGAGCGCACCGCCAGTTTCGAGTGCCTCAATTTGGATGGGATGCGCGGCAGCGTCTTCCATCTCGCTTTGCCGGCCGACGCCTTAACCGAACCCATGTTTAACGGGTATACCGTTAAATTTTCCGGCAAAATTGACCGATTTGTCTTTGCCAGCGATGCGCTCAAGAGTTTTTATGTCTATGTTACGGTGAGCGCGTTCGAGATTTTGGATCGAACGCATACGTAATTTAGGCACTTTTTGGGTTTGATCATGGATGATCTCGTCGATTGGGCGGCGCCGCTTGCGGTAGCTGCGGTGGCTGTTGTCCTCGTTTTGGGACTTTTTAATATGTTGCGGGGCGGAAGTTCCTCGCTTTCGCAAAAACTCATGCGGTGGCGCGTGATTTTGCAGTTTTTTGCCATCGTCATCACGATGGGCGTCATTTGGCTTAAAAGCCGTTCATGATGTTTTTAAAAATAGCGTGAAGTGACCTATCATATTCTGGAAATACCGCTATTTTGCGTTCAAGCTCCTCCTAGCGAGGGCAAGGGTTTGGAATGGATATGATGATTTCGTCTAAATTGGGTCGGGTTACCGTTTTTGCCGCATTGCTTGTGGGTTCCGCTTTGATGGCATCGGAAGGCGCGCGTGCCGGTTCGGCGGTCGCCTCTGGTACGGAAGTCCGGATTGGGACGTTTTATCATGGCTATCAAGGCCGCGAGGCGGGCACGGCGGATATCGCCATTGATGCGCTCTTGCCTGCTTTTGATCTCGGCAAATCGCCGCTGACCAGTTGGTTTTCGCTGCATCCGCAAATTGGTGCCGATTTGAACACGCAAGGCAAGACAAGCGCGGCCTTTGCCGGTTTTGCGGGCGTGGTCGAGCTTCCCGGCAACATGCTGATCGAGGGTGATCTCGGTGGCTCCATCAACAATGGCAAGACGACATCGCCGGATGATACGGGTCGGGCCGAGCTTGGATGCACGGCTTTGTTCCGTGAGGCGTTGGGCATCGGCTTCCGCTTCTCGAAACAGGCGTCCGTTATGGCCGTTGCCGAACATATGTCGAATGCCAATCTGTGCACGCCGAACAACGGCATTACGAATTTCGGTCTTCGGTTCGGCTATAATTTCTGATCCTTTCGGCGCGCGGCAGCGTAGGCTGCTCAACAAAGCAGCGTTGTCATACTCGGGTCTCCCTTGAGGCGTCGGGAAGAAGAGCGGGTTGAAATGGTCGTTTTAAATCGAATTTACACCCGAACCGGTGATGACGGGACGACGGCCCTAGGAACGGGAGCCCGTCGCCCAAAATATGATTTGCGCGTCGCCGCTTACGGCACGGTAGATGAAACCAATTCGACAATCGGCATGGCGCGTCTCCATACGAGCGCAAGCGAACCGCTGGTCGACGCCATGCTTGGCCGTATCCAAAATGACTTGTTTGACCTCGGCGCTGATCTTTGCACCCCTGAGACGGGTGAAAAATTAGCGTGGGAGCCTTTGCGCATTATTGCGTCGCAAGTCGAGCGGATCGAGGCTGAAATTGATACGCTCAATAAGGAGCTAAAGCCTCTCCGCTCCTTCGTGCTGCCGGGTGGCGCACCGGCCGCGGCGGCCTTGCATTTGTCCCGTACGGTTTCCCGTCGGGCCGAACGGTTGATGGTGGAATTGGCAAGCCTGCCGGATGAAACTGTGAGCGAGCCTGCTCTGCACTATATTAACCGCCTCTCGGACTTTCTGTTCGTGGCCTCCCGCTATGTTAATCGGCGCGGCGAAGGCGATGTGCTTTGGGTGCCGGGCCAGAACCGGTAACATCGATATCCAATTTCCGACAAACACCGTCGCGCTTGGTCTATTGTTCAACCCGCAAAGCGTTGACAATATAGCATATCGGTTATTAGGTCGCGGCGATTACGGGGTTTCTTGCTCGGCTCTTTAGGATGATGATGATGAAGATAATTGTGCCGGTTAAACGGGTCGTCGATTACAATGTGAAAATCCGCGTGAAGCCGGACGGCTCGGGCGTTGATCTTGCCAATGTAAAAATGTCCATGAATCCGTTCGACGAAATCGCCGTCGAAGAAGCGCTTCGCATCAAAGAAGCGGGCAAAGCGAGCGAAGTCATCGTGGTGTCTATCGGACCTGCAGGTGCCGCTGAAACGCTCCGGACCGGATTGGCCATGGGTGCTGATCGCGGCATTCTGGTGAAGGTGGACGAGGTGGTTGAGCCGCTGGCCGTGGCGAAGATTTTGAAGGGTGTTGCAGAAGCCGAAGGCCCGGGTCTGATGATCCTCGGCAAACAGGCGATTGATGATGATGCGAATGCAACGGGTCAGATGTTGGCGGCTCTTTTGGGTTGGCCGCAGGGAACCTTTGCTTCCAAAATCGATATTGGCGATGGCATGATCACGGTAACCCGCGAAGTCGATGGCGGCTTGCAAACGGTCGAGCTGAAATCGCCTGCGATTGTCACGACGGATCTTCGGTTGAACGAGCCTCGTTACGCGTCCTTGCCGAATATTATGAAGGCCAAGAAAAAGCCGATCGATGAAAAGACGCCTGCCGATTATGGCGTCGATGTTACGCCCCGCTTGAAAGTGGTAACAACCGCCGAGCCTCCGGGCCGTAAAGCAGGTGTGAAAGTTGGCTCTGTTGCCGAACTCGTTTCCAAGCTCAAGACCGAAGCAGGAGTATTCTGATGGCTACGCTTCTTCTCGCCGATCACGATCATCAATCGGTCAAGGACACGACCGCCAAGGCACTTACAGCCGCGCTAGCGCTTGGCGCGCCGGTGCATGTTCTTGTGGCAGGCCATAATGCAAAGGCCGCCGCTGATGCCGCTGCCAAGCTCAACGGTGTTGCCAAGGTTTTGCTGGCGGATGATGCGGCTTATGCCAATCAGATGGCCGAGCCTGTGGCGGCACTTATTGTATCGCTGGCCTCCGGTTATTCGGCGATTGTTTCGGCCTCGACCAGCTCGGGCAAAAACATTATGCCACGCGCTGCGGCGCTTTTGGATGTCATGCAGATTTCCGACGTGATCCGTGTGATTTCAGCCGATACGTTTGAGCGTCCGATTTATGCAGGCAATGCTTTGCAGACGGTGCAATCGTCTGACGCGATTAAAGTGCTGACGATCCGTACCGCTTCTTTCGCATCCGCTGAGGAAGGTGGATCGGCTCCGGTTGAGGCCGCTTCTGCGGCTGCTAATCCGGGTATTTCGACCTTTAAGGGCGAAAGCCTCGCCAAGCTTGATCGGCCGGAATTAACCTCGGCCAAGATCATTGTTTCGGGTGGCCGCGCGATGGCCAATTCGGAAAACTTCAAGACCTATATCGAGCCGGTGGCTAATCGGTTGAATGCGGCTATGGGCGCCTCGCGTGCGGCAGTGGATGCAGGCTATGCCCCGAATGATTGGCAAGTTGGCCAGACCGGTAAAGTTGTTGCGCCGGAACTCTATATCGCCGTTGGTATTTCGGGCGCTATCCAACATCTTGCCGGCATGAAGGATTCAAAGGTCATCGTTGCCATCAACAAAGACGAGGAAGCGCCAATTTTCCAAGTCGCCGATTATGGCTTGGTAGCCGATTTGTTTACGGCGTTACCGGAACTTGACAACGAGCTCGCAAAGGCGAGTTAATAGCCCGAGCATGGATGCGGGATTTGCCGAATTCATTCTAAAATAAAGGCGGGCTTGTTGATGACAAATACGATCCAATCGGTCGGTATTATTGGTGCGGGTCAGATGGGGACGGGGATTGCGCAAGTGTGCGCGCAGGCCGGTCTCTCTGTTGTGCTCCATGATGTCAGCGCGGATCGGATGTCGGCGGGCCTTGCCACGGTTAATGGCAACCTCGCCAAGCTCGTTGCCAAAGCCACGATGACCGAAGCGCAGCGCCAATCGGTGTTGGGTTTGATCACGACAGGGGCTGAATATTCCGATCTTGGCGGCTGCGATCTTGTGATCGAAGCGGCCACGGAAAGCGAAGACGTCAAACGCAAAATTTTCGTAGCCCTTTGCAAGGCTTTGCCCGCCCGCACGATGGTGGCGTCCAATACATCCTCGATTTCTATTACACGTCTGGCTGCTGCGACCGATCGGCCGGATCGGTTCATTGGTATTCATTTCATGAATCCGGTGCCGAAGATGCAGCTGGTGGAGTTGATCCGCGGCATCGCCACGGAAGATGAAACCTTTGAGGCGGCAAAGGGCTTTATCGCCCATCTCGGCAAGACGGTTACGGTATCCGAGGATTTTCCGGCCTTTATCGTCAACCGCATCTTGTTGCCGATGATCAACGAGGCGATTTACACGCTTTACGAAGGTGTAGGCTCCGTGGAAGCCATCGATACGGCGATGCGGCTTGGTGCCAATCATCCGATGGGCCCGCTGCAATTGGCCGATTTTATCGGGCTTGATACCTGCCTTTCGGTGATGCAGGTGCTGCATGAAGGCCTGGCCGACTCCAAATATCGGCCGTGCCCGCTGCTGGTCAAATATGTCGAGGCCGGCTGGCTGGGCCGCAAAACCGGCCGCGGATTCTATGATTACCGTGGCGAAGTTCCGGTTCCGACCCGTTAAAATCACATTATTTTGAATTTTTTGCCCGGGGAATATTCCGGGCTTCACAATTCCGACACACCGCCTGTAGATTATACCCATCGACAGATTCGTTCGCTGTCAGATGAGAGGAGCAGGCTCGTTGACGATCCACGTCACTCCGCCCGTTTCGCCGGAAGCGTGTCCGGCGCTGGTCCTTAACGCCGATTACCGGCCGTTGAGCTATTATCCTTTGTCCTTATGGAGTTGGCAGGACACGATCAAGGCGGTGTTTCTTGATCGGGTCAATATCGTATCCTTTTACGATAAGACCATCCGCAGCCCGAGTTCGGAACTTCGCCTGCCGTCGGTTGTCTCGCTGAAATCCTATATCACGCCTTCGCGGCATCCGGCCTTCACGCGGTTTAATGTGTTTTTACGCGATAAGTTCTCATGCCAATATTGCGGGCATCGCGATGAGCTGACCTTTGACCACGTGATCCCGCGCTCAAAGGGCGGGCAGACGACGTGGGAAAATGTGGTGGCCGCGTGCTCGCCGTGCAATCTATCCAAGGGCGATAAGCTGCCGCGTCAGGTCAATATGTTCCCGCAGCAAAAGCCCTATGCGCCGTCGGTTTATGATTTGCACCAGAATGGCCGCTTGTTCCCGCCCAATTATCTGCACGAGAGCTGGCTCGATTATCTGTATTGGGATACCGAGCTCGAGCCTTAAGCGCGCTTGGAGGCCATGCCGATGGCGGCGAGGAGCGTAAGCCCCGCACATATCACCGCGTTCCAGCTTGCGAGCGACAGGCCAAAAATGCGCATGGCGACTTCATCGCAACGCACCACTTTGACGGTTTCGAGCTGCTTTAAAAAATCCTGAATGGCGACGGGCTTTTCAATCGCGCCCGTGCAATCGGTGGGGCCTTGGAAGACGCCGAATTCAACGCCGGAATGGTAGACAGCGATGGCCGTTCCGGTGAGAAAAACGAGCGTCAACACAGCGAGTAACGCGCGGCTGATGGATGGTGATGGCGAGGATCGGCCCGTTACAAACACCGCGAGCAAGGCGATAGCGATTCCGGCATAATGCGGCATACGGCCGATGAGGCAGAGATGGCATGGCTTTATGCCAAGCACGAGCTCGATAAACCAAGCGCCTAGGATGGTGGCGAGGGAGCTGATGAGGACCAGCAGAGCCATGGAGCGAGGGGTTACAAAGCGGTGTAGCGACACGATAGGATCCTCAAGCCAATTTGGCAGCGACAATCAGCCCTAAAACGAACAAAGCCACCATGCCGGATACAACGAGACCTAGACGGTTTTCGATAAAGGTTCGCATGGGCCCGCCGAAGCGGTTTAACAATCCGGCCAACAGAAAGAAACGCGCGCCGCGGGTGATGAACGATAAAATCACAAACAGCGGAAAATTATAATCGAGCGCGCCGGATACAATGGTCACCAGTTTGAACGGAATAGGCGTCAGGCCTTTGAGCAAAATGAGCATAGCGCCCCATTTCGCATAGGCTTCTTTGACGATCTCGACCTTTGCGCCGTAGCCATACAGATCCAAAATCCACATGCCAACGGAATCAAATAAAAGATGGCCGATGGCGTAGCCTAAAATTCCACCCGCAACCGAGCCGAGCGTGCAAATGAAGGCATAGCGAAACGCGCGCTCTGGTCGCGCGAGTGCCATGGGAGCCAACATCACATCCGGCGGGATGATGAAGAACGAGCTCTCGGCAAACGCAACGGCCGCCAAGGCCCAAGGGGCACTCGGGCGGGCGGACAGCGCAACGATCCAATCATACATTTTACGAAGCATGTGTCTCTCGTAACGAAACCGGTCTGTGAAGTCCATCACATCGCGGCATGGGTTTAGTTTTGCTCCAAGAGCCTGCGGAGATAATCGCGTTCTTCTTGCGCGCGTTCAGGCTCGCTTAGGCGGCGGCGTAACTCTTCCAAGACTTCGCGGCTGCGCTTTTCGAGGCTGCCGCCTTTACCGCCTTGTTGAAAGGCCCCGTCGCCCGAATCGAAATTTTTTGTTGCGCGTCCAAGCGGGTCTTGATCATTAGCGGAACCGTTGCCTTCGCCGGTTTGGTCTTGTCCGCGCGTGCCTTTGGCTTGGCCTTTGCCGGACTCATTGCCTTGCAATTCTTTCACGAGCGCTTGCGCGCCGCGCCGCAACGAATCGATGGCTTGTCCTTGCGCATCAATCGCATCGCGCGTGTCGCCATCGGTGATTGCACCTTCGGCCTGTTGCATGGCTTCATCGGCTTCATCAAACGCCTTTTGATCGGGCGCGCCTTTTTGTTTCAAGCCGTTGCGCAACGCATCAAGCCGCTGTTTTAATTGGCTCTGGCGATCAGCCAACGCTTTTTGATCGTCGGGGGAGCCATCCTTCGGGTTCGATCGGCCTTGTTTAAAGGTATCGTCGCGCAGGGTGCGTTGATCGCGCATCATGGTGTCGAGTTCATCCAGCGCGTGGTTCATTTCACGTTGCGAAGGATCGGCCATTTGCGGCTCGGCGGTTTGAAGCTGATCAATGATATTGTTTAGGGCCTCTAACATGCGATTGGCATCATCGAGCGCGCCTTTCTTGGCGAGATCATTCATCCGATCCACCATGGCTTTAAGATCCTCAGCGCGGATCATTTTGCCACTGGATGGCTTGCTCTTATCACCTTGATTTTTAGTGTTGCGAGATTTGGCCGTGAGGCCTTTTAAATAGGCATCAAGGGCTGTTTTTAGTCGATCCGTGAGCGCTTTGATTTCCTCAGGCGAAGCGCCACGCTCGAGTGCTTTTCGTAAGGCTTCACGCGCGGCATCAAGTGATTTTTTACCATCGCCTTGCTCATGGTCTTCAATCGCAATGGCAACCGACCAGAGCTCGTTCGTGACATCGATTAAGTCCGACTCCGATTTTGCAGTTTGAAGCGATTTGGAAATATCGCGCAAGGCGAGATAGGTACCCGCTTCCGGAATGAAGAGATCAGGCGCAATCATCAAGGCGTAAAGCGCTTCGGATACGAGGGGACGTGCATCGGGGTTTAAAGCCAAAAGCCGTCTTTGCTCAACAAGGGCGCGGGCTAGGCTGTTGGTAAAGATCCGTTGGGGCAGTGTTATTTCAACTGGCGAAGTGCTCGCCTCTTGGGCCGCATCGTCTTTGGCGACGAGTGATAGTTCGAGCTTTATTCCGGCCCATGGGCTTTCCGACGGTTCGATCAGCGTCTTGCTGTTACCGTCACGCCGATCGGGCGGAAGGGCGAGTGCGATAGAGGGCGGCGGAACGAGTGGTGCCTTGCTGCCCCAATAGCGATGTTCTCCCTGTGGCTTTGTCAGCCGGGCTTCTCCGCTCTGAACGCCGTAATCATCGCTCATATGGTAGGAGAGCGTTGTACCGCTAGACGAGGCGTTCGGTGGTTCATTCCAGCGAATGGTGGGTGCGAGGTCGGGAATGGTTTCAAGCACAATGGGCGGCAAGGGCATTCGGCCAGCGCTTAACTTCACAGTGCCGCTGGATTCAATCGTCCAATGCGTTTCATTGGATGAAGCCGTCGCCGCGTCTGTCGATGATGGCTTAGTGACAATTCCGCTCGTAACATCGACATGCAGAGCGGACGCATCCGATGTGCGGATGACCAATTCGGAACCCACGGGAATCTTGATGCGTTTGTCGTCTTTTGATGGCGTTGATTTGAAATCTAATAAAACCGGCGGGGCATGGGTGTAGTTTGGCGGATTGATCCACACATCAAGCCTTGCAGTGACGGCTTGGGCCGAATCCGTCTGCCAATCAAACGCCGAACTTAACAAGGCATCATGCTCGGGATAGGCGATGAAGAAGCCCGCTAAGGCGAGCAGAAGAACGATAAAGCGAAGGCCGTAGGGATCGCGCTCGGTCAAGTCCAAGCGCGGCCAGCCTGCTTTAACGGTTATCGCATTTTCGAAAGCCATGCGGCGATGCTGCTGCCAAAGGGCTAGCGATAGCGCATCCATCGTGTGCGCGGCGGGTTGATCGAAGATTGTGGTGAAGGGTTGGTTTCGTTCGCCCGACTCGCGATCCAGTCGTTTGATGCTTTCGCTAAAGGTTGCGCGGGCCGATTGAATGGCCATGAGCAGCGCAATGAGAAGGCCAAACAAAAAGAGGAATACGCACACCATTTTAACGACGAGCGGTATCAGGATAAAAAATCCAAGCCATGTCAGTGCTAAAAAACTCGCGGTGATGGAAACGGCGAGAACAAGCCAAGGCCAAGCGCGCTCAACGGCTAGGTTTAGACCAGCACGTACAAGCTGAATGGTCAGCCGATCAGAAGTTTGGGCGTTCTCGTTTTGATGGGGCTGATCCTGGTTTGGCATTGCCAGTTCGGCGGCCTTTCTGCCCATCTGCACCATCGATCTCTCTAACCTATAACCAGTCAGGAACGCGATCGAGCCCAATCAGTTCATCATAGCTTGGACGCGCGCGAATAACAGCGAAGCCCGCCTCTTTTACCAGAACCTCAGGGATCAAGGGACGAGAATTATACGTACCCGATTGAACGGCGCCATAGGCACCGCCCGACATCACCGCCAAAAGATCACCCGACTCAGCGGAGGCTATGTCGCGTCCAAGCGCGATATAATCGCCCGATTCACAGACGGGGCCAACAATATCGGCCACCATATGCGCTTGATCACGCGATGGCTCGCGAACCGGCTTGATGTCGTGATAGGCTTCGTACAGCGTCGGACGAATAATATCGTTCATGGCGGCATCAACGATGACAAAATTTTTGCCTTCGCCTGATTTCACATAGATGATTTTGGTGACCAAGATTCCGGCATTGGCGACCAGCAGGCGGCCCGGCTCCAACACATATTTGGACTTTAAATGGCCAAGGCGCTTTTTGATGATGGCCGCGTAATCATCCGGATGGGGTGGTGGCGAATTATCAGGGCGGTATTGCACGCCCAGCCCACCGCCTAAATCGAGATGGTCGATATTGTGTCCATCGGCGCGCAATTGCACGACAAACTCGCTCAATAATGCAAACGCATCATCAAAGGGTTGCAGATCGGTAATTTGACTGCCGATATGCATATCAACGCCCGAGACAATAATGCCCGGTAGAGCCGCTGCTTCGCGATAAACCTCGCGGGCGCGGGAGATGGGCACGCCGAATTTATTCTCGCTTTTACCGGTCGAGATTTTAGCATGCGTTTTCGCGTCTACGTCTGGATTGACGCGGATTGAAATTTTGGCCTTCACACCTTTTGCGGTTGCCAAGGCCGAGATGCGCAGCAATTCGGGCTCGGATTCGACATTGAAGCAATGGATGGCTTGGTCGAGCGCATAATTGATTTCGCGGTCGGTTTTGCCAACACCCGAAAAGGTGATTTTTGATCCCGGGACGCCTGCGGCGCGCGCGCGGCGAAGCTCGCCTTCGGACACAACATCCATACCGGCGCCGAGCGCTGCGAAGGTTTTTAAAACGGCCTGATTGGAATTGGCCTTCATCGCATAGCAAACAAGCGCATCGGTATCGGCAAAGGCACCGGCGAAGAGGGTGTAGTTTCGCTCCAGTTCGGCCGTCGAATAGCAATAGAATGGTGTTTCTATGGCAGCGGCGATGGTGCGGATATCGACGTGCTCGACATGCAGAAACTGGTCGCGATATGAAAAGGCAGACATTAAAAACCCTGCGGTATTAAAGGATAAAATCGAGGAAGAACGGCTTATTCGGAACCACTGGCGGCGTTTTTGTTTCAGCCGGTTGTTTGGGCATCGGCGAAATGACCGCTTTTTCGTCGGCTTTTTTCGTCTCCTCCGCTGTTGGCACCGCCGTCGTCGGAGCTTCGAGCGGGCCTTTGCGGCCACATCCTGCCAAAGCGAGCGCCAGCATCAAGGCAAGGGTCGGAATTTTCAAATCATTCAGGCGCAAAGCTTGTGTCTCCATCGGTCGCAGGATCATAGCCTTATTTAGGCGTCGAGCGAAAGCGTAGCGTTATCGCTTTTCGCGCGACAATTTGGCGATCCAGCGTTTAGCTTCGCGGCGCACATTGGCGGGCGCTGTGCCACCAAAGCTCGTGCGGCTTTTAACCGATTTGTCGACACCCAGCACGGCGAACACATCGGCCGTGATTTTGGGCTCAACCGACTGCATCTCTTCGAGCGTCAGTTTTTCGAGGCCGATCTTTTTGTCAGAGGCTAGGCCCACAATGCGGCCAGTGACATGATGCGCGTTGCGGAAGGGCATTTTGAGCGTGCGGACGAGCCAATCGGCGAGATCGGTGGCCGTTGCATAGCCGGAACCCGCGGCCTTTTTCATCGCTTTGGTATCAGGCGTCATATCGCGCACCATGCCGGACATGGCGGCGAGACACAGTGAAAGCGAATGCAAGGCGTCGAACGTGCCTTCTTTGTCTTCCTGCATGTCTTTGGCATAGGTAAGCGGCAAGCCCTTCATGACGATGAGCAGCGCTGTTAAGGAGCCTATGATGCGTCCCGATTTGGCGCGCACCAATTCGGCGGCATCGGGATTGCGCTTTTGCGGCATGATCGACGAGCCGGTGGTGAATTTATCCGATAGGGCCACGAGGCCGAATTGCGGCGTTGTCCAGATGACGATTTCCTCGGCAAAGCGCGAGAGATGCATGGCGCAGATGGAAGCGGCGGAGAGGGCTTCCAGCGCGAAATCGCGATCCGACACGCTATCGAGCGAATTGGCGGTGGGGCGATCAAAACCGAGAAGGCTTGCCGTCATATGCCGGTCAATCGGGAAGGAGGTTCCGGCAAGTGCTGCGGCACCGAGCGGGTTTTCGTTCATGCGCTTGCGGGCATCTTTGATGCGGCCCCGGTCGCGGCCCAGCATTTCAACATAGGCCATGAGATGATGGCCGAAGGTGACGGGTTGGGCGGATTGCAAATGCGTGAAGCCGGGCATGACGGCGCCTGCAAATTCCAGCGCCTTTTCGGCGAGAGCCGATTGCAGATCGGCCATTTGCGCATCAAGCGCGTCGAGCGTATCGCGCACCCAGAGCCGCATATCGGTAGCGACCTGATCATTGCGTGAACGTGCGGTGTGAAGACGACCCGCGGCAGGGCCAGTGATTTCGGCGAGGCGTGATTCGACATTCATGTGAATGTCTTCGAGCGCGCGGGAAAAGGTGAAGCTTCCAGAGGCGATCTCGGCTTCTACCGCATCAAGCCCCTTGGCAATGGCCGCAGCGTCTTCTGCCTCGACAATGCCCTGTTTGGCGAGCATAGCAACATGGGCGCGCGAACCTGCGATATCTTGTCGCCACAAGGCCTTGTCGAACTCAATCGAGGCGTTGATATCTTCCATGATCGCGTCAGGACCTGATAAGAACCGACCACCCCACATCTGATTGCTCATCGTATAGCTCTTTCTTTTACCCAAACGGATCCTGCCGATGCCTGCGCGCTTTTCTCTCTCCAGACGATCCATCGCTGCTTTGGCCGTGCTGCCTGTGCTTGGAATAGCGGTGCTTGCCCTCGTCCTATACGGGAAAGCAGGGGGCTCGGGCAATCAGGCGGCGGGAGAATGTCGCGATTCAACGCAAAAATCTGCGGCTTTAACGCCTTTGATCAAGGGCGATATTGCCGCTTTGCGGCTTCTAAAGACGCCTCGACCCGCGCCGGAACTTGAATTTGACGGTCCCAACGGTCCCGTGAAACTTGGCGATTTTAAGGGCCGTACGGTGCTGTTCAATCTATGGGCCACATGGTGCGTGCCGTGCCGCACCGAGATGCCGTCTCTGGATCGCTTGCAGTCAAGCCTTGGGAGCACGGATTTTGCGGTTGTTGCTCTGAATATGGACACGCGGAACGTCGAAAAAGTACCGCAATGGCTGAAAGAGAACGAGATTGCCGCTTTGTCGCTCTATACCGACCAACAGGGCAAGGC
>CANGLU010000052.1 GCA_947455025.1 Hyphomicrobiales bacterium
AGCTGAGGGCCCGTCTTCGCCAAAGCCCGAAATAGAAGCGATAATCAGCTTCGGATAGATGTTACGCAGACGTTCTCGTTCGAAGCCTAGCTTTTCCAATGCACCCGGCTTCAGATTTTGAACCAGCACATCGGCTTGCGCAATAATGCTCTCAAGCAATTGCTTATCTGCCTCAAGACGCAAATCAAGAATAACCGATTCTTTTCCGCGATTGAGCCAAACGAAATAAGAGCTTTCGCCCTTGGCTACAGCGTCATACCCCCGTCCGAAATCGCCTTCAGGTCGTTCAATTTTAATGATACGTGCTCCAGCATCCGCGAGGCGGCATGTTGCCAGAGGGGCAGCAACTGCCTGTTCGAGTGAAACGACGAGTAATCCTTGAAGGGCACCGGACATGCTCAATCTCTAATAACTGCGTGGCATGCCAAGAACATGCTCGCCGACATAGGCCAAAATTAAATTCGTCGAGATGGGAGCAACTTGATAGAGTCGCGTTTCTCTAAATTTGCGTTCAACATCATATTCAACAGCAAAGCCAAAACCACCATGCGTTTGGATGCAGGCATTAGCAGCTGCAAAGCTTGCATCGGCGGCTAAAAGTTTAGCCATATTCGCTTCTGCTCCAAACGGCTGTCCCGCATCATGAAGCGCAGCGGCTTTAAACCGCATCAGGTCGGCGGCTTCAACATCGATATGGGCCTTGGCTATTGGAAATTGTACACCCTGATTTTGGCCAATGGGGCGATCGAAAACAATGCGATCTTTTGAATATCGACTGGCCTTCTCAACAAACCAGCGACCATCGCCGATGCATTCAGCTGCGATCAGCACACGCTCAGCGTTTAACCCCTCAAGGATCGTCTTGAAGCCTTTGCCTTCAAGACCAATAATGTTTTCTTCCGGTACCTCTAAATCGTCAAAAAATACGGTATTGGTTTCATGGTTGACCATGTTGCGGATCGGCTGAACCCGCATGCCGTTTTGCAACGCCTTCTCAACTTCGACAATAAACACGGACAATCCATCCGATTTCTTTTTTACTTCTTCGATTGGCGTTGTTCTTGCCAATACGAGCATTAAATCAGAATGCTGAAGGCGAGATGTCCAAACTTTCTGACCATTGATAACGTAGCGATCACCCTTTTTGACAGCACGCGTTTTAAGTTTGGTTGTATCGGAGCCAGTCGATGGTTCGGTAACAGCCATGCTTTGAAGGCGGAGCTCACCTGCTGCAATTTTCGGAAGATATTGCTGCTTCTGTGCGTCTGAGCCAGCCCGCAGAACGGTTGACATGTTATACATCTGGCCGTGAACCGCGCCCGAATTACCGCCAGATCGATTGATTTCTTCCATAATAATTGACGCTTCGACGAGCCCCAAACCTGAACCGCCATATTCTTCGGGAACCAAGGCCGATAGCCATCCCGCCTTGGTCAGAGCATCCGCAAATGCTTCCGGATATCCGCGCTCATCGTCGATCTTTTGCCAATAGGCACTATCAAATGTCGCACAAAGCGCGCGCATCGCGTCCCGCAATTCTACATGATCAGAGGCGGAGGGTAACATAAATGACATGGTGACACTCTTGCGCGAATTAGACTTCTGGTCTCATTATTGGAGTGCCTGTCTGGCACGATTGTCAACCCACGACCAAATGTCTCATTGGCTAAACATTTAGAAAAGCGAGTAGCAATATGGAAAATCGTTCCATTCTAGGCGACGCTTTGGCATTGGCCATGCTTCCGAGTGATTCGATCCCCGAAATTCCACGTGGAATGGCTAAGCTTTCGCTTTTTGATTGGTTGGTCGTCGGGAAGGCCGGTTCGACGGAGCCAGTTTCCAGGATTATTTCTGATTTTGTTCTGGAAGAGGGCGGCGAACCCCAAGCAAGTGTTTTTGGTATGGCGTTAAAACTTCCGTCACGAGCGGCAGCGATGGCTAATGGTACAATTTCGCACGCGCTCGATTATGACGACACGCATTTTGCCCATGTTGGCCATCTTTCCGTCGGCATAATGCCGGCAGCACTTGCTATTGGAGAGGCGATAAATGCGTCAGGAGCTGATATCGTAGATGCCTTTTTAATTGGTGCCGAAGCAGCATGTCGTATCGGCATGACGCTGGGCCGGCAGCATTACGAATATGGATTTCATCAGACGGCAACAGCCGGAGCGTTTGGCGCCACAATAGCAGCAGGTCGGTTAATGGGATTATCGTCTGTCGAAATGCAAATGGCAGTTGGTATTGTGAGCACACGCGCGTCTGGTTTAAAATCCCAATTTGGTACGATGGGTAAGCCCTTTAATGCTGGGATTGCTGCTGCAAATGGCGTTGAGGCGGTAAAACTAGCAAGCCGCGGCTTTATTTCCAGCGAAGACGGACTTTCAGGTCCCCAAGGCTTTATTTCGACCCACACCCAAGGCTCAAATGATATAGACGCGTGGATTAGTCCCCCGCCGGAACATTTTGTCTTTGAGGACAATAAATATAAGCTTCACGCCTGCTGCCATGGCACACATGCTATGATTGAAGCATTGCTTCAGGAATTACGTGAACGCTCCATTTTGCCGGCCGATGTTGACAGCCTAACGATCGTCGTCAATCCGCGATGGCTTAAGGTTTGCGATGTTAAAGCGCCGCGTACCGGATTGGAAATTAAGTTTAGCTATACGTGGTTGGCATCCATGGTCCTGTTTGGTATCGACACATCGAATGATGCCGCATATCAGGATGCACTTTGCCAAAATGCGCACATTATAGATTTTTCATCCAAAGTAACGGTAATCTCCGATCCTGAAATGAGCGATATGCAAACTGATATTATTATCAGGATGAAGGATAGTACCCAAAGGAAGCTCTTCTTTGATCTTGCTGCACGCGTTCCAGAGGCGGCGCTTGCGGAAAGGCTTCGTAAAAAGGCGTCTTCCCTAATCGGATCCGAAAAGGCAGAACATATCTGGCTGACGCTTTCATCGGTTGAATCCCTATCAGCCCGCGATATAGCGGCATTGCTAAATAGCTAAGAGAGAGTTTGTCAATGGATGATGTTGAGTTAAAAACTAGATTTGCATCATGGATAGGTAAAAAAGTTCGTCGGCAGGACGTAATCGATTCTCGCCTCGTTGAACAGTATCATGCGACGCTGCAGCCTTATCTCTATGCCGGTTCAAAAGTACCATTAGGTATTTTTTGGTGCCTTAGTCCCGATATTACGACATCGGAAAAGCTTGGTGGTGATGGTCATCCGAAGACTGGAATTTTTATGCCAGATCTTCCTTTTCCACGCCGAATGTGGGCTGGTGGTGAGCTTTTCTTTCACGGTGAATTTTTACCTGATAAGCCCATTGATAAGACAACGACCATTGAAGATATAACTGTAAAATCTGGCAAAAGTGGTCAGCTAGGTTTTGTAACCGTCCGGCACCATTATCATGAGAGTGACAAGCTAATCTTGGATGAGAGACAGGATATTGTTTATCGCGAGCCATCCCCGTTAACTGCCGACCCGAAGCCTACAGTAGAAACGCGTTCAGCCTTTGATGTTTTGACTGCTGAGGCAAATTCCACCCTCTTGTTTCGCTATTCGGCCCTTACCTTTAATGGGCATCGAATTCATTACGATTATCCTTATGCGACAGGCGTCGAAGGTTATTCGGGGCTGGTCGTCCACGGCCCAATTCAGGCTACTCTCATGTTAAATTTGGCATCAAAATGTCTGGGTAGATGTCCCCGCAGGTTTGCATATCGTGGGCAAACTCCGCTAATTTCGGGACAAACATTCCAAGTTGAGGCCTTTTCTCGGCCTGACGGTGGAATAGATGTGCGCGTCGTTTCTGCCCGAGGAATGGTCACCATGACTGCGCAGGCCGAGCTATGACTTTAACGTTGCTTGGCTATGACTTGCGAATGGGTTCCATTTGAACCAGCCTGTGAACTTCTGACGTATCAACCTACGAAACAAGGAAAACAATTATGGCTCAGCGGATTATTGATCTTAGTCTCCTCATTGAAGACAACATGCCGGCCCATAAATTATTCCAGCGTCCGATCTATACGGTCCACATGAGCCACGAGTCCGCGAAAGCATTTAATCTTGGCGTGCCGGGCGATGCGATGACCTTCCAAACTAATTTTATCGCGACGCTGGATCATGTGGGAACCCATGTTGATGCGTTCCGGCACGTCAGCCCCACGGGACAAGCGGTCGATGAGATGCCTCTCGATTTGTTCATGGGAAAGGCCGTATGTTTTGATTTACGTCATATTGGCGATCTAGATGATATCACCGAGGCTGATATGATCGCTGCTGAGGCCAAGAGCGGTGTTAAAGTTAACGGTCATATCGTCTTACTTTGCACCGGCTTCCACCAGCGGAACTACCCCTCGATCGACTCTGTGTGGAAAAATCCGCAATTAACGGTTGGCGCTACCCAGTGGCTCCATAATCATGGATCCAGAATGCATGGGGTAGAGGGACCTTCAACTGATAGACCTACCGATAATATTTTTGCACAACATCGCCTATGTCGTGATCTTGGCATTAGCCATTGGGAATGGCTTGTTAATCTTGAAGAGTTGATCGGCAAAGGTGAAATTCAGTTCTTTGGTGTTCCTCTTAAGTTTAAGGGTGGGTCTGGCTCGCCTGTTCGCGCTTTTGCTATTGTAAACGAGTAGTCTTATTCGCCACTTGTTGAGGAGCGTGAAGAGGTTAGGTTATGAACGATTTATCGCGCCTTTCTGCTTCTGAATTGGTCAGTCTCGTTGCCTCTAAGGCCGTTTCGCCTGTTGAAATCACTCAATATTCGCTCGATCGTGCGGAAGAAACACAAAGCACCCTGAATGCTTTTTTTCACCTCATGCCACGTGAGGCTATGGCCGCCGCGAAACTGGCTGAGAGGGCGGTATTAGAGGGCGAAAGGCTAGGGCCATTGCATGGCATACCCTTCTCCGCGAAAGACCTAATGGCTGTTGCAGACGCACCTTATGCGTCGGGTTCGCGCGCGATGGCTGATAATATGGCTACCGTTGATGCACCTGCCGTAGAGCGAGCAAAAGCGGCAGGTGCTATTCTAATCGGTAAAACAACGACAAGTGAATTCGGATGTAAACCGGTCGGCGACAGTCCACTGACCGGTATCACGCGTAACCCATTTAATCTCTCAAAATCTCCCGGTGGATCAAGCGCTGGCGCAGCGGCCTCGGTCGCTGCAGGCATTACGCCCTTTGCTCTTGGTACGGATGGTGGCGGTTCAATTCGTATCCCAGCAAGCTTTTGTGGACTTGCCGGAATAAAGGCTCAATTTGGTCGCGTTCCGGTGTGGCCAGCATCCGCCACGCCTACTTTGGCCCATGTTGGTCCTTTGGCACGCAATATGAAAGATGCTGCTATGTTGCTCTCAGCTATCTCGGGATTTGATGAGCGTGATCCGGCAAGTGTTTCTGCTGAGCGGCCCGATTTTTTGACGGCTTTAGGGTCGGATATTTCGCGACTTCGCATCGCCGTGAGTTCAACATTAGGCTATGCTCAGCCTGATCCTAATGTTTTATTGGTGCTAAACAACGCCGCCTCTGTTTTTGAAAAATTGGGCTGTGAAGTTGTTCATATTGATAGTGTCTTTGAAACGGATCCTGCCGATCTTTGGACAGCTGAATTCTATGCTGGTGTCGGCACGCGGCTTCGTCCGTTTCTTGAAAAAGATCGCGCGCTTCTCGATCCTGCTGTTGCTCAAATACTTGACGCTGCATTGTCGCAAGGTATGCGCGATTACTATGAAAAGGTTTTTGCGCGTTATGCGTTTAGAGAGCGAGTTCGCAGCTTTTTCCTATCCTACGATATTTTGCTGACGCCAGTTGCTCCTGTTTCATCAATCGATACGGGTAAAAATATTCCGGATCATTTACTTGATAGAAACCTAGTTTCTTGGATTTTTTATACTTATCCATTTAATCTCACGGGGCAGCCGGCTTTAACCATTCCAGGCGGTGTAGATGCTGAGGGTATGCCAATCGGTATTCAGCTTGTTGGACGTACGTTACGCGAGGTGGATGTCATCGCTGCCGCTTCGGCCTTTGAAAATGAAAATTTAATTGCCGCTCAATTATTCCCGATTAAATGATTGATTTACGATATGAATTTTTGATTTTCACTTTTCCATTATCAATCTCAAGAAAATCCAACCCGTCCACTTTCAATTGGCTCCCATCTGCTTTTGTTGCGATGAAGCACCACTCGGTTAGGATACGATTTTCAGCGACGTTGGTGGATCGGCTTGACGACCATTGTGCATCAGGAAAGGTTTTAAAAATTGAGGCATAGGCTGCGCGGACTGCTTCTTGCCCTATGTAAACTGTACCACGCTGGTCAACTCCGGCTGATGCATGAAATTCACACTGATCACTTGACATTGCCATGATCATATCGAGATCGTGAGCGTTCCAAGCGGCCGAAAATATATCCGGATCAAACGTAACAGTTTCATTTTTCATCACTATTGTCCTAGTATTTCTTTACTGTTAGCTGGAATTACCAACATAATTTGTCATAAAGTAGTCTAAGAATACTTGTGCACTGGGCGATAATTTAGTGCCTCTTAGCCAAGCTAATCCAACGTCCATCGATGGAATAGTATCTTCTAAATTTCGAGTTTCGATGCGTTGACCTTCAAGTGACCAGGGTCTGTATACCATGTCCGACAAAATGGTTACGCCCATGCCAGATGCAACCATGCTACGAACGGCCTCAAGTGACGACGTTCGGAAAATAACGTTTGGCCGACTGGAAACTTGCGACCAGTAGCGGCCGGCCGTCTGGTTGGCTTCATCAACAGTAAGCATGATCATCGGTTCCTCAGCAACATCGGCAAGTGTGACCTTTTCCATTTTGAGGAGCCTATGATCGCTTGATACCCATAGTCGGCGACGAGAACGAATTAGTTCCGATGTCTGCAGACGGTCTGCATTTTCGATATTGGAGATAAGGATAATACCAATATCAAGAGCACCATCGAGCAATGCCTGCTCGACCACCGAGCGCGACGCTTCGTAGAGGTCAATCGTTAAATTTGGAAAATTGCGTGAAAATCTTGCGTAATGTTGAGGAAGAAAATATCCAGAAACCGTATAGGTTACGCCGACACGAACAACGCCACTAATAATGGGATCAGACGTTGTTTGAATTGAAACGGCTTCATTAACAGCGGCGAGGATGTTTCGTGCGCGAGGAAGAAAGCGGTTTCCATCAGCGGTAAGCGAAACTCCGGTTGGATTTCGCTCAAATAGTTTAACACCAATGACTTGTTCTAATTGTTGGATGGCGGATGTAACGGCTGATTGAGAGACGTTTAATTCAACGGCGGCATGTGAAATTTGACGCAATTCGGCGGCAGCAATGAAGTATCGCACCTGTTTCAATGAAATATTCACCGGGATGCCTTTCTTGCACTTCACTCGCTACGCGGCTTCACTTCAGAGTTCTCAACATATCAATTTTTAAGATACAATAACAAATAATATCGAAAAAATTAATATTATCTATCTGCGCCTGTAATAATCGTGTCATAATTCATAAAAATTGCCAGCAAATTTATTTTAATTTTTCTAAGGCGATGTTGCGACGACTGGTGATCGTAGACATCGGCATCCGCGACAAATATCGCAAAATATGAGATAAATTTTCTGATTTAAGGGGATTTCTGGTTCAATATCAGACTTTTTGTTTAATATTCTTAATTGAAAAGTCGGCAAATGATGACATAAAATTTTGCTCACTGGTCTAAATTAGGATAATTGATGGATTAGTATTAATTTTTTTTATGCTAATAATAAAAATGCGAAATTTTCAAATTTCTTACTTGACGACGAAGCCATTCGGTCATCTTCTTGTCATTAATAGGCTGGGTCAACATCGGAAACCGAGCTGAGAATGTTTAAATCGATAAGAGATGAGGCAACGGAAGGCACATGACTGACGTTCTGCGTATCGAGGGTCTCAGTAAATCTTATTCGGCGAAGCCTGCACTTTTTGATGTGTCTCTGTCTGTTGCAGACAATGAATACGTGTCACTCCTCGGCCCAAGCGGCTCAGGTAAGACAGTTTTGTTGCGTTTGATCGCTGGATTTGAGCAGCCTGACGCTGGGCGCATTCTTTTTGACGGGAATGATATTGCTTCGGTTCCGGCGCACGAGCGCGGAATAGGTTTTGTGTTTCAAAACTTTGCTTTGTTTCCTCATCTTTCCGTCTATGACAACATTGCGTTTGGTCTTGTGAATCGTGAGCGGGATCCCTTGACGGATGAGAACGTTCTACGTTCCAAGATCATGACGATGGTTGATCTTGTCGGACTTAAAGGGCTTGAAGATCGCGGTGTTCATCAGATTTCCGGTGGTCAGCGTCAACGTGTGGCTTTGGCTCGTACCCTTGTTAGCCAACCGAGGATCGTTCTTCTCGATGAGCCGCTTGGTGCTTTGGATGCCAATCTTCGGACGCGCATGCGCGGCGAGTTGCGCCGGATTCGGAGCCAGCTCGGTGTTACCTTCCTTCATGTCACGGGAAGCGAAACTGAGGCTCTAGCGATGGGTGATCGGATTGTCGTGTTGGACAATGGTTCAGTAGGACAAATTGATACACCTGACGCTGTTTATAATCGGCCTATTTCGCCTAATGTCGCGCGTTATCTTAATTGCTATAATCTTTTTGAAGGTGCGATTGATGGCAACGCATTTTCAAACGGTGTACATAGGTTCCCTCTTAAAGGTGCGCTGTGGCCAAACTCTGTTCCTGCATATGCGATAAGGCAGGACCTTATTACTGTCCGCCAATCCGGCGTGTCGCTTGCAGACGGAGAGGCCGGTCTAACAGCGACCTATCTCGCCAGCGAATATACGGGCGCTGCATTCATGTATTTCTTTAAAGCAGCGGACGGGCATATTGTTGAGGTTGAAGGTCATCTAAGCCATCGCGCACCACAAAATCTTGATGCCAATTCGACTTACCAGCTTGTCTGGAAGGCCGACGAAGCCCTCGTTTACGGCTGATCTTTTTGCCATGAACACATATTTGGACGGATCCTTATCATGACGACCGCCTCTCAATCACCAGACAGTATTAATAAGTTCGCTGTCACGCCTCATGTTAAGTCTTCTAAGGCTTCGTATTGGTTAATTGCACCCGGCGTAATCTGGATGACTCTTTTCCTGATCGTACCGCTTGGCATGATGGTCTATGTTTCGTTTTGGACACAGACTACATTTAAGATTGAGCCAGTTTTAACGACGAAGAGCTGGGAAGCGTTTTTCTCGAGCGATACTTATCTAAGTGCGCTTTGGACAACCATCCGCATATGGCTGTTGGTGCTATTATCGACGTTTGTAGTGGGCTATCCCACCGCTCTTTTTGTAGGACTATTTATCAAAAATAAGACGCTTTCCACCGCACTGCTGGTGTTGTGCGTGATTCCTTTCTGGACATCGTTTTTGATCCGCGTGCTTGCTTGGCGTCCGATGCTTGGTAAAGAAGGCGCGATCAATATTATTTTACAGGCATTCCACATTACTCGCGAGCCGATTGAAGCGCTGCTCTTTACAGAACTTTCGGTTATTATCGGCATGACGCAAATTTATTGTGTTTTTATGGTCGGTCCAATTGCATTTATGCTCGGTCGAATTGATCCAAATGTTATTGAGGCAGCGCGGGATCTTGGCGCGTCTTTCTCGCGGATCTTCAGAACAATTATTTTGCCACTCTCAATGCCTGGAGTCGTCGTCGGGGCGATCTTTGTTTCGGTAATGGTGTTGGGTGAATTTGCCACGGCTGCTGCATTGTCTGGCCGTAAAGTCAACATGCTCGGCAATATTATTGTTACCCAAGTCGGCTCTTTGAAATGGGCTTTCGCCGCCGTAGTTGGCGTTATTTTAACAATCTTGATGGGGCTCGTTGTTGCGGGCTTTCTTCGAATAGTTGATCTGAAGCGGGAGCTTTGAACCGATGCAAACAACTGTTATCAAACCGGTTCTTAGTGTCTATACAGGGTTGTTTCTCCTGTTTCTATACGGTCCATTCGTCGTGCTCGGGATCTTGTCCTTTCAGACGGGACCGAATGGCGGGCCACAATTTCCAATCATCGAGTGGTCAACTTACTGGTATCAGCACGTGTTCGGGCTAACACCCCCCTCGCGTATTGCGCCACTCCCGATTTATGAAGGGCTTGCCAGGTCTTTGACATTGGCCTTCATGACTATGATTGTGTCTACCGTCCTCGGTGTCATGTCGGCTCAAGCCTTTCGTACGAAATTCAAGGGATCGGATGCGGTCTTTTATCTTATCGTCCTTGGCATGATGGTTCCTGGTGTGCTCGTGGGTCTTGGACTTGCACTAGTAGCCAATATCGTAGGGATTGATCGGACGTGGTGGGGAACAGCCTTTGTTCTTCACGTAGTCTACACATTTCCATTTGCTTTCTTGGTCATGCTGGCGATCTTTAATCGTTTTGACTCATCTGTTGAAGAAGCGGCGTGGTCTTTAGGCGTCTCGCCAATAAAGACGTTCAGGAAAGTAACTTTTCCGCTCATTTTCCCGGGTGTTTTGTCTGCAATGTTGTTTGCTTTCACTCTGTCTTATGATGAGTTCTCGCGGACATTGTTTGCTTCGGGACGCGATTTAACCTTGCCGCTTGCCATTTACGGTACATTCTCGATTGAGATTCATCCGAATATTTTTGCATTTGGTGTTTTAACAACACTCTTTTCCTTTTCTCTGCTGGCTGTTTACGCCGTCCTTATGACCGCGTCGCTACGGCGTGCAAAGCGCGTGGCAATTCAGGAGGATGCATAAATGTCGGGTGGGGTGGCCATAGTAACAGGGGCTGGGTCTGGAATAGGACGGGCTATTGCGCATCGCCTTGCCATGGATGGTCTGTCCGTTATGATCAATGATTTAAGTTTAGAGCGCGCCCAGGCTGTAGCATTTGAAATTCTCTCTGCGGGCGGCAAAGCAACTTCAAGTTCTGGAGATGTATCAAACGAAGCCGATGTTGCTGAAATGGTCTCGGCAACCAAACTTTCGTTTGGTGATTGTAATGTCCTTGTGAATAATGCTGGCCATGTTCATCAAGCGCATTTCGTTGACCTTGAGGTTGCGGATTTTGATCGGATGTTTGCCGTTCATGTGCGTGGTACATTTTTATGTACCAAAGCGGTACTAGGCCCAATGCTTAAGGCTAAGAAGGGCGTAGTGATTAATATTGCATCGCAGCTAGGTCAAATTGGTGGTATTGAGCTCGTCCATTATAGTGCGGCAAAATCGGCAATTATTGGGTTAACAAAATCTCTGGCGCGCGAAGTCAGTGCCAAGGGGGTTCGTGTTAACGCGGTAGCTCCGGGGCCAATTAATACGCCTCTTGTGATGGCGCTGTCGGATGATTGGCGTAAAGCTAAAACAGCAGAATTGCCGCTTGGTCGGTTTGGCGAGCCGGACGAAGTGGCTGCTACCGTTTCGTTCCTCGCATCCGATGAGGCGTCGCTGTTCGTCGGTCAGACATTAGGCCCAAATTCGGGAGACGTGATGTTATGAAAAAGCCTGCGGTTAAATCGGTTACGAAACCGTCCGTTAAGGGGAATCCTACATTAGCGCGGTCTTCTGAAAAATCGGTAAAGAAGCCGATTGTTTTAATAACAGGCGGCGGTATTGGCATTGGGCGATCGACAGGTCATTCCTTCGCAAATGCGGGTTACCATGTTGTAGTGACAGATGTATTGGTCAAAGAAGGCAAGGCCGTTGTCAGCGAAATAATAGCGGCCGGTGGTACCGCTGAATTTCACAAGCTCAATGTCCGCTCAACTTCCGAGGCTGATTCACTTATCGCAGATATTCAGAAGAGGTTCGGCGCGATTGATTGCATTGTGGCCAATGCAGGCATCGCTCACAAGGTCCCGCTTGGCAAGTTAACCGACGAGAAATGGGACGAAACCTTTGATATCGATCTGAAGGGTATGATCCGCGTTATTCGGCCAGCCTTGCCTGCGATGAAAAAGCGCGGCGCTGGTGCTATCGTTTGTATTTCCTCTATCATGGGTATTGCGTATGGTTGGGATGAGCATGTGCACTATTCTTCCGCTAAGGCTGGTGTGATTGGTCTTATTCGTGGATTGGCTGTTGAGTTAGCCAAAGACGGCATTCGCGTGAATGGTATTGCCCCGGGCTATATACGCACGGCCCAGCTTCTTTCTGAGAAGCATTCATTGGGGCCTGCCGGTGCAGACAAAGCAGGTGAATTTATTCCAATGGGACGGATCGGCGAGCCAGATGAGATCGCCGATGTTGTTCTGTTTCTGGCATCCTCGGCAGCCCGTTATATGACGGGTCAGACGGTGGTGGTTGATGGTGGACTTCTGGTCGGGAGGTACTAACACCCGAAGTTGCTATTAATCGTTTTAGTAGTGTGAAAACAACATTTGGAGGTGACCACGCATGGTCGATAAACTCGAACTGTCTCGGCGCAGTCTTCTAAAGTCCACCACGGGTGCTATTGCTCTCGCGATGGGTGCAGGAACGCCATTCCTATCTTCGCGCGCAGCCTATGCTGCCGCAGCTGATCTTGCTAAGCAGGAGCTTCGCACAATCGGTTTGTCTGTTACCGTTCAGGAGCGTATCCTAGCGGACTATAAAAAGGCTTCGGGCGTAGGCTCAACGTCGGGCACAGCCGCTACTTTCCCGGATGCACAGACCAAGATCCTTTCTGGATCGAAGGACTATGATTGCTGGGAAACGATTGGCGAGCGTCTTCCAGCTGTCACTCAGACCAAGAATGTCGAGCCCATTCCAACCTCGGCACTCAAGAACTGGGCTAATATCCGTGATACCTTCACGAAGCCAAGCTCCAAGCTTGAGAAGCGTGCGCAGATCACCGGCCAAATCTGGTCTGACGATAAGCAGACGTCGCTTTGGATGGTTCCTGCCGTCTATAACTACGACTCGATCGGCTACAATCCATCGGTTCTGTCCGATGAGGAAGCAAACACCTGGACTGCAATTTTCGACAAGAAGTGGAAGGGCAAGTCAGGCCTTAACACTGATCCGTTGATTGCACTCGGTCAGGCTGTCATGGCCATGAATACGCTCGGTCTTTCGAAGGTTGCCAACCCAGGTAACCCGAACAAGAAAGAAATCGAGGAAGCCATGAAGTTCCTCATCTCGAAGAAGAAGGAAGGCCAGTTCCGCGCGCTTTGGGGCGATTTCGGCGAACTCGTCAACTTGATGGCTTCGGGCGAAATGGTCGTATGCGATGCTTGGCAGCCAGCCGTTATGGCCGTTAAGGCACAGGGCAAGCCAGCCAAATACGCTATTCCGAAGGAAGGCTATCGCGCTTGGTCGATTGGGCCATCATTGATCACTGGTTCCAAGAACAAGGAAGCCGTGTATGCCTACGCTGATTACTGGTTGTCGGGACCTCCAGGCATCACGGTTTCGGAACAGGGCTATTACTCGCCTACGACGAACATCAAGAATGTCATGCCTGCTGATAAGTATGCGTTCTGGTACGAAGGCAAGCCTTGGAAGGGTAAGGCTGAAGGCGGCATCAAGGAAGGCGATCTCCGCGATGGTGGTTCACTCGAAACCCGTGCGGCTAACGTAGCTTATTGGCACCAGTGGCCAGATGAGTACGACTTCCTCATGCAGAAGTGGGATGAATTCCTGAGCGCCTAAGGCATTTGGGCTTATCCAAAAAGGGGTGGCAGGCTCTTTGCCACCCCGATTCCCTTTTCCTATCCATTCATTGAATAGTTCGGAGCAGCTGACCGTGGATCATGACCTGCAACTCCTTAATGTCGGCAAGGTCTATGACAATGGTACCCCCGCTGTCATTGACTTTAATCTTGACGTCAAGAAGGGCGAGTTTATCGCATTTCTTGGCCCTTCAGGTTGTGGCAAGACGACTACTCTTCGGATGATTGCTGGGTTCGAAGATATTACAAGTGGAGATATTCTTATTCGTGGTCGTCGTATTAACGACATGCCGCCGGAAAAGCGTCCTACCTCGATGATCTTTCAGAACTACGCATTATTTCCGCACATGAGCGTGCGGCAAAATGTAGGCTATGGCCTTGATGTTAAAGGCATGGCAAAGGCTGAGCGTGACACCAAAGTAGACCGTATTCTCGATAAATTGGGTTTGTTGGATATAGCTGATGCGTTAACCCACAAACTTTCTGGCGGGCAACGGCAACGGATCGCACTTGCACGTGGACTTGTGGTTGAACCTGACATTTTACTGCTGGATGAGCCTCTCGGTGCGCTCGACGCCAATCTCCGCAAAGCTATTCAAGCCGAGCTCAAATTATTACAGCGAAATTTAGGTATAACATTTGTTTTCGTGACGCATGCTCAGTCCGAAGCGCTAACGCTTTCTGATCGCATCGTTGTGATGAACCAGGGCCGAGTTGAACAGATATCGGCGCCAGCAGAATTATATACTCGACCAAATACTGCGTTCGTCGCTCAATTTATCGGTCGTAACACAATTTTTGATGGAACTGTTCTCGATGAAAATTCGGAGCAAGTAAAAGTTGAAACGCCATTTGGTATCTTCACAGGAACGCCTAATAAGAGTCCATCGGCTGGACGATCGGCAAAAATTATCATCCCGTCGGAGTCGCTTGAAATTCATCCCGCAGGCAGTGTTACGCGCGATCAGATTTCCGCGGAATATAGCGGCAACGTTTTACCCGGTGTTATGGAGCGCGCAGATGTCATCGGACATTTAGTACAGATGTCGATTACACTGGTTGGCGGCTCATCGGTTTTACTCGAGGGTCATGTTGAGAAGTATCGCCGTGATGATCTAAAGCCACTTTCTGACGTCTTAATCTCGTGGAAGTCGAAAAATGCGACGGTCATTAGTGCCGGATGATTAAGTAATTAATAGGGTACCCATAAACTATGACTAACAAACCGCATATAGATGTGGGTCATCGTTCCGCTGTTGAAATAGGCGCGTTGATAAATGCAGGACTTGTTTCGGCAGAAGACGTGGCCGAGCGGACGATAGCCGCTATCAATGCCTATGATGATAAAGCAATTTTTACCCGCGTAACCGCAGGTCGGGCGCTGACGGAGGCGCGCGCTTCATCGCGGCGGTTACGGGATGGAAGGCCAGCTGGTGTTCTAGAGGGTGTTCCTATCGCTTGGAAAGATTTGTTTGCACTTAAAGGCATGCCAACAACGGCAGGTTCGAAGGTTCTCGAAAACGATCCGTCTGCTGAAGTTGACGCAACAGTCGTTATGCGTCTTAAGGCTGCGGGAATGATCTGTGTTGGTAGAACCAACATGACGGAATTTGCTTTTTCCGGCATTGGCATTAACCCGCACTATGGTACGCCACGTAATGCTCAATCGCGCGATGTCGCGCGGATCCCGGGAGGCTCTTCTTCCGGTTCTGCGGTTGCTGTTGCAAGTGGTCTCGTACCCGTTGCGATTGGAACAGATACCGGCGGTTCAGTTCGCATTCCTGCTGCACTCAATGGAATAATTGGGTATAAAGCATCAACCGGGCGCTATCCTATGGATGGCGTTTATCCACTGTCGCATACGCTTGATACGATTGGTATTTTTTCCAGAACGGTTGAGGACGCTGTTCTTGTCGATGCCGTAATGTGTGGTTTGCTATTGCCTGTTGTTCGTCGTGCAACCTTGAAGGGTGTGCGTGTTCTTGTTCCAACAAATGTTGTATTGGACGGTTGTGATGACGCGGTCATTGAGAATTTCGAACGCTCTCTGGCGCGGCTAGCGTCGGCGGGTGCGGTTATCATTCGCGGACCCTTGCCCGTGTTTGACGAAATTGTTGAATTATCAGCGCGTCGCGGAACGATTGTAAGCGCGGAAGCTTACTCAATTCACAAAGAGCGCGTAGAGAGTGAGCAAGCCAACGATATGGATCATCGGGTAGCGCGGCGTATTCGCGCTGCCTCAAATATGGCGATGGTTGACTATATAGCTGCCATGCTGGCTCGCAATCGGCTGATGGCTCAGATGACAGAAGAGATGGCTGGGCGCTGCCTTGTAGCTATGCCCACCGTTGCTGAGACTGCACCACGCATTGCGGACCTTGAAGCCGATGATGAGCTTTTTGCCCGCACCAACCTTAAAATTCTCCGCAATACAATGATGGGCAATTATCTCGGGTGGTGTGGCGTGTCATTTCCAAATGGAACAGACGCGTCTGGCTTGCCAACAGCCATTTTATTGTCTGGTGCACCAGGGGCAGACGAACAACTACTTTCGCTCTCAATGATGGCTGAGAAGATCATTCGCGATGGTGATGATTGATCATTTATAACTAAAAAAGAGGATATGATGACCGAAACTCTTCCGCATCTCTTTTCTCCAATTACGCTAGCCGGACATGTTATCCCTAATCGGATTGCCATGGCCCCGCTGACACGACAAGTTGCTGAGGCTGATGGCACCCCAACGGATGAAATGGCGGCTTATTACGCAAGGCGAGCCAAAGGCGGCATAGGTCTCATCATTACTGAAGGTACCTATGAGGTTGATGATCAACATGGCTGCAAAGCCTATCTTTCCCAACCGGGTATTGCGAACGCAAAGCATGTTGCTGCTTGGAAAAAGGTTGCCGATGCCATTCATGCCAACGGCTCCAAGGCGATCTTGCAATTGATGCATGCTGGCCGCGTTGCTGATCCGCGGGTATTACCGAATGGCGTTCAGCCGGGTAGTGCGAGTACCGGACAAAGCCAAGGCTGGGTGCTCTATACAGACAGCGAAGATGAGAAGCATTTGCGCGGCATTACGGGCGCATGGCCAAAAGTTACATTTGGCCCTTGCCGCGAACTAACGGTCTCAGAAATTCACGAAATTGCCGATGGATTTGCAGCGGGTGCTAAGCGCGCTATTGATGCTGGCTTTGATGGCGTTGAGATCCATGGTGCCAACGGCTATCTCCTTTACCAATTCATTCATACGTCGACCAATCATCGTAATGATGAATTTGGTGGTTCTGCGGTAAACCGTGTACGTTTCGCTCGTCTTGTGATCGACAAGGTACGGGCGGCTATTGGTAAAGATAAGATCATCACTTTGCGCCTTTCACAAAACGGCGTAGACGATTTTGGTGGTGCTTGGGCTGGTGGTGTTGCAACTGCGAGGGAGATTGGAGCTGCCTTAAAGGGAGCGCCCGTTGACGCGTTGCATTGGGCAAGCTTCGGTTGGAAAGACAATGGTGATCCGACCTCTGATGTACCTATGCCAGTTGCATTAAAAGAAGCCAGCGGCATTCCAATGATTGTCAATGGAGGTATTGATCAAGGTGCCGCCGCAGAGGAAGCACTTACCGCTGGTGGATGCAACATGGTAGC